>DBQJ01000021.1:695-3925 GCA_002305205.1 candidate division WWE3 bacterium UBA1397 | reverse complement strand
ATGCTTTTATTCATATAATCGGAATAATTTTACTCCCATTCTTTATTCTAGGAATATATTCAGCATTCAAAAAAGACGAGGAAAATAAAAACAGGCATTTCCATTTTTTTATAATTGCCAATATTTTATTTTACCTCCTCTTCTACTCCCTACAGTCAAGAAGAGTTGAAAGGTGGCTCCTTCCTATAATTCCCCTGGCGGTTATTTATATTTCCTATGGCCTGTCTGCCATAAAAAACACATTAACAAATGCAGCTTACATTTTGTTATTATTTCTTCTCACCCTATCTTATTTATACTACCCCTCTCTTCTTTTATTCCAATTCAGAAGAGATACCCCAAAATCAGAAGCATATAAATGGGCTAAAGAAAATATCCCCACGAAAAATACACTGCTTCCATATATCCTTGTTTATACAGAGGAAGGGCTTGATCCTATGAATAAATTAAACGGGACGGAGGTAATACAAACAAATGTATACGAATCTGAGAATAGCTTCCTTCACTATCCTGTTAATCCCAATCTATTTGAATATGTAATTATATCTTCAAGACCTATGCAAAATTTTAAAAGAGAGGAAGTAATTAAAAAATATCCACAGTATGCTGAAAGATGGAATAACTTTGAAAATACATTGATGGATAAAAATAAATTTGAAATGATAAAGGAATTCAGCCTTCCAAAACCAAATCTAATCCCTCTCTCGGACGTATATATTTTTAAAAATATGAATAGCGGAACTGACTGCGGATGCAGTAATTAAAGGTAATCTCTTAATCTTTTGCTTCTTGACGGGTGTCTTAACTTTCTTAATGCTTTGGCCTCTATCTGTCTTATTCTTTCTCTAGTAACACCAAATTCCTTTCCTACTTCTTCCAGAGTTCTGGATCTCCCATCGCTTAATCCAAATCTCAATTCTAACACTTTCTTTTCTCTGGCATTTAACGTTGTTAATACATCATTTATATGACCTTTTAATAACTCTCTGCTGGCCGATTCAAAAGGAGATAATGTTGTTTCATCTTCAATAAACTCCTTTAATCTTGTATCCTCTTCTCTTCCTACAGGGGTCTCCAAACTTGTTGTCTCCTGTGATATTTTGACAATTTCATGTGCCTTATCCATATCTATTCCCATGATCTTGGCTATTTCCTCAGGTGTAGGAGCTCTTTCATACTTCTGTTCCAGTTCCCTTTCTATCTTCTTAAATTTATTTATTGTTTCTACCATATGTACAGGGATTCTAATAACCTTAGCTTGATCTGCTATTGCTCTGGTAATAGCTTGTCTAATCCACCAGGTTGCATAAGTGGAGAACTTAAAACCTCTTCTCCAGTCAAATTTATCTACAGCTCTCATTAGCCCAATATTTCCCTCCTGGATAAGATCTAAGAAATAGAGGCCCCTTCCCATATATTTTTTTGCTATGGATACTACTAATCTAAGATTAGCTCGGGCAAGCTGTTCAGCTGAAATATTTGATTCTCTATCCGATACTGTCTTTGCATAAGAATCAAGTTGTCTAATCTCACTTGTCTTTAACTGCATTTCCCTTGCTATTTGTTCAAATGAAGGTTTCTTGCCCATGCTTTTAGTCATATCTTTGACCAGTAATCTATATCTTCCGGCCTCTGCCTTCTTAGCTAAATCAACCTCTTCTACTGCTTTGAGAAGATCATAATTTCCAATCTCTCTTAAATACATCCTAACCGGATCAGAAGTAACTGTCTTATCAAGCTTAATTTGAGATAAGTCTATTTCCTCTATCTTAGTAATCTTTTCGGCTTCTTTCTCTGAAGCTACATCAAATACATCAATACCGGCATCAGAAAGCTTTTCATATAAATAATCTAGTGTTTCTATATCTTCTTCAGCATTGGGAAATAATACAAGAATATCGTCTAGTGTAAGGTAACTCTGCTTCTTTCCTTTAGATACAAGCTTAGTTACATTTATATCCAAATGGTTTTTCTTATCTTTATTGTTTTTTTCTTGTTTTATGGGTTTTTTAGGCATGTTATATGAAAGGATACACGAGTGTTATACCTTATAAAAGACCTTTTGACAACTTTTCAAATTTCTTAGTTAATTTCTGTATCTCCGTTGAGTTGCCCTCCATTTCAGCTATTTTTATCCTATTACTAATTTCTTTTAACTCTCTCCTGAGAGCTTCGTTCATAATTCTCTTCACGGTAAACTCTATTTCCTTGTCAATCTTACCGGGTACATCATGGGAGAAATCCAAATCCCAAAGATAAAGTTCTGCTACAATTTTCTTTTTCTCTTCATCCATCTTTTTTACAAAAGAATTTATATCTACGGGTTTTTTTCTATCGGAAACATAATCTATAAGATGTTTATATATCTCCCCTAGATTTCTATCCTGGAATGATTCCAATTCTATATCCTGTGCATATTTTCTTATTACCTCGGGATCGGATTTAAATAACAAAGCTATAAAATATCCTTCCGGATTTTGTTTAAATGCTTTTATTTTCTCCTCCGGATAAAGTATTTCCTCATCCCTTTCATCAGTTTCTCCTTTCTTTAAAACTGAGAATACAGTTTCTTCGGATAATTCCAGTTCCTTTGCTATTCTTCTGGCATAATCATCAAATAGTACTTTATTGGATATTCTAGAAAACAAAGGTATTAAAGCATCCATTATATTTTTCTTGCCTGCGGATGTATTACGATCATATTTCTTTAATGTAGTTAATATAAAATAATCATAAGCAGGAATAGCTTCTTTTATCTGTTTCTTAGCATTATCTGTATTATGTTTAATTAAATCATCTATGTCTTTAAATGGTTCCGGTATTATGGCTATTTTGATGTTGAAATTTTGCCTTTCTGCCAATTCCACCGCTCTGTATGAAGCACTCACTCCTGCACTATCCGAATCAAAACAAAATGTGATTTCATTAGTGTATCTGGATAAGATTGACAGCTGATTTGCAGTTAGGGAAGTTCCTGAGACAGAAACTACATTCCTAATACCTGCCTGCCAGGAAGATATTAAATCCATCTGTCCCTCTACAAACAAAGCACCTTCCTTTTTTATATTTAATTTATTTTTATCAAGACCAAAGAGAAAAAATGATTTATGAAATACCGGTGTTTCATTTGTATTTAAATACTTTGGCTCTCTGTCAAAAAGAGTTCTGGCAGTAAATCCAACGATTTTACCGTCCACTCCAGTCAATGGAAACATGATTCTTCCTCTGAA
>DBQJ01000021.1:0-599 GCA_002305205.1 candidate division WWE3 bacterium UBA1397 | reverse complement strand
TTTTTACCTAAAGTATGTTTTAAAAGAATATATTGATAAAACTTGGCAGTGATTTCATTTATGAAATAGATTTGTTTTTTTAGATAAGAATCGGGATCATAACTTGATTTCTCCAGTTTTATTCCTGCTCTTTCTGCCATTTGTTCTAAAGCAGAGGGAAAATCAACACCTTCTATCTGTTCAATAAACTTGAAGATATCTCCGGATACTCCGCACCCGAAACATTTGTACATTTGTAATTCCGGAGAAACCATAAAGGAAGGAGTTTTTTCTGCATGAAAAGGGCATACAGCTCTATAATTTCTACCTGCTTTTTTCAAGGGTATGTATGATCCAATAATATCCACAATATCTAATTTTTGTTTTATTTGGGAAACTTGATCCATTTATGCAATGTATAGCACAACAAAGGGCTAATTCAAATACCCAGGTACATTTATGCTATAGGGAGTAGATATCTTAATTAAGGTATAATTAGCATTATCTTAGGTATGGAGGGATACCGAAGTGGTTATAACGGGCTGGTCTCGAAAACCAAGCGTCACGAAAGTGACACGAGGGTTCGAATCCCTCTCCCTCCGCCATGTATCAAAATCATT
>DBQJ01000012.1:7942-39112 GCA_002305205.1 candidate division WWE3 bacterium UBA1397 | reverse complement strand
TGGTTTCCTAAAAAGTTATACCCCGCTTTCTGTTCCTTCAACCATGTACATTGATCTAACTAAAAGTGAAGCAGATCTTTGGAATAATGTATCCCACAGTGGTAAGTATTCAATTCATAGAGCTGAGAGGGAAGGTGTGCAGATAAGGTATTATGAGAATCCCACGGAGGAAGCTCTCTCTTCTTTCTATGAGATATTTGCACAAACTGCTGTACGTCAGAAGTTTTATAAACTCCCCTTTTCTGAAGTGTTGTCCCGATCAAAATCCTTTGGCAGGAAATCTCACTTGGTAAATGCATATAACAATAAAGGAGAGTTAATGAGCGGCAAATTATTCCTAGGGCATAATGATTTGGTATTGTATTCCATAGGAGGTACTGCTGATGCCGGAAGAAAGACGAAGATCGGATACGAACTTTTATGGAAAGCGGTTATTTATTTAAAAAGTACAGGTTATAAAACTCTGGATTTGGAGGGAGTGGATGATTCCAGATTTCCATTCTTTACCTCTCACTGGGCCGGCTTTACTCATTTCAAAGAAAAATTCGGAGGGGAGATTGTTAGATTTCCCCATCCATATATTAAATACTCGAGCAAGCTGCTAGTAGCTCTAAGTAAAATAATTACACTTCCCATATAGATAAAAGATAGATTTGGGAATTAACTAGGATTTAAATGTGTGGGGGCATATACTCCTATAATCACAGAATGCACAATGCATTCCCGGAGTTGCCTCAAAATTACCTTCTTTCATTTCATTAACAATTTCTTCTACTTCTTCGGTTAGTTTTTCGAGCTGAGATTCATTTCTGACTGTAGATAATTTCTCCCCATGTTCAACGTAATATAAAGAAAGAATCTTTGGATTTAATCCCAGCGATTCCTTTGCAGCAATAGCGTATATGGTTACCTGATTGTCGTTATCTACTTCCTTCTGATCCTTTATTCCCCCTGTTTTATAATCAATAATTTCTACACCATCTTCAAGTTGATCTAACCTGTCAATTTTTCCTGTAAATTTATAACCGGCAAGATTAAGATAGAATGTTTTTTCTAATCCTACGTGTTTTATATTGT
This sequence comes from candidate division WWE3 bacterium UBA1397, assembly GCA_002305205.1. Taxonomy (GTDB): domain Bacteria; phylum Patescibacteriota; class WWE3; order UBA101185; family UBA10185; genus UBA1397. The sequence continues at coordinate 38,035 of DBQJ01000012.1, read as the reverse complement.
CTTTGTGATGCTTATTATAGTAATTTTCCAGTAATTTTTTACCGCTTTCGTATCTTTTATTTCTATGTTCTTCACTTTGATATCCAATAGGTTGCCAGTTATCGTCATATATTTTTAATAAATTCTCCAGAGTTAAATCTTCCCCAAACATTTTTCTGTGATGAAAATCTCTTAGACATTTGTGTATAGTATCTCCAAAGCTTAATGCATGATTAGGGGGTCCCGGTATTTTTAATATATATGCATATTTATATTGGAGAGGGCACACTCTAAATTTTTCAATCTGAGAGTAACTTAATGTTTTTGGTAAAGAATCTACTGCTTCCTCACCTTGATAATTTCTAAAACCTGTTTGAAGTCCAAAAAGAGCTGTTTGTTCTACTTCAACACTATTTTCTTTTTCCGATTTGAAATTGAATATTTTTAATCCCGTTTCATTGATAAAACCACTGGGGGTTTTCTGTCTTTTCCCTCCGTAGTTATCTGCATAGGTGATATAAAGATATTTTTTGGCTCTCGTCATACCCACATAGAACAACCTTCTTTCTTCTTGTATGTGCTCATCTCCGGAAGGCAGTACTTCCTTAATTATACTATCAGGTATTTCTATCAAATCTCCTCTGTTTCTTGTAGGAAAACGATCGGACACCATATTTACGATGAACACTACGGGGAATTCCAAGCCTTTGGATGCATGTACAGTCATCAAATTTATAGTATCAATATCTTCTAATTCAGCCTGGGCGGGGTTGTCTCCAGCTTCTATCATTAAATCAAGATAATCAATAAAATCTAATACGGATGGCATTCTTTTTTCATCGTTATAAAATTCGACCTCAAACTTTTGAGCTCTTTTTAAAAATATATCTATATTTTTAATACATAGCTGATTTTCTATTGTCTCATTTTCCAGATATTGGTGAAGGTAATTTGTATTGGCTATTAGGTCGTATATAAATCTTGACGGGCTGTCTTTTGAACCTGATTTTTGAAAGTCTGATATTTTCTTCAAAAACAATTTCATATTTTTATCTTCATTACTTTGTAGTACTTCCCACAAGGGTATTTTGTTAAAACGTGCTTCAGATAACATAGATACTATTAATCTGTAGGGAATATTAAAAGATTTTATATTCATACATCTGTAAAGGGAAACACTGTCTTTGGGATTAAGTATGGTTTTTACCAATGATAGAAGATCTCTTATTTCCTCTCTATCATATAGTCCCCTGTTTCCTACCAGCTGATAGGGGAGATTTTCTTTTCTTAAAGCCATCATAAAGGGTTCAAGGTGATTATTAGCCCTGGCTAAAATTGCTATATCCTTGTATGAATATTCGGGTTTGGTATCCAGTATTTCTTTTATTTTTTCTATCACACTGTTTACTTCTTCTTCCCATGTATCAGAATGTATTACCAGGGGATCGATACCTTTCCCTTTCATTTCTGCAACTAGTGCTTTGGAAATACCTAAAGCGGATTCCAATGTATCCGGATTATTATTCTGAATAACTTTATATGCCGGATCCAATATTTTTTGTGTTGATCTATAATTCTGAATTAGTGTAATCATCTTTGCTTTGGGATAATCGTTCATGAATTGAATTATGTTTGAAACAGCAGCTCCTCTAAATTTATATATAGACTGGGAGTCATCCCCAACTACTGTTAGAGTTCTTTCTTTCATTTTTCCCGGGCATAGTAATTTTATTAATTCATACTGAGCAATGTTTGTATCTTGAAATTCATCAACAAGAATATGTTTGAATTGTTTTCTGTATTTCTCCAATATTAAAGGTCTTTTTGAGAATAATCTTAAAGTCCAGATTATTAAATCTCCGAAATCAAATTTAGAATCGCTTAGCTTCAATTCATTGTACTTATTATATAAAAGAGATAGTTCATTATTCCTCTTATTCTCTTCGGTGTCCGTAGATTTATTATTTTCCTGGGTAAACTTAGAGAATTCTTCAGGGGATATATTTTCATCCTGAAGACGGGATATGAATTTTAGTACAGCCGATATAAATTTGTTGGGATTTCCTAAAGGCCTGAAATATTCCAGATCTATTTTAAATATATTTTTTCTTAAAAGAAGCCATTGTTCAGGATCTGAGATTATTTTATATGAAGGATCTATTCCTATCTCCAAACCTTCTTCTCTTAATATCCTATCTGCAAATGAATGAAATGTATGTACCCATGGTTCTTTATAACCGAGAGGCATTATGTCTCCAATTCTATCTACCATCTCCTGAGATGCCTTATCAGTAAATGTTAGGGCTAATATTTGATCCGGATCTACTTTTTCATTTTGTATTAAATGTTTTATTCTCTCTGTTATTACTCTTGTTTTACCTGTCCCTGCTCCTGCTATAACTAACATTTGTTCTGATTCATGTTCTACTGCTTCAAGCTGACTAGTATTAAGCTCGTTATTCTTATTTTTTATCTTTTTAATTCTAGGCACCTTTTCATTATACAGTGTTAGCGGTTTCCAGTTTATATAAACTATGGGTTGTATATTCCTTAATTATTTGTTAATGTATCTTATAAAAACAAAAGGAAAGGAGGAGATATGGATGCCCAGACGGTTGTAGTCCTGCTAGTCATAGCAGGCTTTCTTTTAGTCGGAGTGTGGGGCATCGTCAAGGCCCTCGGGCTTGACGATGACGATAAATGATGCAAACCCCCATGTATATAAATATGAATATGTACATGGGGGATATTTTTATTCCAGTAAGGGTTTTTGTTCCGGAGATTCTAATTCCTGAAGGTTTTCTAATTTAGTAGATAATTTACCAAATCTACTTTTCAACGTATCCATACTCTTGTACGAATTAGATATATGTCTTTCTAAAACTCCCAGGTCTTCATTAAATTTTTGAGCTTCAATAATTACCCCGTCAATTTGTTTTAATATTTCTCCTACATTTTTCTCTAATTCATGTTGTCTGAATGCAACTAGTAATACCTTTAGGAAATAAGATAAAGTATTGGGAGACGCCATTATTATATTTTTGGATCTTGAATATTCTTCTATCTCCGGTGTATTTACTATTAGTTCGTAATATACATTCTCTGATGGTATGTACATCACAGCTTGATCGGTGGTTCCTTCTGCAGGAAGGATATATTTAGATGATATTTCATCTACTCTCTTTTTTACATCAGTTATAAATGTTTTCTTGAATTTATCTCTTTCATCTTGATTTTGAGCTGTTAACATAGCTTTGAAATTTTCCATAGGAAATTTAGAATCTATAGGAATAATTCCTTTCTCTGTGAAAACAACAGCATCGCAAATATTCCCATCTTTAAATTTATATTGAGTTTTAAATAATTCTTTAGGAAGAAAATTTTCAAGAATCTCATATAGGAATTGTTCTCCCAGACCCCCTCTTAGTTTTGGAGACTTTAGAATATTACTTAGATCTTTCATATCATTCCCAAACTCCTGCAATCCTCCCAGCTGTTTTTGTACCGATCTAATCACTTCTGCTGAATTTTCCATTCTTTCCCATATTACTTTTGTTTGCTGGCTGATAGCTTCTCTTTGAGCTTTCATTTGCTGATCCAGAGTATCTCTTTGATCTTTTAGCTGTCTTTCCAGAATCTCCGAGTTTTTATCTACTGAACCTTTCATGTCTCTAAGCCATTGTGTAAGAACATCATCCTCTCCTTTCTTTAGTTCATCTCTGAAACTTTTTATTCGTGAATTCAGAAGATATCCCATGGCCAGTAAAGATCCTATAAAGAACAACGCTATTATTATCAGTAATGTGTAATCCATAATGTTTATATTCTAACAGATGTTAAAATCAATTCATGCTAAAGATTCTATATTTACTGATTATCTTTTCCTGGAGCACCTTTCTATATGTAGTGTTTCAAGTATGGCCGGGGAATTATTCATCCATATTTTTATTTATATTTACATTATTCCTTGCTTTAGGATTCACTATATCCCTTTTCGTATACAAGTTTCTTAGAAAGAAAAACCCCGGTTTTACTAATTACCAATATCAATTAAAGAATGCAATGAAATATGGTTTTTACATTTCCTTTGGTATATCCGGATTAGCTTTGTTAAGGGCATTTAAAATAATGTCCCTGTTGAATATAGGTCTTTTTATGCTTCTTTACTTAGGAATTTACTATCAACTAAGGAATAAAAGGTGATAAAATACCGCCATATATGGAAAAAAAGAAGATACTAATTACTACTGCAATAGATTATACAAACGATGTAATACACGTAGGACAAGCTTATGAGAAAATACTCGCAGATTGTACTGCAAGATATTACAGAGATGTTTATGGAATGAGTAATGTACATTTTTTAACCGGTACTGATGAGCATGGTACTACCAATGAGAAAGCCGCTGCAGCAAGGAATTTGTCCCCTAAGCAGCATGTAGATGATATATCAAAAAGAGATAGAGAGCAGATAGATCTATTAAATATTTCCTATGACAGATTTATTCGTACAACGGATGAAGATCATATTAGAATTGCCCGGGATGTATTTCAAAGATCATATGACAAAGGAGATATCTATAAGGGAGAATACGAGGGATTATACTGTGAAGGATGCGAATCATACAAAACACTTACAGAATTAACTGAAGATGGAAAATGTCCCAACCACCCGACTAGGGAAATACAAAAAATTACAGAGGAGAACTATTTTTTTAATTGGTCAAAATATTCAGTATTCTTAAAGAAAATGCTTAACCGGGATAAATTTATTCTTCCGGAGGGCAGGAAGAATGAAATGATCTCTTTTATAGATAACGGTATCAAAGATATTCCTGTAACCAGACCAAGTTATAAATTATCATGGGGCATCCCATCCCCTATAGATCCTGAGCAGGTATTATATGTTTGGTTTGATGCATTGATTAATTACTATACTTTTGGGATACAAAATAATTGTTGGGATGAATATACAAGAATAATTCATTTTGTAGGAAAAGACATAGCCAGATGGCATTCTCTTCTGTGGCCTGCAATGCTTGAAAGTGCAGGAATACGCTCCCCTGATATCGTATATGTTCATGGTTTTATTACACTTAATGGGGATAAGATAAGTAAATCAAGAGGAAATATAATAAGACCCGAAGATTTGGTAAAACAGTTTGGAGTAGATCCGGTGAGATACTACTTTTTAAAATACGGACCTATAACTGAGGACGTTGATATATCTTTAGATAGTATTAAGGATGTATATAATTCTGAATTAGCCAACGGTCTGGGTAATTTAGTATCCCGTATTGCAAAGATAGCAGAAAAATCTAATATGTTATTTCCTCTATCCAATGACAACAACATCTATAATCTAGAATGGGATAAACCCATGAATGATTTTAGGACCGATTTAGTATTATCCAATATTTGGAGCGAGATAAGTGTTATAGATAAACATATAAATGATAATGAACCATGGAAGATAAAAGATACCGATCTTCTGCATAGTGTTCTATCCTATGAGATAGAAGGCGTAAGAAAAATCTCAAGAATGCTTAGATCTTTTATGCCCGATACTGCGGAAAAAATTTCTATACAATTTAACCAGGAAAGAATTACTTTCCGGGAGGCATTATTTCCCCGTCTTCAATAATGAAAACTTTACTACTGATAGATACTTTTAATTTCCTTCATCGTGCTTACCACGCACTTCCTAAGACATTTACAGATAAAGAGGGAGAGCCTATTAATGCAGTATATGGAGTAGCAAGTATGTTGATTACCATGCTTGATAAAGTAAAACCGGATTATGTAATTGCAGCCTTAGATAGCAAGGCACCAACCTTCAGAGTTGGAGATTTCACCGCTTATAAAGCTCAGAGGAAACCAATGGATACGGAATTAGCAGCACAGATCCCCAAGGTTATTGAGATTCTTGAATCTTTTGGTATAAAAATGATTCAAGTTGATGGATATGAGGCAGATGATTTGATAGGGACTACGGCTTTAAAATATTCAGATGAGTGCAAGATTATTATTGTATCTAATGATCGTGATTTATGGCAGCTAACAAACGGAAATATATCTATAGGTGTTCCCAGCGGCAAGGGATTTATTGAATGGATAGACGGGAAAGAAGCAGAAGAAAGATTAGGTTTTACCCCCGATAAGATTGCTGATTACAAGGGATTAAGAGGAGATCCCAGCGATAACATACCGGGGGTATTTGGTATCGGAGAAAAGACAGCCGCCAAGCTTATTCAGGAATATGGTTCAATAGAGGAAATATATAGAAATATAGATAAGATCAAACCTGATACTCTGAGAGAAAAGTTACTTAATTGTGCAGAAACAGCGATGATGAGCAAAAAATTAGCACAGATAATACTTGATGTTCCTATGCAGATTGAACTAGATGAATGCAGGTATTTAGAATTTAATTATGGAAGAGTAAAAGAAGTGTTTGAGAAATATAATTTTAAATCTCTTCTTAAAAGATTAGGATTTATTCCTCAGGAAGAGAGTAGAAAAAAAGAGGAAGTATCAAAAGATCAATTATCACTATTTTAATAATATGAATATAAATAAGGGTGAAAAAATAGCTAAAGAATTAAAAAGGAATTACCCCAATCCAAAAACTGAGTTAAATTATATGAATGAATATGAGCTGGTTGTAGCAGTAGCATTATCAGCTCAGACTACAGACAGAAAAGTAAATGAAGTTACACCTATTCTATTTAAAAAATATCCGGGATGGAGTGAGCTCAAGAACGCAGATATTTCCGAGCTAAAGGAAATTATCAAACCTGTAAATTTTTATAAAGGGAAGGCAGAAAGGTTAATTCTAGCCGCAGAGTATATTGTTAGAAAACACTCGGGAATAGTCCCCAATACTATTGAGCAATTAATAAAAATACCGGGATATGCCAGAAAGAGTGCCAATGTAATTCTTAAAGAACTTTGGGGTAAAGCTGAAGGAATTGTGGTGGATACCCACGTATCAAGAGTAAGTATGAGATTAGGATTAACTGACAGGAAAGAACCGGTTAAGATAGAGCAGGATTTAATCTCTGTAATACCAAAGGAGTATTGGGTAAATTTCTCAGGAAGTGCTGTTCTTCACGGAAGGTATACATGTACTGCAAGGAAGCCAAAATGCGATAAGTGTTTTTTAAATAAACTTTGTAACAGTGCTTTCAAGGTTTAATAATTATTATACTTCCAAATCTTTTGTTAGTTGTTTCTTCATAGGACCACATACCGCTTCTATTTAATCTAAATTCATACATACCGTTGGCGGGCAGTAAAATAGGTTCTTTAAATTCCTTAAAAAGAAATGTCTTCTGTTTTATAAAGATGTCCTCATTTGTATTATTTATCCATCTGACTTTTTGGCCTATTACCGCTTTTGAGTTCTTAGGTGAAAAACCATTGTCAGTATAATCAATTCTCATTATGCCGTACTTTTTATCTATCTCATTTTCACTTAAATAGGCAAGTATGGATTGTGTACTCTCAGGATTTTCCCAAAATGCTTCATCGACAATTATTTCTTCTGCTGAAGAATCGGATGCTGATTCATTAGAATCTTCTTTGTCTGTCTGCAACCCCCCGGTATTTTCTACTTCACTTATATATTCTGTTTCTTCCAATTTCTTTAAATTTGGTTTTATAGTATTACCTTGAATTCTTCTTATTTCAGAGATAGTAATTATTGTTATAAATACCAGAAATGTAATAAGACCCAGTCCGAAGACGGATTTATTTCTTAAGATAAAATTTTTTATCATATCTTAGGATATAGAAGAAATTTTCTCTTTATTCAAGGTTTTATTTACTAAATATCTTGGAGGTTTCTTATTAACCAGTACATCTACAACATTCTCTACAGCCATTCTGGCCATTTGTATTCTGGCTTCTCTTGTAGCACTGGCAATATGAGGAGTTAAAACAACATTATCCATTCTAAGCAGTTTTGGGTTAATTTCCGGTTCATCTTCAAATACATCTAAAGCAGCGCCGGCTATTATGCCTTTTTTCAAGGCATTAACAAGCGCGCTTTCATTTATTACCGGCCCCCTTGCTGTATTTATAATATATGAAAGAGGCTTCATTTTTTTAAACTGCGCTTCTCCTATCAGATGCTTTGTTTCTTCACAGAGATTACAGTGAAGAGATACAAAATCACTATTTTCCAATAGATATTCCAAAGATACTTTCTCCGCTCCTAAAGTTTTTTCAGCTTCGGGATGGTTAAGAACATCATGGTAAATTATTCTCATCCCTAATCCTAATTTGGCTATCTTAGCAAAATGCTGTCCTATTCTTCCGAATCCTATTATCCCGAGTGTTTTTTCCGATATCTTAGGTCCTAAAAATATCATAGGATCCCAGTATTTATATTTCTTTGCTCTGCAGAATCTATCAGCTTCAGATACTCTTCTTGCTAAGGTAAGCATCAAGGATAAAGCGTGTTCGCCTACAGATTCTGTTAAATCGCCGGGTGTATTTGATACATATATTTCTTTTTTGGTTGCTGTATCTAAATCAATATGATCATATCCTACGGAATACGCTGCAATAATCTTTAGATTTTTTCCCGCCCCTTCAATTATTTCACTATCTATTTTATCCGGTATTACAGGTATTAATGCATCAGCGCCTTTTACTGCTATAAGCATTTCCTCTCTACTCAGGGGAGGCCCCTTTCTCATATCTATTTCTATTTGCGGATATTGTTCTAAAATATTAATTCCGGCTTGAGGGATTTCTCTAGTTATTAATACTCTCATATTATTAATTTTAAATTATTACTTATATAGTACAAGATACTCATATTTTTCCCCCGCTACCGAATAGTGTTATTTTTTGTTCAACAACTTTCTGTGTTTCCTGTATTGGTTTCTGCATAAATTTGTATAATGCAATTTCCTTTGTATTATTTAAAACTTCCTGAAGAGTCATTTTAAATGCAATTCTCATCTCAGAATTAACATTGATTTTTACAATACCGTATGAAATAGCCTTTTTTATATCCTGTTCAATTATTCCCGAACCTCCATGAAGAGACAAATATGTATGAGGAATAATATTTCTAATTTCTTCCAATAGATTCAAATCCAGGTGTTTATTCTCGGAATATATTCCGTGGAGATTGCCTACAAAGCTGGCAAATGTATCTATTTCTGTTTCTTCAACAAACTTTTTTGCTTTTTTTGGATCGGTATATAAATCCTTTGATACATTAGGGCTTTCATCTGTATGATCGGAGGAGGAACCTTCTATATGATCGATTTCCCCTTCAATTAACACACCTTTCTTATGTGCATATTTGGATAGTTCTCTGCCTATCTTTATTGCTTCTTCAAATGGTGTTTTTCCTCCGTCATAATGAACATAATCAAAGCCGGCATCTACCGCTGCCTTTATCTTTTCGGGTTGTTCTCCGTGATCAAGATTTAAAATAATTGGTATTTGTGTTTCTTCTTCAAAACTTCTGGTAAGATGCACAGCTCTTTGTAATCCTAAATAATTAATTTCTCCGGGAGAGCATTCAATTAGAATGGGGGAGCTTAAATTTTTAGCTGCGTTTACAATAGCCTGTATTGTTTCCAAATTAGAAGCATTAAAAGCTCCTAATGCAAACCTTTCTTTATTTGCTTTTTCAAAATATTTTTTTGCCTTCATGTTATGAGATGTCGCTAACTATTTTCTCTAACTCCTCTCTTTTACACAATCCTTTTATAGAACCAATTTCTTTAATCTGCATTCCGGAATTTACTACTCCCCATGCCAGTGCTTCTCTTAGACCTTTTCCATAATGCACAGCAGATAGATATCCGGCTGAAAAAGCATCTCCTGCTCCTGTTTTATCGACAACAGGTCTTTTATCACTGTAGGCATTTACTTTTGTTACATTTATTCCATCAGAAGCACTGGCGCCATTTTTTCCATCTGTAATTACTGTCATTTTTGCTCCCAGGGAGTGGAGTTCTTTATGAAGTTCCGTAAGGGGCATATTATTTGTTAGCTTTACCGCCTCTTCGGTGTTCAAAAACAATATATCCGTACATTTAATAATATTTTTCATTTTTTCCAGACCTTCTTTCATTTGTATAGTACCGGGATTAAATGCAAGTCCGACAGCCGGATTATTTTTTAAATAATCTATCAGTTCAAGTTGAAAATCCTCAAATCCCTGTCCCATGGATGTGTAATAAATCCACTTCGGCTGTTCCCATTTTTTTATCTTATAGTGTCTTTTCTCATGGTAGGAGAAAATGGTTCTATCTCCCCCTGATATGATCACGGAGTGTACATTAGTGGGGGTATCCTGATTGGTAAATATTAGGTCTGTAGATATACCCAAATCCTTTAGTTCGGATATGATTCTTTTCCCGTTCTCATCATCTCCGATCTCTGTATATATTTTAGTTTTCAATCCTAAGAAGGAACATGCTACCCCAACATTTAGCGAATTACCAGCAATTGATGTTTCAAAGTGCGAAACAGGTATTTTACTTCCATGAAAGAAGCATATCTTATTGCTGTTCCCGCTTAAATCATTTGAAAAGACTTCTTTTTCATCTATTTTCATATATAGATCGATAGAAACATCCCCTATAGTTAATAGATCCATAGTCATACTTTTAAAAATGTAACTACTTTATTTACAATATTATGCCCGGATAATCCATATTTGTCTTTAAGTTCCTCATATGATCCGGATTCACCAAATACTCCTTTTATTCCCAACCTCATCATTCTGACAGGATATTCTTCAACAATAACTTCAGCTAAAGCACCGCCCAAACCGCCTTCTATCTGATGTTCCTCTAAACTAATAACTTTTCCTGTCTTTCTAATTGAAGATATGATAGTTTCTTTATCCAACGGCTTAATAAAGGGAGAGGCAATAACCTCAGCTTCAATATTATATTTTAATTTAAGTTCCCTGGAAGCAAGTAATGCCTCATATGTTATGGGGCCGGAAGATACTATGGTAATATCCTTTCCCTCTTTTAAAACTAATGCTTTTCCGTATTCAAATGGAGTATCTTCTGTAGTGATTAAAGGAGTGCTTTCTTTAGAAATTCTAATATAGAAAGGTCCATATAAGGAAGCACTCATTTTGGCAGCTTTTACAACCTGTACGCCGTCAATAGGTTCAATAACAGTAAAGTTAGGAAGAACTCTCATTAAGCTTATATCTTCAAATGGTTCGGCTACACCCCCATCCTTTCCATTAGAAAATCCCGAATGAGTGCCAACTATTTTCACATTAGCATTGGATAATGCAACACCCATTCGTATCTGCGCCCAGTTGTTTGATGGGTTGAATACAGCATGACTTACCGCAAATGGTATTTTCTTTTCCAAAGAAAGTCCTACAGCGACACCAATCATATTTTGTTCTGCTATTCCCATCTGTATAGCTCTTTTCGGAAATTTATCTGCAAAGTAATTTATTCTTGTAGATTCCATCAAATCAGCACCCAATACTACTATATTGGGATTATTTTCACCTAAAGAAAGCAATGCTTCACCAAATGAATCCCTACCGGATTTTTTTTCCGGGCCGGGTATAAATATTTCTGTATTTAAATTGAGCTGATTATTAAGCATTGGGCAGTTCAAAAGTATTTAATTAATCTCATCAGATTCTGTAATGTTTTTCTGTTGTTCTGGTATTTCTTCCTCCTCATTTCTGCATTCTTCAATTATTTTCTTTCTTTCAAAATCAATTTCCCAATCTGTTTTTGTTAGAACTGCTAAATCCAATGCAACATTCTTTTCTTTTTCCGTTTCGCATCCTTCTCCCATTTCTGTTTCATCTACTCTAACCAATAAAACCTTTTCATCTTTCTTTTCATATACCTTGGCAATTTTTATCTTGTGTCCGTCTTCTTCATTTGTACTGGTAGTTACTGCAATTACAACTTCCTTATCAAAATTAATAGAATCTTTTACAGTTAGTGAGCCGCTGCTGTCTATGGTATTTAGAAATTCACCCAGTTCGGTTTCATTTTTTAACACCTTTCTAATCTTTTCTATATCCTTTGTTGTATCTATAACAGTAGGATAACCCTGTAATCTTTTTATCTGAGGCCCCCTGTTGAATTTAGGCAATTCCACTTCTCCCTTAAGAAGAAAATAACCGACTCCTATGATCAACAATATTATTACTGCAAGCGGAAGAAGGGACATATTTAGAATGGTGTGTTGTTTTTTATTCATATACTTTCTATTTTTCCTGCCAAAGACCTTAAATCTTTTAAAGATTCTCTTGCTTGATCTTTATTAGGTGGCTTCCCATGCCATTCAAATTTATACTCCATAAATTTTACACCTTTTCCCGGTATTGTGTGGGCTATTACTACGGTAGGTCTTTGAGTAACTGATTTAGCCATGTTGCAGGAATTAATAATTTCTTCAATATTATGTCCGTCTATTTCAATTACATACCAGTTGAAAGACTCAAGTTTTTCCCTAAGATTTTCCAAAGGCATTACATCTTCTGTATTACCGTCAATCTGGATATTATTCCGATCTATAATCCAGGTAAGATTATTTATCTTTTTATTGGGAATAAACATAGCAGCTTCCCATATCTGTCCTTCCTGAAGTTCTCCGTCACCCGTTATACAGTATGTTCTAAATCTTTTTTCATCCAATAATGCGGAATAAGCAATTCCNNTTAACTACGGGATGTCCTTGAATAGGAGAATTAATTTTTCTTAATTTCCACAATAATTCTTGATTAAAATAACCTCTTTTTGATAAAACCGCATACCAAATAGGGCACACATGTCCATTGGAAACAAGAAGTCTATCCCTATCTTCCCAGTCAGGTTTATTTGGATCTATGTTGAGTATCCTAAAATAAAGAGAGCAGAATATATCAGCTGAACTTAGAGCTCCTGCTGTATGTCCTGATTTAGCTTCCAGAAGCATTTCTATTACTGTTTCTCTCAGTTCAATACCTATTTTGGCTATTTCTTCATAGGATAGTATTCTATCTTCTTTGGGCATTATTCAGAGTATAGAGGTATAAAGTTATGGGATCAAGAACGTTGAAGGGGTACTAGTTGTTCAGTGATTTAAGATAATTCAATACTTCTTCGGGAGAGGTACATATTTTTAGCAATTCTCTTTCTCCTGCTTTTATAACTAAGTTTTTTTCTATAACATCAAGAATTTCATTCCAAAAAGAACCGTAGAGTATGATAGGTTTACTGTTTGGTTCGTGTATCCACGAACTGATCCAGGTCATACCAAACTCACTGAGAGTTCCTATGCTTCCCCTGAATACTATATGAACATCAGTATTTTGGAGCATTACTTTTGTACGATCAAAATAGTCAAGTGTAATTACTTCCTCATCAAATTTATTAAAGGGACTTACTCCTTCGTAGTGTCTTTTAGGTTTATTGGGGTAATAATTTACAGCCAATACTCTTTTGTGACCAGCATGAGCACCCTCAGTAGCTGCAGCCATTACTCCCGGTCCTCCCCCGTTGACTATCTCATATCCGTTTTCTGCAAGTATTTTTGAAACATCGTATGCTTGTTTGTATGTTTCATCGTTTTCTTTCCAGGCCGCTCCTCCTAAGATAGCAATCTTTTTTATTTTCAGCACATCTTCTTTTTTGGATACTAAGGTATTGATTTGATCTTTTTTCATAGACAGTATTTTTTTAAACTCTAATATATTATTTCGGGGATCACCTTCTCCGAATATACCGGAACCAATTACAACATTGTTTATACCCAGTTGCAATACTTTAGAAATATTATCTATTTTTATTCCCCCATCTGCTTGTGTGGGGATATGGGAATGTTCAGTTTGAAATAATCTAATTTTCTCAAATACCTTAGGTATTATTTTATTACCTTGTTTTCCGGGTTCAATCATCATGAACTGAACTAAATCTACTTTAGATAAAAATTCCTCAAGATCAGAAATTTTAGTATCCGGTCCTATAGAAATACCCTTTGTTATTCCAAGATCATTACATTTATTTATAAAATCCATTGATTGTGTATCGGCTTCAACCTGAGTAATAAAAGAAAAATAGTTTTTTATCCAATCTATATTTTTAGATGAAGAAAGTATGTTATTTAAATAATCTATCGGATTAGGGACCATCAAATGTATCTGTATTTTTGATTTGCTTTTAATATTTAAAATATCAGATACATTATTGTAGCTTTCTCCTTTGAATAGATTTCCATGAACTATATCAATCTGTATTAGTTCGCATATATCTTCTATTAAAGATACTTTTCTTTTTATTTCAGATAGATTCTTTTCAAGAATACCGGGTATTATCATTTTAGATTGAGCATCTCCAATCTTCTAATATATCTATCTTTATTTCCGAAAGGAGTGTTAAGCCACGTTTCTACAATTTCAACAGCTTCTTTTTCATTTAAATAATCAGCTGGAAGACATAGGATATTTGTATCATCGTCATTTCTGGATGAAGCAGCATGTTTTGTATTCCACGATAATCCTGCTCTTATATTACTAAATCTATTTGCGTACATGCACACACCCACACCATTACGGCATATCAGTATTCCCTTGTCATTATTATCCTTAATACTTTCCGCTAATTTCTTGGTATAAACAGGATAATCATCTTCAGGTATTAATTCGTAAGCTCCCAGATCTTCAATTTTTATATTTTTGGATACTAGGTAGTTTAGTATGTGTTTTTTTAAACTGTACCCGCCATGGTCAGATGCAATATAGAGCATTATTTTTTCCTAAAATAATTAACATACATAGAGGTATATATGATTATAATTAGAAGTATAGGGATGATTAATGAAATATTCAATTTTCCAATAAACCAATGATCCGTACGAAGGAACTCCATAAATAATCTTATTAGGGAATAATTAAAAAGATATAGATGGAAGAAATACCCGGGCTTTGTGGTGTTTGCTTTTTTCTTATAAAGAGTAAAGAGAAATAAAAAGTTTACTATGTTGAGTACTGATTCATACAGAAAAAGTGGGTGGTGTTTGGATCCGTTGATATTTATTCCCCAGGGAAGATTAGTGTGCCCGCCATATATTTCCTTATTAAAATAGTTACCCCACCTGCCTATGGCTTGTCCTAAGGGCAATGTTACTGAAAAGATATCAAGCCAGGAAAATGGTTTTATATTCTTTATTCTAAGAAATAGAATTATGCCTAAAGTTCCCCCCAGTAATGCTCCCCATATAGACAACCCTCCCTGCCATAGGAATAATATTCTTATAGGATTGTATTGGTAATATGGGAGAAAAGATAGGACATGAAGAATACGAGCACCAATTAAGCCGGACATTATTCCCCAAAAGGATATATCCCATATTAATTCCCTACCTTTTGAAATAACGGAATTATATCTGGATAGATATCTAATTATAAATATACATATCAGTAAGGACAGGGATATTAATATTCCATATAGATTAATCACTGAAAAACAGTAAGAAAAAATATTAATATTAATGTTAAAGAAATAAAGAAGATACCAACTCCTCTTCTGGTTGGTTTATTTTTAAAAACCCAGAACCACTCATCAGATTTCCCATGATAATAGTTTTCTATACCCCTGTAGATAGAATTAGCAAATATTGATAATACAAATACTTTTATAAACATATATGTTGTAGCAAATATTACCAAGGCAGATACTGCTACCATTAATAGTTGGAAAACAGCACTATTCAACGATTTGTCTTTTATATCTTCTTTGTGATAGTTAACATAGATTATTGCACCGCCAATGTCCTTGTGTTTTAAATAGCCCAGTAATGTTTTGGAGAACTCCAGCTGAGGTTCAAAAAGATAGGCGTATAGGAAAAACTCCAGGTCCAAAAATATTGCTCCGAGAAGAGCCCCAAGCAATATCTGCAATACATCAAGTACGGAACCGAATGAAATCAAGGACGCCATTACTATGAATAGAACTAACGATATTAGTAGAGGTATTTTATAAAACTTAAATAGTTCTTTTACCATTGATATAATAATATTTTATTTATTCTATTTCTTCAATACCGGCATTTTTAAACTCTTTTTCTTCCCTTAGCTGTTTTAATTTCCACATGAATAATTTTCCCCTAGTAATTGCTTTTTCTGAAGATAAGCAATGCTCCCTCGCTTTTTCGAGCATATTCCTATCAGTAGTTTTCGCCAGACGTATATATAAAGATCTGTGTTTAATATCTCCCAGTTCCTCTGCTAATCTGTTTCCATAAGCTTGAAATTCATATGTATTTCTAGTATCTTTTTTTAAGCCCCTAAGTTTTAATATCTCATCTATTTTTTTGATAGCCATTATTATTTTTTCCTTTGAGGTTGGTTTTTAAACATACTTTTAATTTCATTTAAGGTAGTAATTTCTGTAGGTTTTTTATCCGCTCTGAATTTTAATAGACGGGGGAACCTAAGTGCGTAACCTGCTGTATGGGAAGGAGATACACTTATTTCGTCGGCGCCTATTTCTACAATGATTTCGGGAGAGAGTAGGATATCCGGAGTGAATATTTTATTCATGATAATATTTTTGGGCAGTACACCTACCTTTAATTTATCTGCCATTTTTTTCAATACTCCCCAATCTTCTTCAGTTAATCCGGTTCCTATCTTAGTTATAGTTTTGAAATTATTTTCTTTTTCATCATAAATACCAACTAAGAAACCCCCAATACCGAATTTAGATCGCACACCTTTCCCATAATAATATCCAAGAACCACACAATCTATAGAATCTTTTAATAGTTTTTCATCGGCCGATTTAAGCTTGATCCAGGAATATGATCTGGCCCCCGCTTGGTACATATCTTCAGGATTTTTAGCAATCAATCCCTCTAGCTTTTTTTCTTTTGCTGTCTCGTAGTATTTTTTTAAATCTTCAAATCTATCTGTTTCCAGATGTTCATCTACTATAATAGTGTCTCCTTTGTCTATTATTTTATCTAAGATCTTTCTTCTTTCTCTTAGCGTTTTATCTATCAGGGACTGCCCATTAAGAAAGAGAATATCAAACACGTAATATTTTAAAGGTATGTTTTTAGCCGTTTCTTCTATATCGTGTTTCCTTTTCCTTTGTATTGTTTCCTGGAAAGGCAGGAATTCACCTGTTTTTTTATTAAAACCAATAGCTTCCCCATCAAGTATTATTGATTGAGCTCTTATTTGTTTATCCGCAGCTAAGACAATATCAGGGTATTGATGTGTAGTTTCTTCCAGATTTCTGGTATATGTTCTGATGAGTATTTTGTTATCTTCCGTATCAAAGAGGGAATTTTGTATCTCACCAGATATGTATTTGTCTCTATCCAAATGAAGTTGCACTCTGGTTCCATCAAATTTAAATTCTGCCCATACATTCTTTATTCTTTTCATGGCCTCTTCCATACCACTTACTCTTTGGGCTTTCTGAGAAAGTACGGGAACCCCCGTTTCTATTTTTATTTCATCTAAACCTTTTATTCCCTTTTGTTTAATAATTTTTGCTATCAAACCTATATCCGGATGTATATTATATTTTTTTTCTATCTCCGAGGCATATTTTTTATTACCTAGATATTCTGCAAGTGCGGATATTATAGTAAGCTCTGTAAATCCGAGCCGAATTAACCCCAGTATTATCCTGACTATGTATTTTGCAGAGTTTTTATCTAATCTTTTTAGTAATTCCGCAGTTTTATTTACTTTATAATCCTGAGAGCCCGGTCCTGCTTCTTTAGCTATGTTCTGAAGATGTTTATAAACTTGTATTATTTCTATCTCTTCAGATACTTTATCTTTGGCTAATTCAAAAGCAACATTTCCTAAATCTCCCTCTTTTTTATAAATGGAGTTAATTTTACTTGAAATATTAAGGTTATCCTTTGTTGAATAAGCTTGTTCCAATGCTCTAAGCATCATTTTCTCAGCCATATTAAATTTTATATTTTCATATGGAGCCCTTAAGTACCCTGATGATAAATATATTGCCTTATCTATTTCTTCTTTATTAAGTTTATTGATTAATTCAGATAGAATTGTGGTAATTTCAAGTCTTTTTGATGTTTTGTCCAGTAAGCTGAGATATTGAGAAAAGAGAGAAATTTTCATAATACTATTATAGTATAAGTGTGATATCTCTACTTAAGAGAGTTCATACAATGATGATTTAGTGCTCCCGCTTTTTTGTATTATTCCTTTTTGTATTAATACCTTTAGATCTCTAAGCACGGAATCCTCAGATGTGTCGGGAAAGATTCGGGCAAAATCTTTGTTCTGAAGAATTCCATAATCTTGAAGATATTCAACAATTCTTTCTTGTCTGGGTGTAAATTTAGCTCTTCCTGTAGCTTTGGCTATTTTTGTATCCCTGGCTAATATCTTTATCCTTTCTTTCAGGTTGCTCAATTCCTGAGCCATGCCATTGGTAACATATTCAATCCATGCAGTATAATCAATATTTTCCCCAGACGTCTTTGATATATGTGATTTATACTCAGATGATGTTTGATCAAAATAGTTCTCTAAACAGAATAAATTTTTAAATGAATATCCTCTGTGTTTTAAAAATCCTATGAAAATGAAAGATGAGATTACTGTGTTGTTTTTTCTGAATGGTTTTAAATATTCAAAATACATCCGGGATATTGATGCAAGTATTACAGGATGTGTTTCTTTCCCGTCTAGTGTTTGAGTCCAGTCAAAAAACTGGACTGTTTTAGCTAATATTTCTTCGGGTTTAGGTCCTCCGTTAATATTTAAATCTCTGTACCCTGTTCTATGATTTAATATCTTAGCGATTTCTTTTATGTTTGCCTCTGTTAAATCATTTCCTGAATACACTTTATCCAAATATTTATCTGCGCTCATGAGATCCTGAAATTCCATAGGTTCATTATCTGTTACTCTATCAAACCATGCTTTAACTTGAGTAAGTTCCGTATTTACATTTAATTTTTTTAGATTACTCTGCATGAATATTACTTTTGTTTCTTTGGATATTTGATTTTCCCAGGAGGGGAGTATAGTTGTGTTCTCAATAACTGCCCTTGAGTATTCAATAAGACTTATGTTTTTTAATATATCCGGTGTAATAGAATATTCAGGAAGAAACATATCGATTTAATTCTTGCATATTTCCCGCAATAACAGAAGACTGTATTTCTTAACCCAATCTTATTATTTTATTATCATGCAGAAATGAAATATTATCCGTGCTTGTTATTATAGTTTGCTGTTTGTTAATAATATTTTGTATTGCTTTCTTATGGTTTTCATCAAGTTCGGAGAATATATCATCCAGGAGAAGTACAGGTCTCTCTTTTTTTTCTTTTTCAATATATTCAATTTCAGACAGTTTTAGAGAGAGTATTATCCCTCTTTGCTGACCCCTTGATGAATAATCAGAGACACTATGCCCATCAATGAATATTTCAAAATCATCTCTATGGGGTCCTATTAAAGTAGTTTTAGATGCGATTTCTCTTGCTTTATACTTTTCAAATCTTTCTTCATTTATTTCGTTCTTTTTATAATTTAATGCAACTATGGAATTGTTTTTACTGTCATTAGTTATTTCTAGTTTTACCGCATTTTCGTTTATATAGTATTTTATTTCATTAAACATACTTTCCCGTTTATCCTGAATAATACTGCCTGTATTTGCTACCATCTGAGTCCAATAGCCCATCTCGTCCCATCCTTTGTTTTCTTTATTTATTTTTTCTAATATCTTATTTCTTTGTTTAACCGCTTTAGTATATAAATTTAGATTTTTCTTATAACTACTGTCAACTTGAACTAGGATAGAATCAATATATTTTCTTCTTTCCGACGGCGGTCCGGTTAAAAGATTAATATCTTCAGGTATAAAAAAAACTGAGGTGAATAATCCATAAAAATTATGAAGGGTTTTAGGTGTTTTATTTACTTTTGCCTTTTTTATTGTTCTATGATCTTCATTTTCTTTAATGATTTGAATTTCCAGATTTAGATCATCTTCTCTTGAGGAAACATTGCAGTTTATTGTAGAAAAGTTTTTATCATAGTTTATTAGATCTGAATCACGTTTTGCTCTGGAGGATTTACCTGTAGATACGATATGAATGGCTTCAAGAATATTTGTTTTTCCAATTCCGTTAGGTCCGATTATTGATATAAGCTCGGAATCAAATACAATGGCCTTTTTGATATGATTTCTATAGTTTATTAGATTAAGATTATTTATTCTCATTTTATTTTAAAATCTGGCAATGAGGACAATACCAAGATCTTCTTCCGCTGATTCTTAATACTTTTGTATCTTTACTGCATTTAGGACATGTTCTCTGTTCATATATTTTAAAATGTTTTTGGTATCTGCCTTCTTTTCCAAAGATATTTACGTATGCCTTATCTTTCAGTGTTGATCCTTTATTTTTAATAGCTTCTTTTAGTACATTCCCTGCACATAAAATAATCTTTTCTATTTCACTTACGCTTAATTTCTTAGCAGATGTATTGGGATGAATACCGGATAAGAATAATGCATCTGTAGCATAAATATTTCCCAGACCGGCTATTATTTTCTGATCCAGAAGAACAGTCTTAATACTTGTATCTTTTTTATGTATTTTCTTATATATCTCATTATAATTAATATTTCTGCCGGTAGGCTCAATTCCATATTTGTTTCTTAACTTCTCTATATTATTTTTATTTAATACTTCAATTCTTCCGAATTTTCGGGTATCAATAAATCTTAATTCTATATAACTATTTTTTGTATTCTTAAGTAGTAAAATACACCTTGTCCAACGATCCTTTATTTCATTTCTGTTCCTTAGAAGAATTCTCCCCGACATTCCCAAATGAATACGTATATAAATATTACTTTCCAGTTCAAGGATAATATTTTTTGCTATACGGTTAACATCTAATATTTTTTTACCTAGAACTAGTTTTATAAACTTATTATTGCCGGATTTAATATGGTATTTAGGTTCAATCCATATGTCTTTTATTACATGGCCGGTAGCGTATTTTTTTAGGTCTTTTGTTATGGTGTACACTTCGGGTAGTTCGGGCATTTTAATATTGTTTCTGATGTACTTCCCATTTTTCCATCACATAACTTTTATATTCTTCTTTAAATCTTTCTTTTGAGTATTTCATCGTTTCTCTTCTGATATCTTCAGCGTTAAATGTTTCTTCATTTATCATTTTATCGAATTGGATTATTCTATTAGATAGTTCTTCGGGTTTTAGACTTTCAAAAAACATACCATTAACTCCTTCTGTAATAGTTTCCAAATGCCCTCCTGATTTATGGGCGAGAACAGGTTTTCCATAACTCATTGCCTCAACAGGCACCATACCGAAATCTTCATCTTCAACAGCATTTATTACACCTTTGCTTTCTTTTATCAGTTTATTTTTTTCTTCATCCTCTACCCATCCGGTAAACTTAACATTGTCTTTAGCTATTGATTTTAATTTTTTTTCTTCAGGACCTGTTCCCGCAATTACTAAGGGTAGCCCATTTATGTTGAATGATTTAACCAAGGGTAGAAAATTTTTATATGATACTAACCTTCCCCAAGCAATGTAATATTTTCCTTCGCTGGGGTTTGTTAATTCAGAATTGTATTCAATATCTACCGGAGGGTTTATTATATGAGAATCTCTTGAATAGAATTTACTTATTCTATTTTTAACTTCATTAGAATTGGCTATCAGATAATTTGGCCTTTGTGCAGCTGTAAAATCCCAATTTCTTAAAATAAGATCAATAATAGATATCGCTGGTTTAAACAGCCGTTTTTTTCTTATTTCACTTTCTACAGAATATTTATACAGGAATCTTGGAGGGGTATGTATATAGCTTATATGCAGTTGAGAGGGTTTAGTGAGAACTCCTTTAGCCCAACAGGATGAATCGGAGAGTATAAGATCGTATTTTGATAAATCTATGCTCTCAAATACCAGCGGCATTAAAAAGGAGAAATACTTGGGTAATTTGTGTAAAAATACATTATTGGAATGAATAATATTTTTACCGGTAATACTCTTAGGCATTTTATTTGGATTATATATTCCGGTATATACAGGGGCTTCAGGAAATATTTCCATTATAGTCTCTAATGTTTTTTCCGCACCTCCGTATTGAACTAAATGATCGTGTATCAGAGCAACTTTTGGCGTTATCATAGCGCCATTATACAGGTAGGTTTTAATCTACCAAAACTATTGACACTGAAAAAATTTCATGAGTTCATTACTTTATGAGAAAGGGTTCCATATTGCCTGTACTGCTTATAGTTACAACATTTTTATTAATACCGTTGGTATATTGGTATTTTAATTACAGCAAGATGAAAAATAATATAAAGGGAATTCAATCCGGAGCAGGTGACAATGGTTTTTATATAACTATTGATTCTACGTCGGGAAGATGGGATTTAAATTCATTTTTATGCGAAGATAAGGATAATTGTCTGGAGTATTTAGAATCAGGGAAAAGATTGGAGACAATAAGCGGGGGAAAAACGACAGATTTTAGGATACATTTCAAGGATAATTCTGAATGGGATAATTATTCTTATTTAAAAATATATGTAAAGGGAGGTTGGGGCAATCAGGAAGTATTTTATAATCCCATTAAAATGGGGGATATTACCGGAGCTCAATTATCTGCTATTGAGGAGCAGACATTGACTAGTAAGGTTGTTCTTATTCCCCTGGAAGAAGTCAGAAATGGTTATTATATAGGTCCTGAATTTTCTGATTAAATAAAGTATATATGCAAATAATTAATCCTCAGACAACTCTTTGGAAATATTTATCCCCGGAGATAAAAGATTTATTAGAAGATGGGGAGATTATTTTATCTTTCATAAATAAATATCATGGCAAGGAAACATTGAATGACTATTCATTTTTAGTATTTCCGTTTTCTAAAGCCTATGAGGGTTTTTTAAAGAAATTTTTGTTGGATACGGGATTAATAGCCGAAGAGGATTATTATAGCGATGATATAAGAATAGGGAGGATATTAAATCCAAACTTTGTTAAAGAAAGAGGGAATATATTTAATAAACTATGTGGTAAATCAAAAGAGGGGAAAGAAATTCCCAAAAAGCTTTGGTCTGTTTGGAAAAGAGGAAGAAATTTAGTATTTCATTATTTTCCCCATAATTTTAGAAAACTAAACTATCAGGAAGCATTAGATATAGTAAATGAAATCATTGATGCTATGAATTCTGCTGTGATGAATTGTAGGTTATAATCCCTCAAAGGTATGGAAAAAAATATTATAGAAGATAGATCAAGAATTAAAGTAGCTGTGGGGCTTAGCGGGGGTGTTGATTCATCTGTAGCTGCTTATCTTTTAAAAGAGCAGGGGTACGATGTTACCGGCGTATATATTAAATGCTGGGATAGGAAAGAAGATGGATGTGCTTCCGATGAAGACAAAGCATATGCACTCCAAACATCGGTAAAGCTGGGAATAAAATTTGATACCCTGGATTTTGTGAATGAGTATAAAAGAAGGGTAATTAAATATTTTTACGATGAATATGAAAGAGGAAGAACTCCGAATCCGGACGTTATTTGTAATAGAGAAATAAAATTTGGTATGTTTTTTGATTGGGCGGAAAAGAATGGGTTTAGGTATATAGCCACGGGACACTATGCCTGTATAAACAAAAATGATGAAGGCAAGCTGGATTTGTTAAAGGGTATGGATAAGTCCAAGGATCAATCCTATTTTCTCTATCTTTTAAAACAAAAAGATTTACACAAGATAATGTTTCCGATAGGAGAATTAAAAAAATCACAGGTTAGAGAAATAGCTAAAAGGGAAAAACTTCCTTCTGCAGAAAGACCCGAAAGTATGGGCATATGTTTTATCGGGGAGGTAAATATAAGAGAATTTCTAGAAAAGAAGATAAAACATAAGAGAGGCACGGTTCTTGATTTGAAGGGAAATGTTATTGGAGAGCATGATGGTGTTTCTTTCTTTACAATTGGGCAGAGGCATGGTTTTAAAATAAATAAATATTCCCCCGTTCCTTTATATGTAGTTGATAAGAATATAGAAAGAAACGAGTTAATCGTAGGGGAGGAGAAAGATACATTTAAGGATAGATTTATTGTCGGAAATGTTGAATGGATCAGAAATGATAAATCTTTTTCTGATGAAAAATTTGAGTGTGAGATAAGGATAAGGCATTTGGGTAAAATGTATAAAGCATTGGTTTGTAGAATTGATACTGATAAGGGTATGTACGAAGTCATTCTTCAAAAGAAGGCGTTTGGAGTTGCTCCCGGTCAAAGTTGTGTTTTCTATAACGGAGATATTGTATTGGGGGGATCTGTTATTCAATAGATTCGGATATATGAAAGATACTATTTTTTATAGACAATTTCTTTGTATTTTTATTCTTTGTATTTATTTTTAATACTATTTTATTAGTAGGTTCAATATTTCCGTTCTCCTTCATTGAACGGTACTGTATCTCAATTATCCCGTCTTTTTCCATAAGGATAGGTACTGTGTATTCTTCCCAACCGGTTTCACAGGACGTTGTGTAGAAAATAGTAACAGGTAGATTGTTCTCCGCCCCGTTATTTTCTGTGGATAATGTTATCTCAGGATAATCCTGATACCAGCCGTTTGATTGAACACCGCTGATATCTATTGATGTATTTGGAATAAATGTGTCTATTTTCTCACCCATCAAAATGAATTTACTAAAATGTTCCAAGTTAGTTTTAGCATTTAAAGATACCAAATCCAGTATAGTGGGTAGCGGATTCCATAAACTTGTCGTTTCATTCCAAAAATAAAATTGAATTGTTTGAGGAATAATATTTTTTATTGATTCTCTCGTAAATGAAATAATTAATTCAGGATATTTCTCAGGTGTAATTATTTTATTTCCGAGAAAGTCAAAGGCATTAAGGAGGAGAGAGGTTTCATTGATATAACTTAAATTAATCTGACTTTCCGGTATATGAGGTCTAACATATGATCTCATACTTATTAATATGGGATTTATTAAGGAACCTTCCCATTTTAACGTCTTATTATCAAGAATTACTGTTTTATTCTCATGGATTATTTCGAACTTTTCTTGTGTTGTATTTTTCCATAAATCAACACTTGTGTTTCCTATGTGTCCTCCAAGAATATCTGTCCAGGAGTAAATACTCCAGGGATCAGTTTCATTTGATGGGGGTTTCCATCCGTAAGGATCAACAAGCCCATCAGGATAATCTTTGTCTTTCAATACCTGGAAATGAAGATGAGGTCCATTGGTGTTTCCGGTCATACCAACTTTTCCTATAACCTGATCCTCTTCTACCTGTACTGGATCTGCTTCCGATATTAAACCGGATTTCTGAAGATGCATATATATAGTCTCAAAACCATTCATATGGTCTATTCTTATAGAATTACCGCAACTGGAGCAGTAATAATATGAAGCCAGACCCCCGGCAGGCGCTGTTATTTCTTTTCCATATGAGAGCGCGTAGTCAATTCCATTGTGTGATGAATAGTATAGAGTAGGAATTTTTTCTTCCTCATTCATAAAATTTAATGTAAGGTCTTTTGATTCCACGGGTTCTTTCCAGTATGTATACCCTAGAAGGGGGTATCTATGATCAAAGAATGAAGTAATATTGTCAATTAGCTCAATATCTCTGCCTTCCTTCCAGGGTATATTGAGAAAAGGGAAGCTTTCCTGATTACTTGTACTTACTTCATATCTATATATCCCATTGTTTAGTGATAAGGCGAAGAGATATTTAGGTTTGAAAAAAATCATACTCAAATCTAATACTCTTTTATATGATGGAATATTTAGATCTGTTTCCAGCCATGAATTTCCCAGATCAGTGCTTTTTACAACACTGTACTGTGTTTGCATTAGAGGATTTATCCTGCCTGCATAGAGCACATTATCTGAGTAGATAATATCTCCCACTGCATAATTGCCAAAGGAAGTGATTTTTTCCCAGGTATTACCTAAATCATATGATTTATATAATCCGTACACACCCGATGATCCGGCAAATACTACTTTTTTATCTGTAATATAGAAATGTTCTATACCTTTTCCGTTTAGAAAGGGTATTTCATTCCACGATACTCCTTTATCAATACTGAAATATGTTTTATCTATGGTTGAGACAAAAGTTATATCTTCTGAACTTTCTATAGCCTTAATAAAGGGTCCGGTAGTACCGTTTCCGATTTTCTGTTCCCAATTATTGCCGCCGTCAAGAGAAACCCACAGACCATGATGTTCGGATCCCAGGTATACTGTTTGTGAATCACGGTTAACTTTGGTAGGGCTGATCATAGGACCTATCTGTTCCCATGTTTTCCCTGTATCTTTTGAATAGTACAAACCTACCTTGTTATCTGAAACATAGTATGTCGTGGCATATATATTCCCTGAGTAGTATTTCATATCTATAATACCCCTACTTTGTAACCCGATAGGAAGCCATGTTTTCCCTAAATCTTTTGATAGATATATTCCGTTGTATGGAGGAGGATTCATCCATATTCTTGTATCGTATTCACCTGCTATTAACCCCCAAGGTGTGGATTCTATACTATTAATATATATAGTAGGGAATTCCATTTTCTCCCAACCGGCCAGAGATGTTTGTTGAATCATGCAAATACACAAAAGAAAGAGTATATTTTTAGATATTCTCTGGCCGGCAGATCTCATGCTTGGGATAATATGTTATTTATCCGGTTGGACACAATACTACAAGCTCTATTTAGAGAAGATGGGGCAATTATTATTGTATAATTAACATATTACAGACATATGAATACATTATTTGCTCATATAAAAAACAGAAATATTGGTCTTAGTTATCCTGAAATAGAGGGTTTGCTTTATATTATCCTTAATAATAGATGTAATTTAAAGGAATTAATTCATATAACAGGGATTCCCGAAGAATCTTTGTTGGCTTTTTTAAACTCAATTAAACACCTTCTATCCAGCGAGAATAGAGAAAAGATCGTATTTTCAGACAAAAGCAGGGAAATAATCACTAAGATAGATCCCAATGACTACCCATGGAGACTATTTAAACCGGATGAGGATTTGAATGAATATGAGGGCATATTTAAAGAAATCATTGAGAGAAAGAGAGGAAGATCGAAGAGAGAACTGGATCAGTTTTATGCAGCACCCAAGACATCTGTTCAAAAAGCCTGGGTTTTAAAAAGGAAAGGGCTGTTGGACAACCACAGAATAGCTTTTCTGGGTGATGACGATCTGGTTTCTATAGCCTGTTCTGTTATGAAAGCTTCCTCTGACATAACTGTTTTTGAGATAGATAAGGATATAATCTCCGTCATAGAGGAATATATTAAAGAAAAGAGTATAAATAATATACAAATAAGGCAAATAGATCTAAGAGACAGTATAAATAATCAAAATAGCGGTCCTTATGATGCAGTGATAACAGACCCCCCTTATACAAAAGGTGGTATCACTTTATTCCTGAATAGAGCCATTCAATTGCTGGGGGGTAAAGATAAATACATATATTTATACTATGGCAGCAGCTTTAAAACACCGGAGAAGATATTGAAAGTACAGGAAATATTCAGTAGATTCAATCTAGTAATCGAGGATAAGATAAACAAATTTACTACTTATAATGGTGCAGAATCCATAGGCAGTTGTTCTTCTCTATATATATTAAAAACTACACCACAAACCCGTGCAGTGGATGAGAAAAACCTCTCAAAATCAATATATACCTATGAGAACCAAAAAGAGGAAAAGTTTCCATTTGTAGAGCATTTAGTCTGTAAAGTCTACGGAGTCCCAAAGGGCATAATTACTTCAAGATCCTCTATGTTTAAAGCTATGGGGGAATTATGCAGAATACACAAGTTTAAGGTTGTAGACAGAAAGGAAACTAAATTTAAAGGCGAGGGGATGTCCCTTACCTTTATACTATCTAATTCAAATCTTTTAGTGCATACCTGGCCTGAATACGAAGCTGTTCATATTGATTTAGTGACCTGTTCCCCCATATACAATAAAGAAGCATTAGGAGATACACTATTATCTCTACTCAAATCAAGGAATTTAGAAGTTAGACAGATTGAGTAAATACGCCACCCGTACTCTTACGGGCATTTTATGTATTGACTTTAATTCTACTTATTGATATTTATACGACACTAGTTTATATTTACTAACCTGGATATGGTTTTAGACCAATCCCGCACGTTGATAATAGAATAGATTATGAATAATTTATGATACTGAGTTATTTTAACTATAGGTATCATATCTATTCAAGATTTGTAAGGTAAGAAGAATGCGACAATAAATGAACGTGAGCAGAGCGAAAACGCATTTGTTCACGTTAACTCTAAATTTTACTTAGAACTAAAAAAATCATTTCTTTATTTAAGAATTTGATCCTGGTTCAGGGTGAATGCTAGCGGTGTGCCTAAGGTATGCAAGTTGTGCGATGTGTTTCCGCAAGGAAATACATAGCGGCGAACGGCTTAGTAACACGTAGGAATCTTCCCCCAAGTAGAGGATAGCTTTTCGAAAGAGAAGGTAATACTCTATGTGAAGGCAGCTTTAAAGCGGAAACGCGCTTGGGGATGAGCCTGCGGCCTATCAGGTAGTTGGCGGGGTAAATGCCCACCAAGCCTATGACGGGTAGCTGGTGTCAGCGCATGACCAGCAAGAGGGGCACTGAGATACGGGCCTCACTCCTACGGGAGGCAGCAATCGGGAATCTTCCGCAATGGGCGAAAGCCTGACGGAGCGACACCGCGTGAGGGATGAATGCCTTCGGGTTGTAAACCTCGTTATAAGCACCGGCTAACTACGTGCCAGCAGCAGCGGTCATACGTAGGGTGCAAGCATTACCCGGTCTTATTGGGCGTAAAGAGTTCTGTAGGCGGTTGAACAAGTTGGAAGTTAAATACCTCGGCTCAACCGAGGTAGGGCTTTCAATACTGTTTGGCTAAGAGGTGACTAGGGGATAGCGGAACGCATGGTGTAGCAGTGAAATGCGTTGATATCATGCGGAACACCAAGGGGGAAGCCAGCTATCTGGGGTTATCCTGACGCTGAGAGACGAAAGCGTGGGGAGCGAAACGGATTAGATACCCGTGTAGTCCACGCCGTAAACCATGCCTGCTAGATGCCGGATTATTTCGGTGTCGAAGCTAACGCGTTAAGCAGGCCGCCTGGGGAGTACGGTCGCAAGATTAAAACTCAAAGGAATTGGCGGGGACCCGCACAAGCGGTGGAGCATGCTCTTTAATTGGCTGATAACCCAAGAACCTTACCAGGGCTTGACATGCATAAAGTAGTGAACCGAAAGGGGAACGACCGGTATCCAGTCCGGAGTTTGCACAGGTGTTGCATGGCTGTCGTCAGTTCGTACCGTGAGGCGTACCCTTAAGTGGGTTAACGAACGCAACCCCTACTGTCAGTTGTATCACTCTGACGGAACTGCCTCGGTAACGAGGAGGAAGGTGGGGATGACGTCAAGTCAGTATTGCTCTTACGCTCTGGGCTAGAAGCATGCTACAATGGGGTCGACAGCGCGAAGCGAAGAGGCGACTCGGAGCAAATCGCTAAACGACCTCTCAGTTCGGATTGGAGTCTGCAACTCGACTCCATGAAGTTGGAATCGCTAGTAATCGGCGGTCAGCTATACGCCGGTGAATACGTTCTCGGGTCTTGCACACACTGCCCGTCACGTCAGCAAAGCTGGGGCCACCCGAAGTCTCATTTTGTATGGGCTCACGGTGGAATCAGTGATGAGGATGAAGTCGAAACAAGGTAGCCGTAGGGGAATCTGCGGCTGGATCACCTCCTTTCTATGGAGAAAAACTTNNAAAATCTGTGCTTATGATCTTTAATGTCTTGTTCCAAGTTTACTTTGTGAAAAGCTTATTGAAAAAATTAAGCACCCTTGCTAAAAGATATAACTCTAAATTTAGCATTGTATTAATACTGTTTTCTCACAAACAGTTGAGTAGGTTAGAGAGCGAGCCTAAACTCTCAAATGAAGCTGTTGTTCTTTTCACCTTATAGATCTTGTAAAAT
>DBQJ01000012.1:0-7878 GCA_002305205.1 candidate division WWE3 bacterium UBA1397 | reverse complement strand
AAGTTTTATTAGTTTTTATGTTAAAATAATCATTAAGGTTAGAGAATAAGGTCGAACACTTTATTTTTATATTTTATAGTATGAAAAAAGATGAAAAAATGCCAAAAACTGAAGTGGTTCTTGGGGTAATAAGAAATTCCGGCAATAAAGTATTGATTGTTAATCGTTTGTGGATGGAAAAAAGTGCTGATGGTTCAGCTACGTTAACGTGGGCTTTTCCTGGCGGGGAAATAGATGAAGGTGAGACTCAGGAAGAGGCTTTAATTAGAGAGATTAGAAGCGAGACGGGTTTTAAGGTTAAGGTACTGGAAAAAATATCCGAGAGAATTCATCCTCAGTTTAACGTCAAAATACACTATTTTTCTTGCCAGGTAGTTCCGGGTTCAATGAGACCTATTACTGATGTTCACGAGATAGAATCAACGAAGTGGGTGGATGTTTCTGAATTGAGAAACTATTTTACATCCGATCTTGATCCTAACGTAGCTAAGTTTTTAAAAATATAAAGGTAAGGTTTTCAAATATTGTAAATCTCCAGCACCTTTCTGTTTTTCAAATCTTTTTAATTTTTTCTTTGTCTGTTACTATTTATTGGTGAGAGAAAAAGTACTTTTTGACATTGATTATACTTTGATCGATACCCGGAAATTTAAAGAAAGCTTTAAGAAAAAAATCTCTGAGTTTTTAGGAATTTCANNAAGAACCTTACCAAGGCTTGACATGCATGAAGTAGTGAACCGAAAGGGGAACGACCGGTATCCAGTCCGGAGCTTACACAGGTGTTGCATGGCTATGCACGATGGCCCTTTTCATCGTAAGATGAATCGAATAAATCGGCTAATAACGGTGAAATCCTAATGAACATTGTGATAATATATTGTTCATGGACAATACCGTGGGAAGTCTAAGTAGTTTGTTAATTAATCCTGAAGATACCTATATACTAGGTCTTTGGGGTGCAGATAAGTATTTAAGGACTAGCAGTGTTGGTTTAAGTAATACTGATCCTATCTTGATAAGCAGATTTGCCAGATTTTTATTATCAAGATTTTCTACAGATAGGATTAGACTAAGAATATATGGTGATTGTGAAAAGAATTTTTTACCAGAAATAAAAAAGTCTTTTCTGAGTTCTTTTAGTAATAAGAAAGTAGCGTTTCATTTGTATGTTAATTCTAGATCCTTAGTTAGGGAATTTATATGGGCTTTGAATAATAGGCATACTATGATCAAAGAAAATTTATTACCCTATATTGCTGGAAGATTTGATGGAGAAGGATCTATTTCCAAAGGAATAAGAAGATATTTTAGGATATCCTATGGTTCTTTGGAAGATGCAGAGAAAAATCTATCCCTTTTAAGCAATTACAAGGTTAAAATGTATTACTACAAACAAGCTCATACTTATTGTCTATACTTTTCTGAGAAAAATTTAGACTCATTAATAATGGGACTAAAACCATATTCAACTAAACTACAATGACCCCGTATCGACTGATCCTTAAGTGGAGAAATAAATTATTCCCACATCAATTAATGATGTGACTAGGAAATTTATTAGATGCCGATCTCCGTTACTTGCTAGTTACGGATGATGATATAGTCAGTGCTATTAGTAATAATAGAGTTTACACATGGTCGTCAGCTCGTACCGTGAGGCGTACCCTTAAGTGGGTTAACGAGCGCAACCCCTACCGTTAGTTGTATCACTCTAGCGGAACTGCCTCGGCAACGGGGAGGAAGGTGGGGATGACGTCAAGTCGGTATTGCCCTTACGTCCTGGGCTAGAAGCATGCTACAATGGCCGTCACAACGGGAAGCAAAGCCGCAAGGCATGAGCAAATCCCTAAAAAACGGTCTCAATTCGGATTGGAGTCTGCAATTCGACTCCATGAAGCTGGAATCGCTAGTAATCGCTGGTAAGTTATACAGCGGTGAATACGTTCTCGGGTCTTGCACACACTGCCCGTCACGTCAGCAAAGCTGGGGCCACCCGAAGTCTCATTTTGTATGGGCTCACGGTGGAATCAGTGATGAGGATGAAGTCGAAACAAGGTAGCCGTAGGGGAATCTGCGGCTGGATCACCTCCTTTCTAGGGAGAAACCTTATGGTTTCTTACCTTTTTACCTAAATGAGTAATTTATTACTCGGTAGGGTAAAAGGAGAAACATGTGTTTTTGATCTACGGAATCTTGGGCTGTATTTTATATACAGCAAAGTCCGTTAGAAAAAATAAAACACACTCAATGTTTAATGACTCTACAACATTGTTTAATAAATAGCTGTATATCTCACAAACAGCTGAGTTGGTTATGCGGAAGTAATCCAAAAATTTCCGCTTAGCGTTCTTCTTACCTTATAGATCTTGATTATTCTGAATTATGCACCTCTTAGTGGGGTGCATTTTTTGTTATTACGTATATCAGGAGATTAAAAAGATCTTTTGTTAATAGAAAATTTTCCAAACCTAATAACTTAAATATTTTTCCGAAGCGGATAAAACTTTTTGAGTG
The DNA here is from genome assembly GCA_002305205.1 of candidate division WWE3 bacterium UBA1397. Taxonomy (GTDB): domain Bacteria; phylum Patescibacteriota; class WWE3; order UBA101185; family UBA10185; genus UBA1397. The sequence goes on along the minus strand of DBQJ01000012.1, from coordinate 5,364 downwards.
TACTGCTGAGTTTTCCAGATCATCTATAAACTTATTTCTTCCAGTATCTTCCCATACTATGTCGTAGGACATAGCGATCTTATTGAGAATTTTATCTATTTTTCGTGGAGTAATAAAATTAACCCCATCGATGAAATTTGTATTTCTTCCAAACAATTTCAATATTAATTTTGTTAGAGGTCTTGAGAAAATTGGTAAAAACATTTGATAATGGAATTCATAAAAAAGAGAGTAGTTGCATGTGAAGACAACAAATTTTCCACCCGGCTTTAGAATTCTAAGTATCTCTAAGAAATGATCTTCCAGATTTTTTACATGTTCCAAAACCATTTTTGAATAAGCTATATCAAATGTACAATTTTGTACAGGTATATGGGCTTTTTCATCTTTTCCATAAAGAAAAATATTTTCATATCCTTTAGATTTAGCAATATCTTTACTTATCTTATATAGTTCCTGATTAATCTCGTAACCGTAAACTTCATAGTTGTTCTCCCTAAGTTTTATAACCTCCAGACCAATACCGCATCCAATATCAATTTCTTATTCTTAGTAAAAAAGGAAACTGTGTAATTTGATTTATTTGATTGTTAATACGCCAATCGGATAAAATATCTTTGTTAAAATTCTTTTCAGCAACAAGTTTGGGATATACGTCAGCATACTCATTGCTATAGTGGTTTTTAATCCTTTCAATAATCTGTTCATCAATCAGCATAAAAAGATTCTACAACTGAATAATAAAACTCCCAATATTACAAGTAGCTTATATTACTAACTTTCCCCTGCTTACCCAATTTGATATAAATGTCGTATGGAAGTTATTACTAAAATGCCGTCAGATGATATAGAAGAGGGTGAACGCGATGATCTACAGAGGAAAGTGGGCAGGTCCAAAGATTTCATTATTAAGATGGGAGGTAAAGGTAATATCGAGGTTGGACGTAGAAAAAATAGACACGATGGAGGGGGAAAATCTCATGAGGAGCAAGAAGGTTGGGGATATAATGAAAATAACAGAAGGAATATTCCCCCTATAGAATTAGATGGTGTGGGAGATGAAGTGTCTGATGAAGTAGACGTGTATAAAACAGAAGATGATGATGGCTTACCACCTTGCGGAGAATGGGAGGAAATTATGAGAGAAGTAAATGAAGATTCTCCTCGCGGAGACCCACCTTTAGAATTAACACCGAAAGAGGCAGATGATGAAATGCGTAAGACGAAAACACAAAAACATTTTGGTACTAGGCGCTAAATATAATTTAAACAAATTAAAAAATATTTGTGATTATTAATGGTGGGCCATTTGGGACTATGTTGGAACTAACTATATTACAACAACTCCCAATCTAAAGGGTGAGGACTAACCCGTCATATGCAATCTTGTAACCGTGTTCACTCCCATATTTTTCAAGTTCCGAATGTATAGGATTCCCTTCGTGAGAGATATGAGTTGCGTATATCTGCGTATTATCCCCAATCAACGATAAATCTCTCATAATTTTAATATGTTTTTCAAAGTTATTTGCATTTAAATGGCCACCTCCATTCACATTAGGTCCATATGTGTGGTCTAGGATTACTACGTCAAATACTAACTTTTTCTTTTGTAGGTCTACCCAAGTTTCTTCAGGTAGTTCGTCTGTATCAGTCCCATAAAAAACTGATTTACCATGTTCTGTAATAGTGAATAAAAGCGATTCAACAGAGGTATCGTGGTTCGTGGTCAATGCAGTAACAGTATAGCTTCCAAAGGTTACAGATTGAAAAGTATGAATTGGATTTACTTGTAGATTTAGTCTGTTCTGTTCTTTATCGTTCATTAGGTCTGATATATAACCTATACCCCTAAGCATTTCCGACATTTTATAGATAGTTGCTTCAGAAGCGTAAAGTTCTAGTCGTGGTGTATTTACTCCTGCATATTCTGGAATTCTTGTTGATAAATGGGCGGGATCAAAATGGTCTGCATGTGAATGTGTTTGTAACCAGTACCTAATATCAGCGATTGAAATATTATGCATAAAGGAACTGGCCATAATGTCGGGACCTAAATCAACAATTAAATCTGTGTTTATTACAATGGACGACCTTTTACGCAAATTTTTCCCACCTAGTTCCCTTGCTTTCACACAACTATTGCATAAGCAAAAAGGTAATGGGTAAGCAGTATCAGCACCTGTTCCTAAAAATGTAATTTTCATAGTTGAATTATAAATTAAAATCAGTTCAAAAAATACACGTCGTTGGGATTTCACCTTCCCACCACTTATAAGGTTACAAGCACACACGCAGTGTGTGCTAAAATCCTCCCCCTGTGGTGGGAAGTGATTGGATTTCCACCGAAGCATGGGGTACACTCCTATCGCTATGGAGTTAAACGACCTAAAATTCTTAAAATCACTTAATCCAATAGAGTTTGTAGATAAACCCAGTAAGGAAACTACTGAGTTTGTTGCAAAATTTGTAAATAACCCAGAATACAAGGATTTGATTGTTAAATTACGTGTATATGCAAAGTTTCCAGAAACAGGATTGGATTTAACCCCTTTTGTTGGTGTTAATTTTGATAGGTTACCTTTAGAACAAACAATTCTATTAAAAGATAGTCTTTATATTTATGTTGATAACCTAAGAGAAAGAATGGGGTTACCAGAGAACTTTAACCAACAGATATACTTACTATTGTTTTTTAATACAATTATTGATGTTGATTGGTATGAGGGGTTTATTTCAGAAAAAGTTGATTTTGCAGTTACTAAAAAGCAAACTGTTTCCAAATTATTTGATTATAAGCATGAAGTAGGGGTTATATTTATTCCTTACAATGTATCCTTTAACGTTTTTAAGAAACAAGTAAAAAAAATATGGAAAAATCTCCAAACTGATATGAATAATAACCTACCCTCTAACCCATATACCCTACGACTTCACCAAAATACAGAACTTGCTATGAAAATTACTCACTTAAAAGAAGAAAAGGAACTAACTTTTTTAAAGATTTCAGAAAATATATTTCCTGAAAATCACCCGAGATTTGGCGACGAGGTATATGTAAAAAAGTTATATTATGAATATCAAGCAATGTGGAAAACCCCAGCAGTTCAACCAGAAACAAAATAGTACCAAAAAGTTTGCAAACTTTTAGGGTCTGATTAAATCCTCATAATACGCTAATTTCCAGTTAATGCTGGAGATTAAATCCCCTACAAACGAAGAATTACAACAACTTAAATGCTTTTTAGAAGCAAAATTTGGCGTTGTTTTTACTGACGCCGAAATATTAGAAAGTTATTACTCGTTATCTCACTTAGGTAAAGCAATATATTTGTTTTGTAAACAACAGGAGGTTAAAAATGCAACCTCTTGAAACACAGGAAGATATTGTTAAATATTTTGGTTCACCACTTGAAGAACCAGAACTTCATTCAGAATTATATTTCAAACCTTATAAATCTAAAACTGACGATTTAATAAAAGAAATCCTCGCCAACAAGCATAGCGACGACAGTCGCATGCTTTCTCCCTTTACTCTACTAGATAGTAGCGTCGTAATTCCTCCAATAATTGATAAGTTTAAAACTGCATATTATGTTACTGCAATTACTTATGGTGATTATGTAGATTTGTATATTCACGAAAAACCAATTATTAAAGCAAAGAACCCTAAATCCAAACGAGGTTCAGGGAAACCCAAAGAAAAAGAGGATAGAAGTGAAGATTACAGAAGAAGAAACTCAATCAAAGCATTAAACAAAATACGCCAGTTAGCATTAGCAAACTTTAGTGGCGAATATGTTAAGTTATTAACTCTCACCTTTGGTGAATGTGATTTTGATATTTCAAATCCCCGAATTTGTAACAAACTATTAAGTAACTTCATTCAAAAACTACGCAAGATATACCCAAATTTCAAGTATTTAGGGGTTATTGAGTTTCAAAAACGAGGTGCTGTTCATTACCATATTCTTTGTGATTTACCCTTTATAGTTAAAGAAAAATTAGCAGAACTTTGGGGATATGGTTTTATTGATATCCGAAAACCTGATTTTTTAGCAGTTAATTATTTAAGTAAATATTTAGAAAAAAGTTTGTTTGATAAAAGGTTCAAAGGAGTTAGAGTGTTCTTTTACTCTAAAAACCTAATTAAACCAAGATTAAATACAGGTGTTTACGCTTATGATATTGCTAAAAATCTTATGAACAATGAGATTTATTTTGCTAACGAGTATATAAACACATATAATCAAGATATTATTAAGTATCGCCAGTTTAAAGTTTCTCCTGCTCCAAACTTAGAAATATGAATAATTGTTTTATATATTGCAGAAAATCTACTGATTGTACTGATAAACAAGAATACTCCTTGGAAACACAGGAAAGAATTTGTTTAGAAACTGCTAAACGCTTTAACCTTAATGTTGTAGATACTATTTTAGAAGCAAAATCTGCTAAGAACGCTGGAAACCGACCTAAGTTTGATAACCTTATTTCTCGTATTAAAAATAAAGAAGCAGATATTATTGTTACTTGGGATATTGATAGATTAGCAAGAAATTTAACTGAAGCAGGGTTATTACAATCCCTTTATGAAAATGGTTTAATCCAAAAGATTATTACTGAACACGATATTTATGCTTCAGATAGAGACTTTATGAATATTGGCCATGAGTTTGTGGACGCTTCCAATTATTCAAGAAAACTTCGTTCAAAAGTTAAAGATGGAACAGATACCAAACTTAAAAGAGGTGAAATTCCAGGTTCTTCAAAAATTGGTTATTACATAGTTGATAAAAAAATGAAACCCGACCCAGATAGAGCGTATTTTGTGAAATTAGCATTTGAAATGTATGCAGAAGGTAAACACCTAAGAGAAATAACAAAAACCTTATATGAAATGGGTTTTAGAACAAAAAAAGGTTACAGAGTTTATCTAAACACCATAAACAAGTTACTAAAACGCATAGATTACACAGGAACTTTTGAATACAACAAGCAACTGTATCAAGGAAGTTACGAACCGATTATCTCAATGGAATTATTTGATAAAGTTCAGAAACTTATTGTTAAAAATAACATTCCAAAATCTCAAAAGCATTATTTTTTGTACAGAGGATTTATCAAATGTGGAGATTGTGGTTGTTTACACACAGCAACTACAAAAAAAGGAAAATATGTTTATTATTACTGTACAAATTCAAAACGTATTTGCAAACAACACCAAAAATATATTGAAGAACAAGATATGCATGAACTTTACAGCAACCAACTCTCCAAACTCCCTATCGATACAGATATTTTAAATCAATCCTACGAACTGTACGCTAAAAACTACCTTAATCAGTATAAAGAGGTGGAAAA
>DBQJ01000022.1 GCA_002305205.1 candidate division WWE3 bacterium UBA1397 | reverse complement strand
CTTATTAAAAGATGGAAAGAGAACCTTAAGCTTGATGCCGACGCTACTACTCAATATGCAACAGCATATCAGAAATCTTGCCTAGCGAAGGATTATTGTGCTGCAGAAGCTCCGATTAAGGATGAAAAAAATATTACCTGGTGGCCTTCTTCTCTGAGTAATGAAGATCTGCAAAACGACAGCCCATATAATACAAGGAAGAATATAGGCCTTCCTCCAAGTCCAATATCAAGTGTTTCAATTTCTTCTCTTTCTGCTGTATTGAACAGTAGATCTTCTGATTACTATTATTATCTAAACGATATGGAGGGTAATACTCATTATGCCAGAACCCTTGAGGAGCATAATGTTAATATTCAGAAATATTTGTTATCCCAGTGATTCTTTAATTAATTTTTGTGTAACCTTAATACCACAGTCTCTGAGTATATTTTTTTCAACTAAGATAGGGGAATTAGAAGATAATGCAAGAAACAGGGCATCTGAGATACTGCAGTTGATCTCCATTTCTCCTGATGAGGATATTACTGATAGATGAGAATAAAAATATCCATCTTGATATAAATATATCTTTATATTTTCAATCTTTATTCCAATAGCAAATATTATTTTCTTAACAGTATCTAAAGTATTAGGTTGACTCGGATGCGCATCCTTTACCATGCTGGTTGATAATAATTCTACTTTAATGGGAAGAAGTGTTTTGCTCTTCTTATGAAAGAAATAATATGTTGGTATATTTTCTGAAGTTACATTAGTTAGATATTCAACTCTTTCAAACATTTTTGTGTAATAATGTCTTTTGACTGTATAATTTATCTAAATTAATATGATTAATCTGCTCAAAAATATACACGATAAGACAGAGAAACTAGCAGGAAGGAGAATATTAACCATTTTCCTAGTAATATTTATCCTTTTTGCAGGTTTGGGCATATACATAGGTTATCTTAACTCATTAAGATTAAAACAAAATGAAATTGAACTTCTTCGAACACAGGAATCAAACAATCAAACAGCAAAACAGCAGCTAGCATACTATGAGGGAAAGATAGAATATTTTAATCCTTCTTTTTATCCTAAAGATAAAATATCCTATGTTTTAGTCGATGGTTCGGGAAAAGAAATAATACTGCTTAAATCAAGAGACCAGAAATTATCTGTAGCGGAAGGATTAAATGTTAAAGTAGGGGGAGTACTATCCAAAACATTAGATGGAAGTAAATCCGTATTAAATGTTTCTGAGGTAGTAATAAAGAGCAAAAATGTCTCAAATTGAGTTTATTAATATTACAAAACAATATGGAAATTTTAAAGCATTGGATAATATATCATTTACCATAAATAATGGTGAGTTTATTTTTCTTGTAGGTCCTTCCGGAGCAGGTAAATCTACAATTATTAAATTATTGATAAGGGAAGAATTATCCGATGCCGGAGAAATATTATTCAACGGGAAAAATATAAAAGAATTTACTCAAAAAGAAATGCCCGATTTAAGAAGAAAGATAGGAGTAGTATTTCAGGATTTTAAACTGCTTAATTCAAAAAATGTATTTGAGAATGTATCCATAGCATTGGAAGTAGTAAATTCTTCGGAGACTGAAATAAAAAGTATAGTACCGAATGTATTAAACCTGGTTGGATTAACAGATAAGATACTTTCATTTCCAAAACAATTGTCCGGGGGCGAGAGACAGCGTTTGTGTATAGCCCGTGCTTTAGCTCATGAACCTGATGTATTGATTGCTGATGAAGCAACAGGTAATATTGATCCCGATGCTTCTCAGGAGATACTGGATCTGCTGGGAAAGATAAATTCACTTGGTACTACCGTAATTATGGCCACGCATGACGAGAGAATGGTAGATCAAATGAAAAAAAGAGTTCTTCGTTTAGACAAAGGATCAATTATTTCAGATAAGAAGGGGGGAAAGTATCGTGAATAATAATTTAAAATTATTTTGGCACAATATAAAGAAAGAAAAATTACTTTCCGTTTCTAATCTTTTGGTTATGACTTCAACCTTTCTACTCTTAGGTGTATTTATAAATATAGTAGTATTTTCTCAGACCGCATTGAAATACTTAGAAAATCAGGCACAGATAACTATTTTTTTCAAAGATGAATTTACTGAAGAAAAGATAAAGACATATCAAAGTGAATTACATAATGACCCAAGAATAATGGATGTTTCCTATGTATCTAAAGAAGACGCTCTGAGAATATTTAGAGAGATGAATAAAGATGAGCCTATTCTACTGGAGAATATATCTGCAAGTGTTTTACCTGCTAGTTTGGAAGTTAAAACCAAAGATATTACTCAGCTTAAAAATATATCCGAAGAATTTATTCAAAAAGAAGGTGTTGAAGATGTTCAGTTCTTTGAAGATGTCATACAAAGATTCTCTGTATGGAGTAGAACAGTATATATAATAGGATTTATTCTAGTCTTGGTATTTTTAATAGTTTCATATTCTGTTGTTGTATCAACAATAAGAACATCTATAAATAACAGGGGGGAGGAGTTGTCCATAATGAAATTAGTCGGAGCATCAGATGAGTATGTGAAAAAACCTTTTATATACCAAGGTGTATTTTTTGGAGTACTCTCATCTTTTATTGCTTCTATAATAGTATTTCTTTTAGATTTAACAGCGGATAAATTAAAGATATTCTCCGATGGATTGTCCTTAGGTTTTATCCCCGGCTTTTTTATAAGTCCGTTGATATTTTCATTAATACTGTGTTTTGTACTCATTCTATCCGGTTTCCTGCTTGGGTTATTGGGAAGTACTACGGCAATCAAAAAATATCTTCAGTCATAAGGTATGAAAATTAAAAATTTTTTATTTATCACTATATTCATACTGCTGTTATCTCCTGTCTTTGTATTTGCACAGGAAGAAGGGGATAAGGAGGAGATTGAAGATAAACAAGAAGAGATTGAGAAGTATGAAAAGAAGATAAGAGATCTTCAAAGCAAGGAAAAAACGCTGGTTAATGAAATACAATATCTTGATGATCAGATGACTCTGGCTCAATTAAAGATACAGCAATCATCGGCAAAGATTGAGAAAACAAGAAAAGAAATAGAATCGTTATCCGATGATATTGATGAGTTAAAAACACGCATTGATAAACTTGTTGTTTCCATAACTTATCAGGAGGATGTTCTTATGTCCAGAGTGAGGGAAAGATATAAGTCAAGAAATGATTCAATGGTAATGCTCTTTGGTTCAGAAACGCTGGGAAAAATGATTCAGAAGATTGAGTATCTTCAAGCTATGGAAAGATATGATAAAAAATTACTTCAGGAGATGAAAGACACAAAGGATGCATACTCTAATCAAAAGAGACTATTTGAGGATAAAAAATCAGAAGTTGAGGATCTTAAAAAATCTTTGGAAATAGAGAAGGCTAATTTAGATGCTTATAAAGGAAGTTTAGAAGATAGAAAAAATGAGAGACAGAAGTTAATGGAGATGACTCAAAACGATGAGAAGAAATATCAACAGCTGTTAGAAGATGCAAGAAAAGAACTAAATCAAATTGTCGGGGCTGTAAGTGTATTAAAAAATACTAAAGCTGCAAAAGTTGATAAGGGAGATGTGATAGGGGTGCAAGGTAGTACAGGATACTCTTTTGGAGATCATCTCCATTTTGGTGTATATAGATACTCTTCTTTTGATGATATAGACGGATGGGATTGGTATTATTCCAACTATGTAGATCCCTCCAAAGTATTAAAGAATAAAACTGTATATTGGGATACAGGGTGCGAGGGATCAAGAAATAAATCAACTGGGAGCGGTGATTGGGCGTGGCCAATGAGCGACCCTATGATAACGCAAGGGTATGGCTATACCTGCTGGTCAAACAGATACTATGGAGGAAATCCCCACCCTGCTTATGATATGGCAGGTCCGATAGGAAGCCCTGTGTATGCGGTAGAAGACGGTGAGGCCTATTCGTGTAGGAATTGTTTAGGAGATGGGGGAAACGGAGTTTTTATCTTCCATGATGATAATTACATGACAGTATACTGGCATTTGAAGTAGATTTTTATCTATTATCATTAGAGTAGCATCTGTTCCTTTTAAAAAATACATCTGATATAAAAAAGAAATGGTATGCAGGTGTGCAAAGACCCTATACATTATTTTAATTACCTTATCTTATCTTCTTTTACAGAATATATCTTATGCCCAAAACACTAATAAGAATAAGTATTTTGATTTTTTAATATCAAACAATCTTATATCCCCTGACAAGGAATATTTGATTAATTTAGTTTATAGAATAAACAACGGAAAAGATAACGATTTTACAATCTATCCTGTAATGGAAAACACCGAAGTATTTATTTTTAATGAAGAAAGCAATTTATGGATAGGGAAGAATCATCTGAGGAGTATGTATCCCGTACTTTCTCCGTCTATAAAGATAAAATTTAACGGCTATTCAAATACTTCGGATTGTTTACAGTTTGAGATTATTCACAGAAGAACAGGAGAAAAGTATTTAACTCCATGCAGAAAATTATGGAAGCGGTACTTCTATGAGAGTTCCCTTGCTTCAATAAATGATAAAATAGCTCAATGGCAGGAATAAAAAGATGGATACCATCGTTAATAGTAATGATAGTGATATTTATTACTTCATCAATAACAGGACCGACTATTGAAAAAGCAGGGTTAGGTAACGAAACATACCATATAAATGGTCACTTTATAATGTTTATGATTTTATGCACTACTTATTACAAAGCATTAAGGAATGTATTTAATTCTGTTGTATTAACATCATTTTATGGAATATTTGATGAATTCCATCAGGTTTTTACCGTATACAGGTCTTCGGGTATCTTTGATATCGCAGTAGATATTTTAGGAGGTGTTATTACAGGGATAATATTATGGAAATACTCTCGCATTCTCCCGAAGAAACTAAAAAACTGGCTGGAGAATTAATTAAAAATATAAAAGAAGGACAGACAATCGCACTCTATGGAGACTTGGGTAGTGGAAAAACTACTTTTACTAGATATTTAGTTGAAGCTTTGGGAATAAAATGCAGAGTTCAAAGTCCCACATTTGTATTGATGAGGAAATATTCAGATAATGGATTGAACAGCAGGATAAAGAGTATAAATCATATAGATTTATACCGTATTAATTCTATTGAGGAAGTATTGGATTTGGGATTTAGGGAAATTATTGAAGAAAAGGATTCTATATCCATTATAGAGTGGCCGGAAATTGTTGAAAATCTTCTTCCGGATTCTACTATTCGTATATATTTTTATTATTCGGGAGAAAATGAGAGAAGAATTAAAATACTCAATTTACATTGATACATCAACAAAAGAACACAGTATAATAATACTGTATAAGATTAATAATGCAGAATCGGAGATTATGTATGAGATAGATAAGATGGAATATAAAGATGATGTATTAGAGGGTATAAGAAAAATAATAAATAAAAATAGTCTATCCATTAACGATATCTCTATTATTAAAGCTAACAAAGGACCGGGATCATTTACCGGTCTCAGAACGGGATTAACAATATCAAATATAATTAATTGGGTTAAGGGAAATACAGGGATAGGTAACTTGGATCTACCTGAATATGGTAATGATCCAAATATCACACCCCCTAAGAATTTTAAATTTTAGTAATATAATATAAGAATGAAAATTATTGTCACAGGAGCAGCGGGTTTTATTGGAAGTTATGTATGCAGGGCATTGATATGGAGAGGAGATGATGTTGTAGGTATAGATAATTTTAATGACTACTATCCTAGAAAATGCAAAGAATTTAATCTTGGACTTACATATATGGCCTCCGGAATGAACGATTCCCATTATGGGGGCGAAGAAATGAGGGAAGTCTTTAAAAAAATATTTACATATTATCCTGGGAGCATTTCCGAAAAAAAAGGATCGTTTAAATTTTACGAAAAGGATATTGTTAACTCAGAAGATATAAAGGAAATCTTTTCGGAAGAAAAACCCGATGCAGTAATACATTTAGCAGCTATGGCGGGAGTTCCTTATTCTGTCCAAAACCCCAGGCTTTATACTCAGGTTAATGTTGATGGGACAGTAAATTTACTGTATTCGTGTAAAGAGAATATGGTTAATAAATTTGTATTTGGATCATCTTCTTCTGTATATGGAAATAGAGAAGATAGGAAAGTTACGGAAGAAGATGATGTAACAAAAGCTGTATCTCCTTACGGAGCTACGAAAGTAGCGGGTGAAGTTATCTGCCATTCCTTTTCATCAGTTTATGGTATTAGCATAATTATTAACAGGATATTCGGACCTATATATGGACCACTCCAAAGAACTTATGGAATGTTTATGCAAAGAGCAATAAATTATACATACAACGATAAAGAAATTAGTATATACGGAGCAAAAGGTTTAGACAGTGCAAAGGATAGTACATATATTGATGATCAAGTAGACGGAATACTCAAATGCTTGGATTATGAAACAAAATACGATGTATTTAATATCGGTACTTCCGATCCTCAGAAAATTAGATTGTGGATTGAAGAAATTGAGAAATCTATGAATAAGAAAGTAAAATACAAGGTAACAGAATCCGATAGAGGCGACGTATCATCTTCTGCTGATATATCCAAAGCTAAAAAAGTATTAAAATATTCACCCAGAATGAAATTACCGGAAGGGGTTAGAAGACAGGTTGAGATTTTCAATTTGATGCCGGAGTGGTATAAAACATTAAGGGAGGTTTAAGTAATGCTAATATCTATAATAATACCTTGCTATAACGAGGAAAAAAACATAAATAGAACTTTTGATGGGTTAATTGAACTAATGAAGAATGAATCATATGACTATGAGATTATTGCTGTTGATGATGGGAGTAAGGATAAAACATGGGAGGTAATTTCTTCTTATGTGGAGAAATATCCTCAAATCAAAGGAATAAACCTTATGTCTAATTTCGGACAAAGTTGTGCTTATACGGCCGGATTTGATGAAGCAAAGGGTGATTACATAATTACTGTTTCTGCTGATTTAGAAATTCCTCTGGATAATATAATGAAGATACTTGTTTATTTGGATCAAGGGTATGATTTTGTTAATACAAACAGAGTTGGCAGATGGGGAGGAAAAAATACCAGCAGAGCATCTCAAAGTGGATTAGCAAATAAAATAATTACTAAAATATCAGGAGTAAATATGAAAGATAGGGGATCCGGAATGAAAGGTTTCAGGAGAATTGTAATAGAGAAATTAAATTTATATGGGGATATGCATAGATTTATTCCTGATTACATATCTTTATACGGTGCAAAAATGATTGAGTTTGAAGTAGATTTTAAAGATAGAGATTTCGGAGTATCCGCTTATAAAGGAAATAAAAGAACAGTTAAGGTGCTGCTGGATTTAATAACTTTGGCATTTATGCTTAAGTTTTCAAAAAAACCCTTTTCTATGATGCCCGGACGTCTTTTTGGTTTTACGGGAGCAGTAATAGCAGGATTAGGAGGTATTGGTTTATTCTATTTGTTTATTTTAAAAATACTCGGACAGAGCATCGGAGGGAGACCATTGTTAATTTTATCCGTTCTGTTAGTTATTGTTGGGGTTCAATCAGTAATGATGGGATTGATAGGTGAGCTAATGATGAGAACATATTTTGAATCTTCGGGAAGAAAGACATACACAATCAGAAAGAAAATATAGTTCTATCTTTTCGCAATATTCTTCAAAACACCAGGTTTTAGTATACATATCTTCTTCCCCTTGTAACTAATAACATTGTCTCTTTTTAATGCATTTATTACATTTGTTGTAGCTTCTCTGCTGGCTCCGGTGAAAGAAGCAATATCCGCATGTCTTAGGTCAGGCACTATAAATATATTACCATTCTCCTTTATTGAATAATGTTCAATCAAATCATATATAAAACCTGCGGTTTTTTCCTTCAGAGAGCCATATACTATTTCAGGAATACGACTAAGAAGAACATCAACATATTGAATACTAATTTTTAATATCTCATAAAATATATCTTTATTGTGATCCATAAAATCAGCTAAATCATCACTAGGAATCTTTCTTGTTTTAACCAAAGATAATGTTTCGTATTGAATAACATCGGAAAATTTTTCTCTGATGGACTGAGAATTAATTATTGGAGGTATAAAATCACCATTGCTGTCAATTTCTAAAGATAATATTTTACCAATTGAATTTTCAATAAACAGTTTTACGAATCCTTCCTCTATGTAATATATATATTTTGGGGAAAAATATTCAACAACCTCTATAGGTTCATATTTCTTAAATATACATATGGGGTATTTTAATGCAAATTTGTTAATTTTGTTGCTAATATTAATGTCCATTAACATTGGAAGAAATTATATACGTATAGAATTGTAATATCAATTACATACATATGGGGATTATTTATCTACTATTACATATATAGAATGAAATTAGGTTCAATAACGACTGTCGTAAAAAGGAGAACATTCCCCAAAAAATGGGGTTATATAGTTAGTATTCTGATATCTGTTTTTTCCCTATATTTTGTTATATCTAAAGTACTTGCTGATTCCCCAGTTACAACGATTTGGGATTTTTCCAATACATCTGAATATATTGTAGGGGACACATCATCTTTAGAGATTATTAGCGGTACAGCCCAATTAAAGGTTTTGGAATATTCTTCCGATTCAAATACATCTGCTCTTTTTCATTTTAATGAAACTTCTGGGAGCGACCCATCCGATTCTTCTAGCTATGGGTTGTCCGCGAATGGATATAATATATCTTGGAGTGAGGATGGTAAACTAAATGGAGGTATTATATTTGATGGTTCTAAGTCTCAGGTAATAATATCTGATACAGCAGCAATTTCCCTACTTCAACAAAATACTATAGAAGCTTGGATAAAGCCTGATTCAGCGTTTCACGCAGATAATGATACCGGGGGAACACACAGAAGAATGGGAATTGTAGATAAAGGAACTTATAAATTATATCTTGATTCAGATACAGGTAAACTTACATATGAATTAGCAGACGATTCTAAAGTTTTGTGGGAACAGATAGGGGGGCAGAGATCAGATTATACTGTAGTAGAGGGGGGATGGGATTTAAATGGTCAGGCTGCGGTTTCTTCAATTGTAACAAGCGGAAATATCGTTTATGTAGGTATCGGAACTCCGGTTGGTACTACTCCCGGTGATGCCGAAGTATGGGAATACAACACTTCAACAAACACATGGAGAAAGATAGGTGGAGATGGGACAGGACTATCTCCCAGTGAATATGGCTGGGCTGATGGAAGTTATGAAGATGTAACAGCAATGACAATAGGGGATGGTGAATTATACATAGGTTTGGGAAACGGAGTAGGAGATGGCGAGGTTTGGAAATATAATGGGTCAGAATGGGAAAAGATAGGGGGAGATGGATCCGGAGCTACTCCAAGTGAAGATGGCTGGGGTCCAACTTATATTGAACAAGTATGGGGTCTTGTATATCTAGAGGATATACTGTATGCCTCACTGGGGAATAGTTCTGGAGATGCAGAGATATGGAGTTATGACGGAAGTAATTGGACAAAGATGGGAGGGGATGGAATGGGGTGGGCGGTTGGCGGAGGTTATGAAATGGCATATACAATGACAACAGATGGTACTAGTCTTTTCGTGGGTTTAGCAAGCAGTCAGGGAGATGCGGAGTTATATAAATATTCATCTGATACATGGTCAAAGATTGGAGGAGATGGGACAGGGTGGGCAAATAGTACTTATGAAGCAGTAACGGCTTTGTATGCAGATTCATCCCAAATATTAGTAGGTTTAGGTCATGGTGCTGGGGACGCTGATTTATTTAGGTATCTTTACTCAACATCCGCATGGTCCCAAATAGGGGGGGACGGCACGGGATGGACAGCCGGAGGATACGAAAATATATTAGCAATAACTACCAGCGGCCCCGATATATATATTGGTTTGGGTAATGGAAATAATAAAGCTGAAGTTTATAAATATTCAGGAGGAACATCCACTTGGGAAAAAATTGGTGGAGATGCAACCAACAAAGGGTGGTCTGCAAGCAACTATTATTACCAGGTCAAATCCCTGGCATTCTTGGATGGTTATCTTTATGCAGGAATATATCAGTATCCCGGTACTCGTAATGGAACGGGAGAGTTATGGAAGTATGATAATACCTCCTGGTCTTTAATAGGGGGAGAGTATGTTAATAAAAGCTGGGGATATTCCGGATTCAACAGTGTGGAGTCCATAGTACAGAATGGAGACAGTTTATATGTTGGTATGGGATTAACTTCATCTTCTGCTGCTAATATTTCTGATGCTGTAGTATTTGAATATGATGGAAATAAATTTAATCTTATTGGTGGACAGGGTATTAACAGCGGGTGGGGAAATCCGATTTACGGAGCTGTTGAACACGAAGCGGTTACCAGCATGGTTAGTTATAAGGGAGATCTTTACATTGGTTTAGGTTCGGGAGCAGGGGATGCTGAAATATGGATGTGGGATGAATCCAAATGGAATTTTATAGCGGGAGATGGAACGGGGTGGGCGGGAGCTACGTACGAAACAGTATTGAGTATGATTGAATATAATGGATTGCTTTATGTTGGTTTGGGAAATAGCAGAGGAGATGGGGATGTTTATTCATATGATGGTGAAAACTGGGAAAAGATAGGTGGGGATGGAACAGGTTTTGCTACAAATACATACGAACAAGTTCTATCCATGTCAGTTTTCCAGGGAAAACTTTTTATAGGTTTGGGTACAAGTACAGGAGATGGGGAAGTATGGTCTTATGATGGTTCTACTTGGACACAGGTTGGGGGGGATGGAACAGGCTTGGCCGTGGGTGTTTATGAGGGTGTATATTCTATGGTCGTTTATAAAGGAGAACTGTATGTAGGAACAGGACTAACAGCCGGGGATGCGGAAGTATATAAATACGATGGATCTACGTGGACTCATGTTGGAGGGGATAATAATGTTTACGATGTGGAGGATAGTGAATTTGGATGGAATACATCAGGTAACTATGAAAGAGTTAAAAGCATGGTTGTTTATAACGGAGAATTATATGCCAGTTTAGGATTAAGTGCAGGAGATGGGGAGGTTTGGAAATATGATGGTTATACATGGGATAAGGTCGGCGGGGATGCAAGTGCAAGTGGATGGTCAGCCGGTGTTGAAGAAGTGAATTCAATGGCTGTTTATAAAGGAAGGCTTTATGCGGGAGCAGGTCTTACAGCTAATGCGGACGCAGGTTTATGGGCATATGGTGAGAATGCGTTCTTACAATCAGAGAGAACAACATGGGATACGGATTGGTATCATGTTGCAGCAACTTATGATGGTGAAACGGCTTATATTTTTGTAAATGGTGTATTGGACAGTTCTGCTCCTTGGGCGGATTTATCCATGGCAAATACAGTATCTGATTTAATGATAGGAACTACATATGGTGAAAGAAAAGTATCGGGAGCTCAAGGATACTTTGATGGAATAATAGATGAAGTAAGAATAAGCAATATTGCCAGAACATCCTTTAATACAAAACCATATTCCTCCGACCCGCAAATTATATCAGCCAGCTCTCCTGCCTGGGGATATGGAGTAGGAGGAATAGGATCGTTTGTATCTTTATCTGCAAATACTAATGGTTTAGGTTCAATAGAATATCGTTTATCAACAGATAGAGGTACAACTTGGAAATGGTGGGATGGGGATGGATGGGATACCTCTGATTCAACTGATGAATCAAACACAGAATCAGAAATAAACGATCATATAAGTGAATTAGAAATAACTGATTATGGTATAACATGGCAGGCTGTGTTAGAAGGAAATGGCGATGAACAAGTAAAATTAACTTCTATATCCATTACCGCTTTGGACGATACCGAAAATCCAACACCTCCTGATTCAGTAAATACAACATTTACTGTAAGTGGGTCACAGATTAATCCCGAATCTTTTCCGGATGGTAATCCTGATATAAACACTTGGTATAATTCTGCCCCAACATTTACTCTAAGCGGTGCCGATGATACAGGGGGTGCGGGGATAGGGGGATACTGGGTTTATCTTGGTGCTGATAGTTCAGCTACCCCTGCGACAAATATCAACTCAACTTTCTATTCTAGTTCTTCGTCGTCACTATCCATAACTGTGGATAATTTAAACAGCGGAAGTTCGTACTATTTAAGAGTCCAAACAAAAGATAAAGCTCAGAGACTTAGTGGTATATACGCCCCTTTAATATACAGATTTGATAATACCCCTCCCTCTAATCCCGCTGAAGTAACTGTATCCCCATCAACCAGGACAGGCAATAATGAATACACCTTTACTTGGCCGTATTTAGGTAGTGACGCAGCATATGATTGTAAGACAACAGGAGGGGTAATAGATGACAGTATAGGATGTGCGGGTTTATATGGTTATCAGTACAAAACAGGTGCTTCGTCTGGTGAGTTTAGTGTTTGGTCCGATGTGATTACTGATCATAGTGTTTATTTATCAAGTGCAGCATACCAAGACGATAATATTTTCTATTTGAGATCAGTAGACGCTGCTGGTAATGTTGCTTTAAGTACTGTACAAAAAACATATCTTTATGCAGGAAGTGCCCCAACCAAACCTACTAATTTAACTGTTGAACCGGAATCAAGCAGTTCCAACTCATTTGCTTTTGAATGGGATATTCCAGAATCATTCTCAGGAGAGGAAGATGCGTTAACTTACTGCTATACTATAAATGTTAAACCGTCTTTAGAGCAATGTTCTGATGACAGTTCATGGATTTCCGCAGAAGCATTAGCTCCGGATGCTTTCGCTAATATGCCGGGAACGAATACATTTTATGTTGTAGCTAGGGACGAGGCTCATAATGTAAATTATAGAGAGTATGCTGAAATTAACTTTGATGCCAATACTGCTGCTCCAGGAATACCGCGTACAGTTGAAATAGCAGATGTGTCTGTTAAGACCACTAGTTCATGGAAATTAGCCACTTCCTGGGAACCTCCTACGGGAGCAACGGGAGATTTATCTTATGAGGTATATCATTCAATTGATGGTGAGGATTACGATTATGAAGCAACTACCACCGGTATAGCATTTGTGTCCACGGGTTTAACTCAAGTAGATCATTATTACAAGATAAGAGCGTGTGACAATACAAACAATTGTGGAGCATTCACCGAACCTGTTTCAATGCTTCCGACAGGTAGGTATACAAGTCCTCCCGAACTTATGGATGATCCAGAAGTTACAGATGTAACAACAAAGAAAGCAACAATAACATGGGCTACAGATAGATCGTGCGATACTAAAGTTCAATATGGAACAAGTTCTGATGATTATTTTGATGAGGAGCCTTCTAATTCAAATCAGACTACAGCCCATGAAATAAATTTAGACAATCTTGATCCAGGGACTAAATATTACGTTACAGCTAAGTGGACAGATGAGGATGGAAATACAGGTATGAGTGAAGAATTTGAATTTGAAACGGAACCAGCTCCCACAATAACCGATCCGGGTGTAAAAACAGCAGGTATAGCTAGTGTGGTCCTCCAATATACTGTGAAAGATGCATCTAAAGTTAGGATATATTACGGTAAAACCACAGCTTTCGGAGGTACAGTAGAGTTATCAACTTCTACGGATGAAACTACATATAATACTACAATAGACACCCTTGAGGACGGAACAAAGTACTTTTATAAAATAAATACATTTGATACGGAGGATGATGAATATGAGGGCAATATTCTTAGTTTTGAAACATTACCACGTCCAAGGATTGCAGATGTTAGAGTACAACAAGTAATTGGAACAGCTCAACCGACGGTACTTGTTTCATGGTCAACAAATACAGAAACTTCATCAATAGTTACATATTATCCGGAAGGTAATACGGGATCCGCTAGAGATGAAGTTAATGTAGCACTTACTAAAGGAGAACATAGAATGTTAATAAGAGGATTAGTCTCTCAAACCCCCTATGTTCTAATCGTTAAGGGAAGGGATGTAGCTGGTAATGAAGCCTCATCAGATGCACAGAGATTTAATACAGCTTCGGATACCAGACCTCCTATAGTTTCTAATTTGAAAGTTGAGGGAACTATAGTATCTTCTGCTGATGGGGTTCAGACAGCACAGTTAGTTGTAAGTTGGGATACAGATGAAGGGGCTACTTCCCAGGTTGAATATGGAGAAGGCACCGGGGTTACTTATGCTCAGAAAACCCAAGAGGATAGTTCTTTAACTTTTAACCATGTTGTAGTTATTTCCGGCTTGACACCTTCCAAGGTTTATCATTTAAAAGCTATTTCAAAAGATAAAGCAGTTAATATTGGTAGTTCTGTTGATACGGTAGTAATTACTCCTAAGTCGACAGATAGTGCTATGAATTTAGTTATTACTAATTTACAGCAAGTATTTGGTTTTCTTGGGGAATTGAATAAATAATATGTCTTTTGCTATAAAACTTAAAGATGTTAAGAAGACTTTTCATGTAGGAATACAAGATATTGAGGTATTAAAAGGAATAACATTTAATGTGGAGGAAGGGGATTTTGTAATCATTATAGGGCCTTCAGGGTGTGGTAAATCAACTTTACTTCATACGTTGCTGGGTCTTGAAGGACCTACTTCCGGTTACGTCGAAGTATTAGGAGAGGATATATATGGAGAAGATAGAGATGAGGACTCAAGATCATTATTTAGAAAAAAGCATATCGGTATGATCTATCAACAGGCAAATTGGATAAAAGCATTAACAGTAGTTGAGAATGTTGCTTTTCCTTTAAGTTTGCTTGGTGTAAGAAAAGATCAATCATTGGTCAAAGCATGGGAAGCTCTAACTCAGATAGGAATGAAAAATTGGTCTAACCACGCACCTACTGAATTATCAAGTGGTCAACAGCAGAAAGTAGCTTTAGCAAGAGCTTTGATTACAGATGCTCAAATAATAGTAGCTGATGAACCTACAGGTAATCTTGACTATAATTCAGGGCAGGAGTTAATGAGTATGTTAGTAGACTTAAATTCAAAAGGAAAGACAGTTATCATGGTTACACACGATTTGGAGTATTTAAAATATTCTAAGACTGCCGTTCAAATGTTAGATGGAAAAGTGGAGGGTATATATAGGGGGCAGGAAAAAGCTGCTTTAGAATCAAGTGTTAAACTAAAAAGAGGTACAGACGAAGATGGTAAAAGGGACGTCACTGTGGATAAGAAGAAAGAAGAAATTGTAGGTAAGGAAGCGGTTGGAAGTAAAATTGAATCCGTAAAATAAAATTATGCTCGTAGATTTTTTAATAAAAATAACAGGAAAAATTAAAAAGATCGGTACATTTTTTAAGGAACTGTGGGGGGATTTACTTGATTTATTTAGATTTGGGGTATTAATAGGATTATATGTTATAGCGCAGATAGTATTTAAGGTAGTAAGGATGAGGATAATGCCCAGATCTCTATCATCCTTTATTGCTAAAAGGTTTTCAGTTTTTTATTCGAGAACAACAGCTATTTTTGAAAGAAATGAACCTTTTACCATTTCAAGGATAGACCTGATAGAGGTTGCTTTGAGGAATATGTCGGCCAAAAAAGCCAGAACATTTATTACTGTTGGTGGCATGTCGTTAGGTATAGCAGCTATTGTATTTTTAGTTTCCGTAGGATACGGACTTCAAAACTTAGTTATATCTAGAGTTGCAAGGTTAGATGAGTTAAGGCAGGCAGATATAGATAAAAACCCGGGCAGCAAGGTAAGTATGGACGATAAAACTGTAGCTGATATTAAACAGGTACCGGGAGTTAAGGAGGTGCTTCCATTGATTTCAGTTGTGGGGAGGGTTGAATTTAATAATTCAATTACAGATGTAGCAGTATATGGGGTTACTTCCGATTATCTAAAAAACTCTGCAATCAAACCTATTGTAGGTTCCATATTTGAGAGTAATGAATTGGCGGTGGTTTTGGATTCTGAGAAGGGTAAAGTAGCTGGATTAAAGACTGAGAGATTGATTCCTGAAATGGGGAAAGAAATATCAAAGGTGGATTATACAATTAATCCTGGGGAATGGATAAGGGTAAGGGAGGGTCCTTCAACAAATGCAAAGATATTAGGATATACAAGGAGAGTAGAGGGTATACAACAGGGTGTGCAGGTTTGGGGATCTGAGTACGAATCTTCAGGTGATGAAGGAAATGCCGGAAAAGATTTAGATGGTAATTATTACGGAAGATGGATCAAAACAGACGTTTTTTTATGGCAGCAGGGGGATTGTGAGAAGGATGATTCTGATTGTGAAGGGGGTAAGTATAAAGTAATGAGAAATAGTGAAGGGAGACAAATACAGGAGGTTGGTTATTTCGCTGAATTTAATGCAAGTATTCATAGTACTATTAAAGAGTTTAAATCAGGACAGGTACTTGGTGATTCCACATCTACATTAACTGAGGAGTTGGTTTTAGCTGAAACTACTACTGTTGATTCTACACAAACTTCATCTTCAGGCATGACCATTAAAGTTACTGATGACCCAAATTTTATAGAAATATTAGAGGAAAATATATCGGTAGATACTCAGAAGGTTACAAGAGTAGATTTAAGTAATTCTGCTAAAAAATTAGCTGTAGTAAATAAAGCATTTTTGCAGATACTAGGTATTAGAGAACAGGAAGCAGTAGATAAGGAATTCAATATATCGTTTATAGTTACAAGTGATCTTTTGAAGAATTCTACAGAGAAGATGGAATCAAACTTATCTTCTTATAAAATTGTAGGTGTCACCCCTGACGATAAAGTACCGATGATGTACGTTCCATTTATTGACCTAAGATCACTAGGAGTAGGAAATTATTCTCAGATTAGGATGATAGCTAAGGATCAAACAGTTCTTCCGAAAACAAGATTGCAGATAGAATCCATGGGTTTTGTTACTAGATCAGTTGCGGATACAGTTAATCAGATAAATAGTTTTTTTAATACAGTTCGTTTGGTTTTAGGAGCAATGGGTGTTGTAGCTTTAGTAGTTGCTTCGTTAGGTATGTTTAATACACTTACGGTATCTTTATTGGAGAGAACAAGAGAAGTGGGTTTAATGAGGGCAATGGGTATGAAAAGTTCTGAGGTTCAAGAACTATTCCTTAGTGAATCTATAATTATGGGTGTGTTTGGAGGATGCATCGGTTTGGTACTAGGTTTTGTTGCAGGAAAATTTCTTGGTTTTATTTTATCAATATTTTCTGTAGCTAAAGGTGTGGGTTATATCGATATAACAAAAATACCGGGGACATTTGTATTGCTTATAATAATATTATCTGTCACAGTTGGTTTTATAACAGGCATATATCCTGCAACTCGTGCAAAGAAGATATCAGCGCTTAATGCTCTAAGATACGAATGAGAATGGTGTTTGATTAGCTTATCTATATGTTGTACTATTCCCTGTACAAGAAAATACTATCTTGTTTTTCATTAGTGTTTATCTATTTATGGAGGTTTTTGTGAATAAAACAGACTACACCAAATATTTAATAATCTGTCTTTTGATAGGTGGTTTCTTCTATGTATTTTCAATGAATAAAAAAGTAAATACTTTAGAGAAGACAGTAACTGATATGAAAAATACAGTACTTGGTGATAGCAGTACAAAGAAAGATGACAACCAAAATAATAAAGAAGGTAAGACAACTGTTGATATAGAAGCAATCAAGAATGCTTTTAATAAAGCTTATATTAAATTTGGGAGTGCTGATAACAAGTTAGTTGCCTTAGAAATATCCGATCCGAGCTGTCCTTACTGTAATATTGCAGGGGGTAAGAATAATGAATTGAATATAAAATCAGGCGCATTTAAGTTAGTAGAAGATGGGGGTACTTATATAGCTCCTGCAGTTGAACTAAAAAAACTTTTAGATCAGGGGAAAATTTCTTTTGCTTTAATATACATGAATGGACATAATGCGGGAGAGATGGGTATGAAGGCATTATATTGTGCATATGATGCAGGTAAATTTTGGGAAGCTAATGATCTGTTAATGAGTGCTGAGGGGTATACATTAATAAATGAGAAAGTGAGAAATAGTAAGGAGGCATCCGGGGAACTATCTAAGTTTCTAAGCAGTGCTGTTGATGAAAATACTATGAAAGAATGTTTAGACAGCGGTAAATTTGATCAGAGATTAATAGACGATCAGAAATTAGCAGTATCCTTGGGAGTAAGAGGCACACCATCCTTTTTTATTAATGATATTAATTACGGCGGTGCTTACAATTATGCAGATATGCAAAGTACAGTAGATAAAATATTAAGTAATTAACAAAGATTGTATTTTGAAGTAAAGGGGGAAGTTAATTCTTCCCCCTTTTCGGTTGTAGTAAAATAATTTATATGAGAAAAAAATTCACCATACTTCATTCAAACGATATGCATGGAGATTTCTTTGCTGAAGATACGGAGGAAAGAGGTAAATTAATTGGAGGATTATCATTATTATCCGGATATATAAATAAGGTAAGAAAAGAAGAAAAGAATGTCCTATATGTTATAGCAGGAGATATGCTCCAAGGATCAATCATAGATAGTGAGTATAAAGGCATTTCTACTATAGAAATAATGAATTATTTAGCTCCCGATGTAGTAACACTCGGTAATCATGAATTTGACTACGGACTTCCCCATCTGTTGTTTTTAGAAAGAGTAGCTAATTTTCCTATAGTTAACGCTAATTTATATATAAAGAAATACAATAAAAGACTAATGAAACCGCATATAACTATCAGGAAAGATGATTTTGATATCCTTTTTACAGGAATAGTAACTGAGAAAGTTATGGATTCTTTGAAAACAGATCCTTTAATAGGCAGTTTTATAAATCTGGAAGAAGCGAGCAAAGAGGTAGGAAGAATATGCAATGCTTATAAAAATGATGATATTGATTTAACTATTCTGCTTACCCATATTGGTTTTGAATCCGATAAAGAATTAGCTGCACTTCTTAATCCGGATTGGGGAGTAGATATGATTATCGGGGGGCATTCGCATACAATATTAGATAAACCTGAGAAGGTAAATAATATATTAATATCCCAAGCCGGTGTAGGTACTAATCAGATAGGTAGATATGACATTTGGGTGGAGGATGAAACAAACAGTATTGTTGATTATGAATGGAAGTTAATTGAAATTACAGACGGTGTTGCAGAACCGGATAATGGTATAAAGGAATTTATTGATTCTTTTAAAGACATTGTGGATAGGAAATACAGCACAATACTTTGCAAGTTTACCGAGGAATTAACTCACCCCCAAAGAATTGTTGAAACATCCTTGGGAAATCTTTTTGCCGATGCATTAGCTGAGATGTCTCAATGTGATGTTGCTTTTGTCGGCAGCGGATCCATCAGAGGACAAAAGCTAGGTCCTCTTGTTACTCTAAAAGATTTTATTACCATATTTCCTTATGACGATTCTTACACACGATTTAAAATAACAGGATCAAAACTCAGAAAGATATTCGAACATATTATGAGAACAGAGAATAGAAATGGGGAAGGGGAGAATTATCAGGTTAGTGCTAATATTTCCGCTACTTATAGCGATGGGGGTTACGGATTGGTTTCATTGAAATGTGAGGGGGAAGAAGTTAGACCGGATGAATTTTATACCATTTCTATACAGGGATACCATCTAAATAATTGTTCTAATTATCTGAATATTTCAATAGATGAACTTAAAGAATTGGGGGAATGGAAGGTAGTATCGACATCAGTACAAGAAATTCTTGAAGAGTGGTTAAGAAATAATCAGAACGTTAGTAGGAAGATAGAAGGTAGATTAAACTATATTTAGTTGATACCTATGGTTTGAATGTCAAGTACCCCTTTTTTAGAGG
>DBQJ01000010.1 GCA_002305205.1 candidate division WWE3 bacterium UBA1397 | reverse complement strand
GACCCCACGGGGACTCGAACCCCGGTTCTTGGAATGAGAATCCAATGTCCTAACCACTAGACGATGGGGCCTTTAAAATCAACTATCAAAGACTGTATAAAGCATTTTACCAAAAATTTGCTCTTAATCCGACTTAGAACATATAATTAACTTACCATGAACAATAAAAAGAAAAATATCGTTTTATTTACTGCCCTTTTTATCCTTCTATCAATATCAATAATCTCCTACATAAATTTCTCCGGATATCAACCTAAGATATTAAAGAAGATCGAAGATGTTAAGGGTGCTAAAAGTATAAGTGATATAAATCTTCTTTATCCCGATAAAGCTGAAACTATATCATCAGATGAAATAGGAAATATATATCAAACGTCATATCGTATTGAAAAACCCAGATCATCAATTGAATCCTTTTATAAAAACATATTTACTGATTTAGATTGGGAAATTGAATCTATTAGTGAAGAAAATAATTCATCTGTATATGAATATAAAAGCAAAGATAAGATTGCAAAAATTATATCTAAGGAAGAAGCAACAAATACTGAAGGAAATGAAAAAATATATACTCTAGTTGGTATAGAAATATCGGACAGGAAATAATACTATTCTTTTGTTCCTACTAAATATACTGCTCTCCAGGACTGATATCTGCTGTTAAATATGTCTTCAAATAGTAATTCATTATTCCTGGTTACTTTTCTACTGAATGAAACATTTGCTCCCCATGCAGGAAAATCCACCTGTCTTACTACTCCCTTATTTAGTGTGGGATCGTCCTGATATAAAGCGGGAGGAGGGGGTGTTTGATTGGTTATCACAGGTTCGGAAATCTCAACTTCCCTTCCATCCGGGGTGCCGTATATTCTAAAGGTTAGAGAGTATTGTGATTTATCAAAACTTGTCTGAATAAGTACATAATTGTTTGTATCATTCTTAAACTGAAAATCCCAGGATGGTTGAAACACAGCTGCGTCAAAACCTACAGGCATATTTTGTTCATAATAACTTACCCTATATGCATGGGGGTGTCTCGTAATGATAGGCAATCCTGAATCTAATACGGCTCTAAATAAGGTGGTGGAAGTCTGACAAACACCTCCTCCGGCTCCTAAAACAGTTCTCCCCTCTTTTATAATATATGCAAAGTCATACCCTGTTTCATAACTAACATCCCCAATAGCTGCATTCATTGAATAAACTGCACCGGGTGCTACAAGAACACCATCCGTTCTTTCGGCTGCAAGTAAAAGATTATGTATTCTTCCCTCTCCGGAGCCCTTATATGTTGACACCCCTTCCCCCAGCAAAGATAATATTCCATACTTTTCCTTGTTGGCCGGTCCGGTAATAACTTTCATAGGAAGTTCTACAATCGGTTTGAAATGAAATACAGCATCTCTAAAAGCATCTGCAAATTTTTTCTTATCAAGCTCTTTTCCATCTTTTATTAATTCAAACCCTAACACCCTCTCCCCATTTACTGAAGTAACTTTTCCCCTGGGAAGTTCATCTGCATCCTGAGCTACAGACTCGGAGAATGCTTCAAATCTGGGTTCATTTAGTACAAATTCGATATTATTATTGTTATTTCTTAGTTCAAGGAAGCTGAGTAGTTGTTCCTTATTTACTACCCACGATTTGTCCCCGTTTTTTATAGTTATCTCATTGGATAATATTTTCTCTATCATAGGCATATTTGCTTTAATATGATCTTCACTTATTTTTGGTTTTATCTTTTTTGTAGGAAGTACTTTAGTCTGAAAATCCATCTTATCAAAGGACGATGCAAAACCATTGTGAAGAGAATCATCAATAACTTTTAATCCTTCTCTTGGAGGGGTGATAATCAATTTGCCATTGGGGTCAAAACCCACACCTGCGTTTTGTGCATCAATGTTTGTTTCAGCTTTAATTAAGGAAAATTTAGATGCCAAAAGATTATCGTCATATTCATAAAATGCCCCAATATAAAGTCCTCTAAGAAAACCGGCAATTTTGTCCTTATTATCAATAAATATATTACCCGTTCTGCCAACCTCATAGGCTCTACTGACAGATGCATCCCAATCATATACTAGATTAATATCGGATGCTTTTATTATGAATTCCCTATCTTCCGCCTTTAAGATTAGTTCTTTGCTTACTGTCTTTTCATGTTCTTCTAATGTTTTAATTGCCTGAAGATAAGTCATCCCCCCTACTCTTACGCTTCCTATTTTTATTCCCGGGATTATCCTTCTTGCATAGGAAAAATGAAATACAACAGATATGAATAAAAGAAAATATAATACGTAGATGGTGGATTTTATTCTTTCAAAAGTTATGAGCTCTTTTATTTTATATAATGGTATCTTTGTCATTTTTAAATGTATCACTTAATGAATCTGATTTATCAATCTGAATATTTTTATTTTGCACTGTTTTATCGTAAAAATCAGATGGCTCTTTTCTGCCGGGAATAAATGATAGACGACCGTTTGGTGAGTTAACTCTGATGTTAGGAGGTCTTTTTCTTATTCGGCCAATTAGGTACTTTTCCGGAGTATCTCCAATATCCACAACATAATCAGCTTCAGAGAATAATCTGTTTGATCCTGTTTTACCAAAAGCAATAACTTCGGTTCTTACTCCCTGACTTCTTGCGTAGTCCAAAAGGTCTGTATAATCACCATCCCCTGATACTAAAACCATTACATCAATCTTGGGCATAACTCTAACCGCATCCATGCACAAACCAACATCCCAATCTCCTTTCTTAGCTCCGCCGTAAAATACCTGTAAATCCTTCTCCCTAACCTCGTAGCCTATTTTGCTTAATGCTTCAAAAAAATCCTTCTCCGCACCAACATCAGCTTTAATTACATAAGCAAAAGCCCTGATTAATTTTCTTCCTGCTATTGCTGTGGTAAGAAGTCTGCCAAAATCAACCTTTGAGGAAAAAAGGTTCTTGGCAGAATAGTACATATTCTGTACATCTACGAATATTGCTACTCTTTGTTCTTTTTGTTGTGAAGGAATCATACCTTGTTTATTCTAGCAAAGAACAAAGTAGTATAAAATATTTATTATGA
>DBQJ01000013.1 GCA_002305205.1 candidate division WWE3 bacterium UBA1397 | reverse complement strand
TGGCTGGGGGATAGGGATTCGAACCCCAATAGGCGGGACCAAAACCCGCAGTCCTACCATTAGACGATCCCCCAATAAATACTCTGAAACACTAGGTATAATAACATAAAGAACATGTATATTTAATTAAATATCATTCTCTATGTATTTATGATACATTTATTCTATTGAGCATATGGATGATAATCTAAACCAAAACATATTCATTAAACCGGCTGTTTATACCGCATCAGTCTTTTCTAAGAATAATGTTAGCTCCAAAGTTACAAAATTAATGCTCAATATAAACTCAAATAGTTTTAACTTTATTCCGGGACAATATATAAATCTTCAAGTTAATTCTGAAAGATATAGACCATACTCCATATCTTCAGGAAAAAGATACTTGCCTACCCTATCCCTTCTTGTAGAAACGGGGCACGAGGGATTGGGATCAAACTATGTTAATAGTTTAAAACCAAATGACACAGTTACATTTATAGGACCTGCAGGTAAATTACTATTAAAATCATATTTAAAACCAAATATACAGTTCTTTGCTACAGGTACGGGTATAGCTCCATTCATATCTATACTTGACAATCTCTGTGAGAAACACATAACAAACAATATATTTCTTCATTTCGGAATAAGAAAAGAAGAAGATATTATGCTTCTTCCGGAACTGGAAGATATTAAATTTAATCTTCCTAACTTCAGATATAAGATATATTTCTCTAAACCTAAAAACCCCGAACTTCAACCTCAAAGAGTTACATCTGCTCTACCGGGACTTGCAGTTGAAGATACAGATTTTTATCTGTGTGGTCATCCTGCAATGGTTAAAGAAGTAGGAGAAACACTTTTATCCTATGGTGTATTGGAAAAAGATATAGTTACTGAGATATTTTCCCGTCCGGAAGAAGATTAAATATATCTATTTCTCTAAAGCAAACTTACATAACTTTAACACCACTTGACCATAGCTCAATCCTGCTTCCCTCGCTGATTTCATGAATGCACTATCAATTGCAAAATTGGGATTAGGATTGAAATCTATGAAGTAAAGATTATCTTTATCATCCTCCCTGATCTCAAATCTGACTATACCGTTACACTTAAGTACTAAAAATGCTTTAATACATTCCTCCTCTATTCTCTTTTTTTTAGATCTATTAAGATTATCAGCAATATCACTATATACACCCTTGTAATCAGGGTCATTCTTATCCCACTTTGATTTATATGTCATGATCTTATATTTTTCATCTTTTCTTGAATCAAATTTAATATCCATAATAGGTAGTACAGTTGGTTTTCTATTACCCCATACAGATATAGAATATTCAATACCATGAATAAACTGCTCAGCTATGTATTTATTAGAGTCAACGTTGCTAATATAGCTATCTAAATCCGATTTATTTTCTAATATTGATTTTTTAGTAATTCCAAAACTCCCGTGTTCGTATCGTGCCTTAACAATTACAGGAAAAATAATATTCTTATCATCTAGACTATATTCATTGGGAACACCTATACCGTTATCTCTCAGTATTTTGTTTACTAATTTTCTATCTAAAGATAATTTTAAGTTTTCTGTCTTAGCACCCGAATATATCCAACTATTTTTATCTAAATATTCTGTAATTAATGCTCCGCTATTCTCTTTTCCATAGATTTCTTCAGCCCAGTTAAATATTATTATCTTTTTTCTGTCATATTTTTGGAGTTCTTTATCTAATTCATCTAATGTTTTGAATTCAAAGAATGTAAATTTAATACCATATCTTTTCAATGCTTGTTCAACATCATCCAGAAATATTTTTTCCTTTTCTATATCCTCTTTATCATACCCTTCATCCACATAGTCGGAAATCATCAAAATATCCCTTCCTTGAAGATCTGAGGTATAATCCAACATACTTAAATTATATACCCTGCCCAGGAAACCCAAATATTATGAAAATAACTTATAGAAAAGCATATAAACGCGACTTGGACTCCTTGTTTGAACTGGCCGTTCAATTTACTGAATTTAACGCCAAAAAGTCGGGAAAAAGAAGGAAATTCTTCTTTAACGGCTGGAAAAAGCATTTTAAGAAGCAGATACAATCAGATCTATCAAATACAAATGTTTCTTACTTCATAGCATTTGATGAAGAATTAAATACTGCTATAGGTTATATATTATCGAGGAAGTGTAAAGATCTATTTTACTACTGCGTAGATGAATTATTTGTTCTTCCCAAGTATAGAAAACAGTCCGTAGGTAAAAAGCTTATACGTATGGTTTTAAGAAAAGGTAAATCTTATGGATTACCCATAAGAGTTGAGGTGTTTACATGGAATGAAAGAGCTAAAACATTCTATCAAAATATGGGTTTCGCCGAAGATTCTATTGTTTATGAATATAGTGGAAAGAAATAACTAATACACTAATTGTGATATAAAGTATTATTTACTAACCTTTTTAATATATCAGTAAATGGAACACCATATTGTTCCTGTATGATTAATCCCATGGAAGTATACAGTTCTTTAGGACCAAAAGAGGGATTTGCGTTAGCATCTATGAAAAAATATCTTCCTGACTGATCCATCCTAATATCAAATTTACCGTAATCAGCCATTCTTGTAACATCAAATGCTTTTCTGGTTAAATCCTTCAGCATCTGGTCATCATATTTTTGATAAATATACGGCCATGTACTCTGATCATTTGAATACTCCCCCCATTGATCCTGGAATGTAGCAAATACATATTTATCATCGGGTTTATTAAACACTTTCTCAGCCGTATATATTTTTGTATTCAATCCTTCTAATAAATATGAAACGATTTCTCTTCCTACTATAAACTCTTCTACCAATACTGCCTGATCATATGTATTTATCAAATATTTAATTCTTTCTCTTAAATCTTTTTCATTTTCTGAAACTGCATTCTGATTTATTTCTACTGCCCCGTGTATTTCATTTAACTTAGATATAAGAGGAAATCTAAGATTAGGATCTAGGATATCATTTGGTGTGGAAAATAGTTGAAAGTTAGGAACAGGAACTCCTACCTGGGAAAATAATTTCTTTACCAGGAATTTATTATAAGTTAATGCTAATCCTAACAACCCTGCACCTGTATAAGGTACATCAAGCATGTCCAATATACCCGGTATTGTTGACGACAGGTATTCATTACCTTTTACTGAATCAACCAGGTTAAATACCATTGCAGGATTGTCTCTCCTTAAATTCTCAACAAGAGATTCATTTCCGGGATAAAGCAATGGAGTTGCTCCTAATTTAGCTAAATGTTGCCCAATAATTTCAGCATCAGTGTAAGCATCTTTTTCGGTAATATATTGTTCTTCGGTAGGAAAATATTCTCTTCTTACATCGGAATATATAATACCTATCTTAAGTCCTTCAATGGCTCTCGTTTCTGATGTGTAATCAATCCCATTTCCATTAGTCGAATGTCCGTTTGTACTATGTCCGTTTCCGTTTGTACTATGTCCATTAGTATTATCATTTATATTACTACTATTGTTATTATATTCGTTTTGATTTTTATTATTTGTGTCATTTTTATCTAATATCATGTCATTTAATATAAAATCACATCACAAACAACAATTCAATACCTTTTTTAATTAAAAATTATTTATATTTAGAAATTATTTATTAAACAATAATAATATTTATGGTGGGCGGTAATGGATTCGAACCAATGACCTTTCGGATGTAAACCGAATGCTCTAACCAGCTGAGCTAACCGCCCAAGAAATATTCTGGTGGGAAGAGTGGGAGTCGGACCCACATAGCCGGTTTTTCAGACCGGTGCCGTGACCACCTTGGCTATCTTCCCAAGTGATTAAGAATTGAAAGTACATGAGTATTTTAACTTACTTTAGATCATTTTTCTATTCATAAACTAATTACTGTTAAATTTTGAATATTATACTATAGGGTGTATTATACAGGGATCTTAGAAAAAGGAGGGCGTAATGGGAAAGTCAGTGGGTTGCTGGCTAGTTGTGTTTTTTGTAATAATATTTACCTTTGGTTTTCTTGTTCTCCCCTATATGCCAGGTACCAACGCAGAAAAAGAGAGCCAAGAATACTTGGTTAACCCTTTTTGGGAGAAAGGAAAAGGAGATTCTTTTCCTGTAGATCTTGGTATGCTTTGGCCGGGTACGCAGGGTTACTGTGTTACCGAAGAGGATACAAAGGGTAATAAACTTTGTGTTCTGTTTATTGAACCACCTCCGGGTTATTCCTTTCTAGAAAGTGGAAGGAAGGAAAGTGACGGAGATTTGTACATCATTTGGGGAGAAGGGGAAAATCGTATGCAGTGGGAATTTAAAAATACGATAACATTTATAATGAACGGATTTGAATACAAACTCATTTCTGTTCATAGTACCGTAATCCCCGAGTGAATTTTAATGCCTGTAATAATGAAAATAGTTACAGGCATTTTTTATGGGACACTGAAGCTTCTTGTTTACAATTGATGTAACAAAAAGAATAACCCACTATATTTATAACAGAATTGATTAACTACTTTGGTATATATTACTCAAAAGATTTTAAGGGCACTTTAGCATTTGGAGCACCAGTCGAGTCTGGAAACCCCAAGCAAATTATACTCTCCAGGCTATAAATGAGACAAACGAGACAGTATAAAAGGGGGCGTTGCTAAGTTACTATATTTTTATCGAAAGTATTTTTTACTTTTTCCATCTTGGTTCTAATATCTTTATCAACTTTTATTTGATTCCAGATATCGTTATATTCAGTAAAATGGTCTGTAAATTTGCAATTTAACGCTTTGATTACGTGTCCAAGCATTTGTGCCGTAACACCGTAAATAGCCTCTGGTGTAAATTTTTGATTGGAAAGCCTTGGATCATCGTATACCTCTCCCCATATTAAAGATGTAGCATTTATGTGTGAATATGCATACGTAAGTTTGATACAATAATCAAAGTAATCTCTATCTTTGAAACCCACGTCTTTCATCCGATCTAGTAAGTTTGTATCTGTCCACTCCTCACCCCCGCAGAGACCACGGGCTTTAGCCCGTGCGAGTTTCATTTGCCAAAGGCCCCAGTTCCCAAATCGTTTATATATTGTCTTAGTCTTGCACTAGTATCTTTGTTCGTTATCCAGCACATATTTATTGTGTGCTCTATAAGACTTCTTAATATAGGTAGTGCTTCGTCGGTTATACCAGAGTCGCATAAAGTATTAATTGCGTTGGTTAATCTAACTGCTTTATATATGGAAGCTACAAGGTACTTATCTAGTATTGTTGCATTAGGTATACTTCTTCCCATAGCCTCAAATTCACTGTCTAGCATACTGATGGCCTGTAGTACAACTCCTTTTTAAACTTTTTTTGTTTTCCATGTAGATAGTATATCAAGCGTTAAATAGAGTTTTTTTGTGAGTTTGAATAAAATATCAAACTGTGTTTTCAGAAATTCATTTTCTGGTTCTTTACCGTCTTTTAAAACCTCTTTTAATATATAATTTTTCATCGGTTTGTATACATAAGCTATATTATTAACTTTATTTCTAATAATCTCCAAAAAGGGGCTACCCTCTCGGGTTCGATGCTTCGCCGCTGAGATACTACAAGGGTAGTCCCTTTTTGTTTGTAGTGTCTTAACATAGCTTGAAAACAAATAAAAGACTTGCCTTTGTGTAGTTTTAGCGTCATCCATTGACGCTAGTACTTACTTATTTCAGAGGAGGTCATATGGATCAAGCAAAACAGGTTGAAACTGCAACGCCACAGGGCCAAAACCTAGTTAAAAATTTATGGCATAAAAACTGGCTATTAAAGCTTGTACTTATTGGGCTTTACCCAGTTACTCTTACTTATTTAATTTGGAAGTCGCACAAATTACCAAAAGTTGTTAAAGGTATTTTGCTTTTAGTAATGTGGTTTTTTGTCCTAGTATTTACGGCTGCTTTCTCAAGTTCGACAAGTCAACAAGCATATAAAGAAGGTCAGAAAGCAGGAGAACAGGCTACAAAGAATATCGAACAGCCAAAGACGAAAACAGTTGAAGTTGCAAAGGCTCCCGTTGAGGAAAAACCACAACCAACTCAAGAGCCCGTCGAAACTCCTACACCTACCCCCACTCCAGTAGCCACAGCAACACTGACACCTCAACCAACCGAAAAACCGTACAACATCTACGATGACCTTTGGAAAGCGCTCGATACAAGTCTAAAGACTCGTACAAACTTAGATATAAAATACGATGAGGCTACAAAAACCGCCACAATAATTGTAAATGAAAATGAAACATACTGGGACGAAACAGCTATGCTAAATAAAGCGTATTCAAGAATGATTAAATACGGAAAGGTAGCTTTTGATATAAATGGGGTAAATCAGGTAGGTGTAAACATAAGCACCAAGATGATCGACTCGCACGGCAAGGAAAGTGTAGAGGAGGTAATTCGGGTAGCAATAACAAAAACAAGTTATAAAGATTACGACTGGGATAACATGCAATACGTAGATAACTTCTACGACAAGATGGTAGACGCGGTAAGTGTGAATTACATAAATCCTGGGATTTTTAGAAAGCTGAACTTGGATAAGATTAAGCTTAATCTGTTATTAAACTAGTTTTTATATCAAAGGCGACGACAGTCGCCTTTGATCGTATGTGTGTACTTTGAAATAATAGCGTATTTATGCTATAACTACGCCAATAATTGATAACCAACAAATCTCATGAAAGGAGACAGAAAGAACATGAGCGCGTTTACGCCAAGAGATTGGCTTTTTCTCATACCGTGTAAAGACGAAACCTCCGTGTTTTTGTATGCCCCACTTCATGGCTTGGTAACGAAAGTTTCTCAAGCGGGTGCGGAGCAATTAAGAGGAATCATAGAGGCATTGTCGGTGGGAAATAGTACGACAGGGTTTGATCCAAGAGCTTTAGGGTTTTTGATGGATAATCGTCTTACTTCCCTACCAGAGCAATGGGTTTTACCTTCAACGGTGTTACCTGCCGAACAAGGAATTACACTTTCCATAACCAACGATTGTAATTTACGGTGTATATACTGCTATGCAAAAGCAGGATGTGACACCACAACGTTGGACTACACAATTGCCAAAAAGGCAATAGTGTATAGTTTAAAGTTGGCAAAATCCCGTGGAAGAAAGCATTTTACTTTAACGTTCCATGGTGGAGGGGAATCTCTGAAACACAAACGTTTGTTGAAAACGTGCGTGTTGTATGCAGAGCGTCAGGCACACGTGTTGGAAATAGCTTTGCACATAAGCATCGTTACCAATGCAACGTTAATCACGGACGATTTTGCTAAATGGCTTAAAGAATATGCCGTTGATAATATCACCATATCCTTGGACGGAAATGAGGAGATTCAAAACCTACAGCGTCCTGTGATTGGAGGTAAGGGATCGTTCAAAGCGTCTATGCATGGTATTTGTAATTTGAAAAACCACGGTATACCTTTTGCCATACGGGCTACGGTAACAAGCTTGAGTGTGCAGGCAATGCCTGATTTTGTGAGATTTCTCTCGAAGGAAATATTCGCAGAACAGGGAGGTCTGGTACACTTTGAGCCGTTGTCTTTGTGTGGAAAAGCTTCTGGTGCCACAGAATTGGATGTAGATCCCCAACTGTTTGTGCAATACTACACAGAAGCTCGTGTACTGGGGAAAGACCTTAATATACGAGTCGTTTGTACTCTAGACACGTTTAGGCGTGACAAGATGCAGTTTTGTGGAGCCAGTACTGGTACTATGTTCTGTGTATGTCCCGATGGTTCAATTTCAGGATGTTCCCGTATTACAAAGGCTTCCGATAAAGGATCTGATTTGTTCTTCTACGGGCAAATAACTTTGGAAACAGATAGTCCTGAGATAGATATGCACAAACAAACCAGAATTGTGGAACACGGGAAATTGCCAGAAAGCCCTTGTGCTACCTGCTTTGCCCGTTGGAATTGCCAAGGTTTTTGTCCCATTTCAAGATATTTGGGTGAAAACACTTTCCAAGAGTCCTGTATAATAGTAAAGCAGTTACTGCTACAGGACATGCTGTCCGAATTCTAACGAAAGGAGAAAAGACCATG
>DBQJ01000002.1 GCA_002305205.1 candidate division WWE3 bacterium UBA1397 | reverse complement strand
GTTATTCTTACATCATCCATACCGTGCAGCAACTGCTCTGTTATTTCCACAACATTTGAACCTGCTTTTATGGTATATACCCCGGCTTGGATATCATCGTCCAAACGATTTACATAAACATAGATAAGAAATAAAAACTTAGAGTTAATTGCATCATGCTGATAAAGAGAATCGGCTATTTCAAAAACCCCCTGCCCCTTTTTAATCTCTAAAGTAATTTCTTTATCTGTTTGGGAAGGTCTGTATACAGCAAATTTATAATAACCATACATTAGTAAAGGAGATAATACTAAAATAAAAAGGAGAGACACAAATATTATATTTCTTTTTCCCTCCTCATTCATTACATGATACTTTTTAGGATCCAAAGGTTCTGACATATGTGAATGATATCATACCAAAAATGTTAAAATTCAGGTAACAGGAAGCCGACTGATCGCTTTTATTGTTGTAATGACAATAGAAGAGGAAAGTCCGGACTGCTTAAGGCAGGGGGATGGAAGGCAACTTCCGGCATGTAAATGACGGTCTTCTTCCGAAGAAATTTGGCAGAAGCAGAGGGTGAATAAACATCTTCTGAGAGCAACAGTGACGAACATTTTTCTAAACCGCAAGGCATGGAAGATGATTGAAACGGGCAATCCCACCCCGCAGAAACCCACGACCGTACCATTTGAGTCCGCCTGGCAAGGTACAAAGATGGGGCGCAGATAGATGATCGGATAAAACAGAATCCGGCTTATTGGCTTCCTGTTATATTGATAAAATTCTAATCCTTGGATTTTAATACTCTTTTAAGTATAACTGCTCCGATTATTATTGAAGGAACGGAAATTAATGTTCCGATAATCCCAAAGAGTTTTCCTCCTACCAATAATGCAATTAATATTATCAGAGGAGAAAAACCTGTAACTTTTTGCATTATCTTGGGAACTAAAATATTATTTTCAAGCTGTTGAATAACAATAAATAATGCTATAACACCAACAGCTTTTATTGGAGAATCTGCTAAGGCAACAACTCCCGCTATAATTGCGGAAATTATGGGGCCGAATGTAGGAACCACTTCTAAAAATCCTGCCAGTACAGCTAAAGCTGATGTATATTTAACACCAAGTATTGTAAGTCCTATAAAACTAACTAAACCTATTGTACACATTAAAATCAACTGTCCCTTAATCCATCCGGAAACATTAGTCTCAATCTCCTTGAATACACCTTTAATTTCTGATTCCTTTTCTTCTGAGAAAAGGGAAATAAACTGTTTTTTGATATTCTCCCAATCCATAGAGATAAACACAGCCAATGTTATTATTGTAATGACAGCAAATACATTATTAATCACGGAATTAACTACAGATAGAAAATCTCCGCCAATCTTTGTTGCCTGGGTAAGTACATCTGATACAGAGATGTCCAAGGGACCCAGTTTTAAATTAATGGCTAAATCCGAAAGAGTCCCAAGCATTTTACCTACCTGATCTAGAGCCGGTTTAATACTAATAGTGCCTATTAGAGAAAATACAACTATTAATAAAATGTAAGAAAATATTACCGCTATTCCTCTTGGAAGGGGTTTATTAAACAAAATAATACCCATCAGTTTTTTTACCAAAGGCTCTATTGATATAACTATTAAAGTAGACAAAAATAGAAACCCAAATATTGGAGCCAGTAGGTATAGAACATAAAAAATCAGCGCCATTACTATACCGATCAGTATTGTTTTTACAGATATTACTATATTTTTATCCATTATTTATATTCCTCTGTATAAAATTATATATGTTTTCTTTGTATTTTTCTTCAGTAATATCAAACCATCTGATATCAGTATTTTTTTTAAACCAGGTCTGCTGTCTTCTGATATAAGAATGTATATCAAACTTTGTTTTCTCTATTTTACTTTCTCTATTTTTCCTATCTCTAAGGTATTCAACAGCGGTTCTATAAATAATCCCTTTTAAAACCGGTGTATTCCCATATCCCATATCAATAAGTTTTTCTGTTTCTTCAACAAGACCTTGCTCCCATATACTCTCAACCCATTTATCTGCTCTTGAATATAATATATTTCGTGGAACGTATAATCCTATGTAAACATATTCTTCCGCAGTTAAGTAATTTAAAGTATTTTTACTGACATATTTATCATTTCCGTTTTCTAAGATAGATGCTTTTTCTAAAGCCCGTATTATACGTCTAGGATTATTTAAATCTATTGATGAATATATTTTAGGATTTAATTTCTTTATTCTATCCTTTAGTTCTTCTAATGATAAGGAATCTAATTCTTCTCTCAAAAGAAAATTAGGTTTAGAAGCACTAAGTTTTATTCTACCGGTAAATACATCTATATAAAAACCTGTACCTCCGGTTAAAAATACAGTCTTATTCTTCTCTAGAATCTCTTTTGTTTTTGATAAAGCAAATTCAGCAAAATCATAAGCCGAATAGTACTGATTCGGATTTACCAGATCGTAGCCCCAAATATATTCTCTGTTAATTTTCCAAAAATCATTTCCCTTTTCAATAATATATTTATCTCCTATAGGCAGCTTTCCTGTACCAACATCCATATATTTATATATCTGCCGTGAATCAGCAGATATTATTTCCCCTTTATATTTTCTGCATAAATCCAAAGATAAACTGGTCTTACCCGATGATGTAGGACCCATTACAATAAATACCTTACTCATAGAGAATCCTTCCATATTTTAGTTAAATAAGACAAACGTCTGCTTTTTTCTTCCCTAGGTACATCGTCAGGATAATTTTTATACGCAAACGTACCCTTTCTGGGTGAATATTTTGATATAAAAGCTACATTGAACTTTATCTTTTTGAATAAATCTACAGTTTCCATAAACTGTTTTTCAGTTTCTCCCGGGAATCCTACTATTATGTCAGTTCCCAGCTCCATATCAGGCCTAATTTTTTTTATCTCACTTATCAGGGAAAGAAAGTCTTTTACTGTATGTCTCCTATTCATTTTTTTTAAAATCTCATTGCTTCCTGATTGAACGGCAATATGAAGATAATTGGATATTTTTGGCATTCCCAATGTCTTTACCAAATCGATGGTAAAGTCAAAAGGATTTGATGATATAAAATCTATTTTCTTTACTTCAGGAATACTGTGTATTTTTTTTAACAGATCGACAAAAGGAACATGTTCAGAACTTCCGGCTCTAATTTTAAACTTCTCATCATAATTTAATCCCCATGAATTTACATTCTGTCCGCACAAAGTAAAATCGGTAACACCATCCTTAGTTAATTTCACTATCTCATTTATTATCTCTCTTTCATCTCTTGATACTTCCTTTCCGCGTGAATAAGGAACTACACAATAAGAACAAAAATTATCGCATCCGGTAGATATATTTATATAAGAATGGGATCTTTTATTCTTTCCGGAGGGATTTTTAACATTTAGCATTCCGGAATATAAGCCTTTGCTTTTGATCAATTCAGGAAGCATGGCTACTGATTCATGATCTAAATATATATCTACCCAATCGGTTTTTCCTTCCAATTCCTTAGCATCTATTCTTTTTCTTTCTCCTTTTGTACTCCCAACCATACATCCCGTAAGTATAATTAAAGGAATATGTTTATTTTTCTGTTTTAAATCCTTTACTATTTTTCCTATTCCGTACACCTTATCTTCACTTTTTTGTCTAACACAACAGCTATTGATTATAAATATATTTGAATGCTCTAATGCGTAAGTAAGAAGTTCTTTTTCTCCGCACCCTTCTTCTGTGGAAACACTCAGTTCGTTGGGTAATTCCAGCTCAATAAAATTATTCCTGTTTAATATATCTGAGATATAACCGGAATCTGCAGTATTAGCTTGGCATCCGTATGTTCTTATGAAATAAATAGGCGCATTCCCATTCATATGGGCATTCTACCTTGCCCCATCACCATTTTCCACTTCTTTGCTCATTCGTATTAGAACAGGTTTTGATCCCTCTTCTAAACCTACGGCAAAAAGCATACCTTGGGATTCTAGACCCATCATGGTTCGTGGCTGGAGATTAAGAACAAACGTGGTCTGCTTTCCGATCAGTTCCTTAGGATCGTACCATTGTGATATACCTGCTAATATCTGTCTTTTACCTAAAAAGCCGAAGTCTACTTCCATCCTTAATAATTTCTCCGATTTTTCAATTTTTTCCGCAGATAAAATAGTCCCCACTCTAATATCAATTTTAGAGAATTCCTCATAATTAATAATGGGTTTAACTTCAATCATATGATTGACTATAACCTAACTTTCCTTTAATATCCATATACTATGCCTCAAACAAAAAGAGTATGGCAACCTAAAAAAAGAAAAAGGGTCAAAAAACACGGGTTCAGAAAAAGAATGAAAACATCCGGTGGCAAGAATGTTATAAAGAGAAGAATGGCCAAGGGAAGAAAAAAACTGGCAGTATCCTATAAGGGAAAGTAAGATGTTAAATAAGAAAAACCGCCTGGTCAGTAAATTTCAGTTCAATGTTTCCAGAAAGTATGGTTTTTATCTTGAAACTCCTTATTCTCATATTTATTCTTTAAAAGCCAACAACTATGAGGGCCCCCCAAAGATAGGAATAGTGATCTCTAATAAATTTAGCAAAAAAGCTGTAAAAAGAAATAGAACAAGACGTTTGTATAGAGAAGCTATAAGGAATAATATAGATAGAATTGGTAAAGGATACTGGATAGTTATACATCCTAAAGCTGATTGTTTAGGAAAAAAATATGAAGAAATTAATTCTGATATTAATAAAGCTATACAAAAAATTTCTTTCACCGATTAATTTCGGCACTCGCATCTGTAAATATAATCCCTCCTGTTCTGATTACACTTATGAAGCAGTAGAAAAATACGGAGTTATAAAAGGACTGTTAAAAGGATTGTATAGAATAATAAGATGTAATCCATTTTCCAAAGGGGGGTATGATCCTGTATCATAATATCTTATGTCTAATATTTGGAATGTAATATTCTTAAATCCTATTTTTAATATATTGGTTATTTTCTACGACACAATATCAAATTTAGGCTTATCCATTTTTCTTTTTACTGTATTGATTAAGTTCATACTTATACCCCTTACAATACCTTCTCTAAAGATGAGCAAGAAACAAAGGGATATACAACCAGAGTTAAATAAAATAAGACAAAAATACAAATATGACAAAAGAAAACAAGCAGAAATGCAGATGGAACTGTTTAAAAAACATGGAATAAATACCGGAGCCGGGTGCTTAACTTCAATAGTTATGATGACTTTAATGATAGCTATATATAACAGCGTAAGAATGCTTACAATGAATCCCGATCTTACATCTCTGAACGAGAGAATATATTTTGAACAAATGAAATTCGATTCTTCCAAGATAATTGATACTAAATTTCTTTATCTTGACCTTTCTAAACCGGATCCGTACCTTATACTGACTGTGATTACCGTTCTCCTGC
This sequence comes from candidate division WWE3 bacterium UBA1397, assembly GCA_002305205.1. GTDB lineage: Bacteria > Patescibacteriota > WWE3 > UBA101185 > UBA10185 > UBA1397. The sequence continues at coordinate 11,713 of DBQJ01000002.1, read as the reverse complement.
AGTTTATATCTACTAAAATGGTTTCTCCATATACAGAAACAAGTGAAAAAGCTGCAAAACAAACTCCTGAGAAAAGCGATGATATGATGGCAATGATGCAGAAACAGAATATGTATATTATGCCTATTATGTTCTTTTTCTTTGGTATCACCCTACCTTCCGGTGTAATGATATACATAGCAACCTCTACATTATTCCAGATAGTACAAACATATTTCTTCTCCGGATGGGGAGGATTAAAACCCTGGATTAATAAACTTAAATTTGCTAAAAAGACACTATGAAAAAGAACAAAGTTCAAGATAACGAAATAAAAAATACCGACTACTTAAATACGGTGTTGGAAGATATTTTTAATTATATTGGTGTAAAACCTCAGTATACCCTAGAGATAGAAGAAACCGGTAATTATAAAGTTGACATACAGGGAAATAATTTAAACTTCCTCATAGGTTATAAGGGAGAATCACTTAATGCATTGCAGAGTATATTAAGCCTGATTGCTCTAAAAAAGACCGGACAGTTATCTATTATCACTATAGATATAAATAATTACAAAGGTAAAAAAATAGAAAAGATACTTGAAATAGCAAAATCATCAATAGACAAGGTTAGATTTTTTGAAAAAGAAATAGCTCTTCCTCCTATGAATCCATGGGAGAGAAGACAGATACATGTATTAGTATCTGACTACCCGGATATTGAGTCAGAAAGTGTGGGGGAAGGTTTAGCTAGAAGAGTTATTTTAAAACCTAAGGGTAAGTAGTATTTTATTCATCAAACAATGAAATTTTCTTGTCTTCAGGAAAATCTATCAAAAGCACTTCAAATAGTAACTAGAGCTGTACCTACGAAAAGCTCTATTCCTATACTGTCAAATGTACTTCTATCCACAGACAACGGAAGGTTAAAAACATCGGCTACAAATTTAGAAACTGCTATTACAACATATATAGGGGCTTCGGTAAAAGATGAAGGAGCAATCACAGTACCTGCTAAAATCCTGAAAGAATTTGTTACTACACTCCCGCCTTCAACTATAGAAGCACACTTGGAGAATGATACTCTTTTTATAACATCCCAAAAAACAAAATCAAAGTTTAGAGGTAATAATGCCAATGACTACCCCGAACTTCCTACATTCCCCGAAAAAGCTGATCATATTCTTCTTGATCCCCAAATTTTTAATGAAGCTGTATCCATAGTGGCCTTTGCCTCCGGATCAGATACAAGTAGACCAATATTCACAGGTATATATTTAAATTTTTCACAAGATAAAATAATCATTACATCTACCGATGGATTTCGTCTATCTGAAAAGATAATCAAAACAAAAAAAGATATTAAAGATTTCTCCACTATTATTCCCGCTAAAACACTTCTTGAAGTTGCTAAAGTATTCTCAACCTCATCTGAACCAATTAAGTTTTGTATTAATGAGGAAGGCAATCTGGCATTGTTCCAGGCAGAAGATACGTTTATAGCTACAAGAACAATAGACGGCAATTACTTGGATTATAAGAGAATAATTCCCGAAGGACATCAATTGAAAGCTGTATTCTCTTCCGATGATTTTATAGAAGCTGTAAGATTAACCAACATATTCGCCAAGGAAGGAAACAGTACGCTTAGAATCAGATTTGACCCTGCAAATTCATTAATTAAGATATCCTCATTATCAGAAGAAACGGGAGAACATGAAAGTGAAATAACAGGGGAATTGGATGGTGATTTATTAGAAATAGCTTTCAATTCTAAATATCTTCTTGATTTTCTTAATAATGTAAAGACGGAAAAAATATGTTTTACAACTAATGGGAATATATCTGCATGTATTTTAAAACCTCAGGAACAGGAAGACTTCATACATATAATTATGCCTTTGCAGATTTAACTTAGGAAAGATATATCAATATAATCATTAATTTAAAGATTGAACGGATGGTGTATCACTACTACCCAGAGTAAATGTACCGGTTCTGGGTTTTTGTTCTTCAGAAGGTCCATGCACAGTATTCAAATGGTCATGGGGATGAGAAACAGGTTGCTCACTTTGTACCTGAGGGCTGCCTTGATTGGATTGAGCTGCATGTGCAACTTGACCGGGGCTAACTTGATTAGCAATTATTGTTGTATGGATCTCTTCTTGAGGTGTATCTCTCTTCAATGATATATGGGGAGTATTATCCTTAGCCGGTGAAGGTGCAGGTACGGAATTAGTGCTTGTTGTTTGTTCAGGGGTTTTTTCAAAAGGTTGCTTGTTGTCATTAGCCGCTGCGGTTGTTCTTCCGGTGTCGTTATATTGAGATACATTGTTCTGACTTGGATTTACTTTCCTGGGTGCTCTTCCTGAAGTATTTTCCCCTCTCATTCTTAGTATTTCTTCCGGATTTGTAGTTATTAATTGATGTTCAGCTTCGGATGCCATTACTTTCATTGCTACATGATTAGCACCCGCAAAGAAAAGCCCCTCTCCTACCCCGGCACCCAACAGCAATCTCTTCTCACCTTCAGATAGGTAAAATGTATCTGCTACCTTATCAATACCTGCGGGGTGTTGTTTAAATAATATCTGTATAGATGAATTAGTTACTATAGCTTTACCATATTCGGAAGTTAAGAAATCATCAACATCCTGGGATATTGTAGTCAAACCTAAATAATATTTCCTCGCTCGTTTTGCTATTCCATAGATAAACCTTGCACTATCTTCGTTCTGCATCAAATACCACGCCTCCTCAACAATAAGCACTCTCTTTCTTAGATCCTTTTTAATCTTTGTCCAAACAAAGTCAAGAATCATATAAAAAGCAATGGGTCTTAAAGCATCTTCCAGATTTCTTGTGGAAAATACAGTCATTTTGCTGTTCAAATCAATATTTGACTGGGAATCAAATATTCCGGTCATCGATCCCTTAATAAACTTCTCCAAGCGGTCAGCCATACCTCTGGCTTCCGGTTCTGCAGCCCCCATTAACACCTTATATAAATCTTCCATAACAGGGGGCTCTCTAGTCATCTGAGTTTCAGGGTCCGGGGTAATTCCTTTTATTCTGTATGTTTCCAATAACGCTCTATCCAGTATTGCCTCTTCTGTAGGGTTAAGCTGACCCATCATTAGTTTAAGAAGTGTAACTAAAGAAATCATCTTTTGACCAAGTTCATTCTCCCCTTCAACTACTATGCCCGATAAATCAAAAGGATTGATTTTAGATGGAGAATTTGCAGAAAAATCAATATAATTACCACCTACTGCATCGCATAATGGTTTATACTCCTGCTCGGGGTCAATAATCATAACTTCAGCTCCGAATACCATTAATCTTAATGCTTCAAGCTTAACAAAATATGATTTTCCTGCTCCTGATTTAGCAAATACCACAGAATTAGCATTCTCCAATGAAAATCTGTCAAATATTATTAGTGAACCATTGTGTTTATTTATTCCATACATGATTCCTTCTTCCATGGTCAGATCGGATGAAGTAAATGGAAAAGTAGTTGCTAAGCTTGTTGTATCCATATTTCTTGTAATGAGAAGCTTATCTAAACCCGCTGGAATCGTTGATTGAAAAGCCTGCTCCATCTGAAGAGAGGCGGATTTAGAGATCAATAGTAAAGCCCCCAGTTTAGATTCCAATTTAGAACATATATCATTTAATTCAGCTTCGCTGTCTGCCGGAATAGTAATATAGAAAGAGAATTGAAAATATTTCTCTACACCCTTAACTAACTGGTCCTGTAGTGCCTGGGCGTCTTCTAATGCAGCTGATACTTTGGGATCTGTGATCCTGCCTTTTTCTCTATTTGACATTGTCATTGCCTCAAGTTCAGTAATTTTTCTCCTAAGGTCATCTAATATAACTTTGCTTTTTACAGGGTAGTAAAACATTGATACTTCCAATGAAGAATCAAAATTAATTATAGGTGAGAGCCAGTTTGCTCCAACGAATCTCGGGTATCCGGAAACAAAATAACTGCGAAAAAATGTATTTCCTATCCTAATGTTATTAAAATCAACTTCTAAAGCAGAGGGGGCGATAATATCCCTAACGTTTATCATTCCTTCAGCTAATGTTTCTGCTGGAGTTTTTCCTGTCTCTTGATACTCTCCAGTATCTCCTTTTGAAACACTATCTTTAGATGTCTTTTCTTTCTTTTTTTTATTTGATTTTCTAAAAAAATTAATTGACATTTTGTTAGTCCACTATAGCTGGGTTAACTATTGCTGTTCTATAATCCTCAATACCTGTTCTTATTCTTTGTCCTTGCGTATTGGTAGGATTATAAATATCAAAATATAGTTCTACTAATTCTTGTGTGGTCATTGGTTTTGATTTAATTGTTAATCTTCCAAACTCCCTCATAATATGTTCAACCTTAGGACTTAGTTCAATCTTTGCTTTCTCCAAGGTGGTATCAAAATTAAAATTAATTCTTTTATTTGACGCCCCTATTAATCTACTTATCCAATCAAAAGGACCGCTTGTGCCTCCTTGGCTGGGAGCGGAACTCTTGGAAGGTACAACCACATAGAATTTTTTATCCAACACTTCATTTGTTTTAATAACTTCCTGTACAAATTTTCTATATGCTTCCGCCTGTCTTCTTAATAGCGGATCTTGTATCTTCATTTCCACTCTCTGTACTTTATCCAAATACTTAGTTATATCTAATTTCTTAGATCTGATTACTATCTGCATGGGAAATGTTATGGAATTCAGAAGCGTGGAAAAGGCGGTAATAATTGCGTCCTGCTCAATTTCAGCAAGTAGATCAAAGTTCACCGCATTTGTTTGAAGTACAGCACATACTGATCCGTTTTTTAATACTACAAAATCATCTTTGATATCCAATATATCCAAATGATCTTGTGTTGTGTATATATCTTTAGCAGGCATTATTATCTTCCTATAAATTCAAGAGAAGGAATTACTTCTCCTTTAACTTCTACTGGAATTATATCAAACGTTTCAGATAAATTATTGCTCGGACTCACTTCTATATTATATGACCCTTTATCAAGCGGTGTTAAAAGGACAAACTGACCGATAGAATCAGTCTTAAAAGCTCTTACCGGTTCTCCTTTGACATTTTTGACAATCAGTAATACACCGGGCATTAAAGAACCGCTTCCGTTTTTAACTACTCCCGATAAAACATCTGGTTTATCCGTAATTTTTTTAGTGCCAAAATATATCTCGGGTGTAACATTTTCCTTCCTTACGGGCTCCGGTTCAGCTTTTTTATTCCTGGATAAAAACCACAACGGTTTACCCTCTTTCTTAGTTTCTGTGATAACCTGAGCATCTTCCTGAGTTTTTGTTTCAACCTCTGTTTTTATAGTTTCTTCTACTTTAGAAGGTGTTTTTTGATCAGAAACTGTAATATTTTCCTCAATAGGTTTAACCGGTGTTTTAACTTCCTCATGAATTTCTTCCTTTTGTATTTCTTCTACCCTATCCTTTTGACGCGACAAATTTTCTTCTTTCTCAATAGTATTAAGAAATTCGTTTAACTTCTCGGTTTTTTCTTTTATTTCATTCTGAATATCCAGTTCTTCCTGTACAGGTATTACCCTTTCCCTTTTTATTCTGGATGGGAGTACTAATTCCCCGTTTGAAGGGACTAAATTGGTAAATTTTCTACCTGAGTGCATGTCGGGAGTAATGGTAAAAGTTATATCATTAATTCTTTGCTGGGTAGGGGAAATATTACTTTCAATAAGCAAAGGCATTCTTTTAGATTTAATAATATTTTCTGCAGGGACTTCGTTTCTACCAATACTACTTTCTATATTTTTATTTATGCCGGTAGATATATCCGGCTTATACTGGGGTTTGGCTATTTCAAATTTATTTTCTTTACCCGGGATTTGTTCAACATCTTCAATCTTTCTTTCAGCATACTCCGATACACCAGATTTAATTTCTTCTTGATTCGGTTCAACCTCTTCCTCTTTCTTAATATCCTCTCCCGGAATTCCAGGTGTTTCCAAAGGGCTTGGAATATATTCAGGAACATCTATAACCGATGTAGATACTCCCGAAGATGGCAATGGGGATTGTTCTGCATAAGCAGGGTAGGTAGAACTATCCTGAGAAAATGCATTTCTAACTTTTAATATATATTCCTGCTCCGGAATATCTAAAGGATCTTCATTTTTACCCTCCACTTGATACTTTAGATATTCTTCCAGTTTCCTTCTGCTCTGAGTTGGGGCCAAGGTTATTAATTCCTGCTTTATTACATCAACACTATCATAAGAAAAAGCTGTGGGAATCTCAGGTTCTTTCTTCCATACTCTCTGTGTTGGGGAGTTTATTGCTTTTATAAAACTAACTACCCAATCATCCATACCTCTTTCCCCGATTGGTATAAAAGCAAAACCAACACCAAGAAGAGAAAAAATAATCATTAGAGGCCATTTGAATATACCTATAACTACAACAGAAGACAGGTATACGAGAATACCAAATACCATGAGATACGAAAACTGTCTCATGGTAAGATCTCCGATAAGCTTAAATTCCACATCCATTATATTTTGTGGAACAGCGTGTTGTTTATTCGATTGAGGTAGTTCTGCTAATGGCATTGGCTACATTTTATCATTGAGGCGTTATAAAGTAATTAAGATCTGTATTTAGGAAACCGCTCTTTTTTAATACATTGTTTTCATTTGTTAGTATAGGACTGTACTGCATCGGAGTCATTCCAAAAGGCAGGTTAAATATAAAACTGAATTCATCCTCATTAGTACCGGGCTGCTTCTGCCAATACAATTCGTAATATTTATTATCTTCAGTTATTGATAAAGTCTGGGGAAGATCGTACTCGATAATTATTTTTACTGATTCCTGAGGATTTAGAATAAAGGACGTCTCAAAAGAATTATATTTTCCCTCCTGAGAAATAATAATATCCTTAAATATATCTACTTCCTCCCCACTTCCGTTTATTATTCTTGCTCCGGTAAGTTTTGATCCTTCTTGAGTCAATACTCTAACATAATCTTTATAGGGTCCGCTTGGCCAGGCCATATCTTTTCCGCTGTGTTCATAATCTAAAGTTAAGGAGGCCCTTAATAAACCATCTCTGGTCATAGAATTTACTGTGTAATTCATTTTATTCTTTACATAATAATTTGCTTTAGTTCCTCCCAGGTTGGCATTTACTACATATAGATAATCTTTATCAGTAGATACTAGTGAGCCATCCCATTTCTTTTCTTTTAAAAAGGCGTTGAATTCATTGTTCACCAAGTAAAGAGAGAGGTGTCTTTCCTCTAAGGATTTGTTTAATGAATTAGACAATTCCGTTAATTTATCTTTAGGAAGAAGAAACATCTTTTCCATTAATTTACTTCCCAACACAGTTAGAAATGATCTTTTCTGGTCTGAACCATCCTGATAATTAAAATCACTATGAAATTGAGCTCTTTCATATAAATTATCAGCGCTTATTTCTTCGTTATAGGCAGCTAAATATATGGGTCCGGTAACTTGGAGAATATCTTTAACAAAATATAAATCCATTGCGATATACCCATCAATTTTTATTCCATTAACTTTAAAATATAGATCATCAAACTCACTAACTGCTTTAGGAAAATCCGGATTCCAGTTTGAGTTTCTTAAATATACCCTCTCTTCCTGTAAAAATTCCCTTATGGGGGCAGGGGGTTCCGCATTAATATTTCTTAGCATTATCTGCCCATCAGGATTATATATATCATCTATCACTACTTCCTTTAATTTACCTTTATCCAGCTTCAATATCCCGTATGAACCTATAAATCCTCCTGTAGGTCTGATTTCATTTGAATTCTGAAACCACACTATATAGTTTTTTTCCTCTTTTGAACCTAGGATCTCAGGCATATTTACAGAAAGTATTGAAGCTGTGTCTAAAGTATTTTTCACTTCTTCCAGATATTTATTGTATTCTGGTATCCTTTCTCTTATTGATTTAGGAAGATTATCTGAATATACCGATTTTAATTGAGCCTCGGCCAGTCCTATCCATTTCTGTGCTTCCTTAATATTTAGACTTATTTGATCTACAGATATCTGCTCTAAAGTAGATTCAGTATCAGGTCTTAATACTTCAAGTATCTTTTCCGCTGGTTCTATGGAGGATCCGATACTCTCTCCGGCTAAAGAAAAGTAATAAAGCGATCCCATGAGATCTCTAAATGAAAGGTATGTTTTTGAATATCCGAATAACCTAAACATCCACTCAGACATTGATAGTGACTTTTTTGCACTATTTAATTTCTCCGAGGCGGATTTTATTTCATTTAATGCTTTCTCGGAATCTGCTTTTTTAACTGCTTCTTTTGTTTTTTCAAGAGATGAGATTCCTCCCTTTGCGGATAAAGTTGTACTAATCAAAGGATAACAGACAAATATCAGAAAGGCTGAGAATATTACAGCTCCAATCTTCATACCAATACCATAAGTAAAAAAATTAAACGAAGGTTTTTTTATAACCAAAGAAGGAAATTTGATGTTTTTAAAAAAACTAATACTATTTCCGATTTTTTTCTTCTCCCTAATATTATTAGTTCTTACCGGTGAGTATTTTATATCAGGCGTTTTTATTTCATTTATTGGATAAATATCATTGGATAAAGCTGCTTTTTTTAGATTTTCTATCTTCCCCTCAATACTCTTAGTATTATCATTGGCAGAAGAAGATAATTCGGATACGGATTCTTTACTTGCCATACTGTTATCCTTTACGGTATTTCCTCCCCAAGAAAGATCCGGCCTATCCGTGTTGTTCGTTAATTGATCTATTGAGTTTTTTTTCGGTATAGGAGTATTTTGAATATTCTTGGGTGTATCCTTCGTTTTTTCTTTTATCCTATCTTCTACATATTTATTCGGTTTAAAAGAATTCTGATTAGCGGTATATCCAAACCATTCCAATGTTTTTGCTATCCCCTGCTTGAGATCAATTCTGCTCTTCCAATCCAAGTTTTTAAGAGTATAAATATCAGGATTTCGGTAAACAGAAAATATTTCAGGCAAACCTTCTTTAAACTGAACATTTATTTCCCCATCAGCCATTTTTCTGACTAAATAGGCAAGTTCTAATGAAGATATAGGGTTCTCAGGAATTAATGAGTATATATTTCCTTTGGTATCGGGACCGAAAAGAGCTTTAGATATACCTAGTACTGCATCACTAATATATAAATAATATTCTTTGCTGTAACCATCTCCATAAACTAATAAATCCCTTCCTTCTATTACACTTTTCAGGTAGGTACCTAAAGATCCGCTGGCATCTAAATTCATTCTTGGGCCATATACTTCGGGAAGCCTTACTACACGCGAATCTAAATTATGTTTCTTAAAGTATTCCCAAAGCAACGCCTCAGAAAATCTTTTTGCTTCAGTGAGAGAATATTTATTTTCTTCCAAACTGGTATTTCCAAAATATTTTTGAATATCAAGCTGAGACATTTTCCCTTGATATACGTCAATAGTGGATACCAGAAGAAACTTTGCTTCCGATATTTTAGCTAAATCCAATAAGTTTTTTATTCCTATGGAGTTGGTTAAAAGAGAATCAAGGTTAATATACTCTTTACTGTATAAATATTCTTCAAGACCTGCCAGATGGATAACATAATCAACGCTTTCAATATCTTGCGGTATTCCGTGATTTATATCTACGTTGTAAAAAGCAAAATTAGGATTATTAAGCAAGTGATTGATATAAATATCTTTTCCGGTGGAGTAATTATCCAATACTATTACTCTGGCGTTATTACCAAGCAAATGCTCGGAAACATGAGAACCTATAAAACCTGCACCACCGGATATAAGAATCGTAGGGGTCAGTGAATTTTTTTTAATTGTTTGTTTTTTAGGCGACATGGGCAGTAAAAACACTAATATTGCTACTGTAACAGTATAATTATATTCATACTATTTTACAAGGAATAGAACGTAAGTTTACGGATATATTTATTGTATAATACCTTTAGTATGGAGTTAAAAGAACTAATAGATAAACTAAATAAAAAACAAAAATATTTCTGGATATCTGCTCTTTTAGGAGCTTTGCTGGGAACAGGTTATTATCTTCTTCCCCATGTCTATACAGCATCCGGTTCTTTTTATATCTCACGTTCTGTTGATACTACTAAGTTCAAATATTTTACGTATGAAGGATATTATGCTCAACAAACTGCTTTATCTGCAACAAATACTATAGCTTCTTTAATGGAAAGCACTGATGTTAAAAATATTACTTTATCAAAACAAGACCTTCCTACAGATACAATAAGTTTAAGAAAACTGGACTCTTCAGTAAAAGTAAATAAAACAGGTCCGCAATTGATCACATTAGCCGTAAAAAATACAAATATTAATACTGCAAGAAATATATGGAACACATTATCCGACACTACAATAGAAAAGAATAAAGCGATGAATGAAAATGGAGACCCTATGATAGGAATATTTAAAATCAGCGACAGTCCTATAATTAAAGAAGACTATAAACCATTGTGGTTATGTGCAATAGCGGGAATAGTATCCGCTAAATTATTTACTGCATTTGTATTGTCGATAAAGGAATATCTGAAATGGAAATAGAGATTTTTACTGATGGCGGATCCAGGGGAAATCCCGGTCCTGCCGCTATAGGTGTTGTTATAAAAGAAAAATCAGGAAAAAAAATATATAACATAGGTAGATACATAGGAATATCTACTAACAATGATGCAGAATACAAAGCATTGTTAGAGGGATTATCGTATTTAGTTGAGCATTTTAAAGTAAAGTCGGCAGAAAAGAAGATGGGTTTAAATGTTTCTTGTTTTCTTGATAGTGAGCTCGTAGTTAAACAAATGAATGGTGAATATAAGGTTAAAAATCCAAATATTAAAACCTTATGGAAAAAAATTAAAGAATTAGAGAGAAGATTTAGTAGTATAGAATATGTGCACATACCAAGGGAAAAGAATTCTGAAGCAGACTATTTAGTTAATCAAGCTCTAGACTTAGCATCCTAAAATGTCTTATGAACAGGGAGAAAACATTAATAATTCTAAATACAACTGTGAATTAGCTATAAAAAAAACCCTGGCTTACAGATCAATATTCAAATACCCGCTCAGTAAATATCAGCTTAAGACTTTTTTAATATCCGATCATGTATTCTCATCCAGATTAATTAATAAATCACTTGAACATCTATTGTATAGAAAATTTATAAAAGAAAAGGATGGTAAGTATTTCCTGCCGGGTATTTCTATTGTTGATTGGGAAACACAACAAAAAATAACAAAGAAAATACTGGAGAAGAATAGCAGGGTATTTAAAATTATCGGAAGTCTTCCCTGGACTAAAATGATAGGAGTAACAGGATCAATAGCCGCCTATAGCCCAGGCAAAAACGCTGATATAGATTTGATTATAATTACAGAAAAAAACAGATTATGGATAACAAGATTTTTTACTACCGTGATTCTAAAAATAATGGGAAAATTTCCGAATATTGATGGCGAGAAAGGGAAAATATGCACCAACATATATATTGACGAAAAAGATCTACTGTGGCCTAGTCAAAAACATAATATTTTTATTGCTCACGATATTGCCATGATACAACCAATAATAAACAAGGGAGATACTTATTTAAACTTTCTTTATATAAATAAATGGATAAGCAACTATTTAGCAAACTTCCC
>DBQJ01000023.1 GCA_002305205.1 candidate division WWE3 bacterium UBA1397 | reverse complement strand
ATTAAAGCAGGTGCAGTTAATCCGGAAGAAGATATACAAATTATAAATACAGAACTCATTCTTGCGGATGCTCAGACCTTGGAGAACAGAATTGAGAAAATGGGCAATGCTTATAAATTTCCGAAGACAAAAGAGGAATCAGAAAAATCACCTATATATGCCAAGTTAAGACAGATATTTAATGATGGAAAACTTGCTGCAAGTGTCATATGGTCTGAGGAAGAAAAAGAGATCATGAAGGATTTGAATCTTTTGACTTTAAAACCCATGATCTATGTTCTAAATGTAGATGAGGATAAATTGAACACAAATATACTTCATAACGATCTTAAAGTAGGTAATGGAGACTTGATAAAAATACATGAAACTATAAGAATTTCAGCAAAAATAGAGTCAGAATTATCAGGTTTTGAAAAAGAAGAACAGAAAATTTTTATGAAAGAGCTGGGAATTGAAGAAAGTGGGTTGGATAAGATAATTAAGAAAGGTTATGAAATACTTAGTTTACAATCTTTCCTTACCATGGGATCTAAAGAAGTACGTGCTTGGACGGTATCCAAAGGAGTTAAAGCACCTAAAGCAGCGGGTGTAATACACACAGATTTTGAAAGAGGATTTATATCTGCGGAAGTAATAAATTATGAAGTATTATTTCCCATAGCATCTATTAAGAAAGCAAAAGAACTGGGTAAAATACGCTTAGAGGGCAAGGAATATATAATGAAAGATGGGGATATTGTTGAATTCAGATTCTCGGTTTAGCCTAACTATTGCATTTGCTCTTCATTTTTTGTATATTCTTTGGGCTTTACATTCTATTTACATTAGATGTTAATAGGTGGACATGCACAGTTATTAATATATAATCGTCTTTAAAATGAAACAATACGAGATTATGACAATATATAAGATTGGTTTAGGGGATCAGGGAGCTAAGAATCTCTCAGCCAAAGTGAAAGAACTTATTGATTCTATGGGAGGAAAAATTACCAAAGATCAATACTGGGGGAAGAGGAAATTTGCTTACATGATAAAGAATACACAGGAAGGATATTATGATGTTTTGGAATTTGGCATGGATTCAAACTCCATTTCTAAGTTTAAAGATAAATTAAACATATTGAACGGTTTATTGAGGTATTTAATTACAGCCAAGAGCTGAAAATAGGGAGGAAGCAAGAATGGCATCAAGAAATCTTAACATGGTACAGTTGATCGGCAACTTAACCAGAGATCCCGAGATGAGATACACTCCTCAGGGAAATGCAGTAGCAAGTTTTGTTATAGCGACAAACCGAGAATGGGTTGTCGGAGGGGAAAGAAAACAATCTGTTGATTTTCACAACATAGTTGCATGGAATAAACTAGCAGAAATTTGCGGACAACTTTTAAAGAAAGGAACAAAGGTTTATGTTATGGGAAGACTTCAGACCAGAGATTGGACAGATAACGGAGGTGTTAAGAAATATAAGACAGAGATAATTATTGAAGATATGATACTTCTTACCCCTAAAAAAGACGGGGAAGGGTCCGAAGATATGGATTTAGATATAGAAGGTCAGTCAGAATCTTCAGCAGAGGAGATTCCATCCGAAGATATAGATTTAGATGATATTAACTTAGATGATTTAGGTTCATCTTCAAAGTAACATGAATTCTACACCTGCACTCTATGAGTGCAGGTGAGTATGGGAATACATATGATGCAAAAGAAAAAACAAACATCGACCAATAGAAAGAGAAGAATGGTTTCAAATAAACCTTCGGGTGACTATTTTTCTCAAACAAAAACCAAACCGGATTATAAGGAAGTGTTGGTATTGAGGAGATTTATCAGCGACAGAGGTAAAATACTTCCCCAGAAATATACCGGATTAACAGCTAAAAATCAGCGTATGCTCTCTATTGAAGTAAAAAAAGCAAGATACATGGGTCTTTTGCAATATACAGACAGGCACGCTATCTGATAATATATATTCATGTCTTATGCCTTGCCCATATTATCCTGTTATTTTGATGTATCGGATAATTCGTTTGCACTTCTTACGGATACAAATGAATTATTATTTAGGAATTTCCCATATATTTACTCTTCTGAGGTATTTTCCAATCAATGTAATGAGGAAACATTTAACAAATCACTTATAGAGTGTGTACTAAAGGAATTTTCCCTGAAAACGAAGAAGAAATTAAATAACATAGAAATAATATCCACAGGTTTTTTGGAATCACCCAGAATTGGCTTAGAGAGTAAATTAACTTCAAAACTTATATCCCTTCTTCAAGATACGGAAGATATATTTCCTTTCATAATTAATGATTTCTCTGTTATGACAAAAGATGCTTTTCTCTCATACGAGGTATGTAATAAAAAAGAACAAGGTATAGAGGAAGGGGAGAGTAATGAATTGGCAAATTTAGCAATATATCCGCAGTTAATACCTACGGATCTTCCAACAAAGACAGTTCTGGACAGATATTTATCTGAAAAGATAGGCGGATTGGACTTAGGTTATCCTCAATCAGGAGTATTGACATTCTCGGGAAGCAGATTCTCAAGACCTAAGGATATATATGAATATTTGGATTGGATATTAATATTAGATTTGATTAAAAAGCCAGGTATTTACACCATATATATAGACCGTAAGAATTATATACCGCTCTCCCTTCTTCTTAAGAGATATAAATCGGACTTTATATTTGAGTATAAAGAACATTTGGAACAGATAGGAACTTTAATAAACTCTCCGGGTGACACAGAGTGCCTGCTTATATCTGATTTAGATACAAAACAATTTTTTGATATTAAAAAGGATAGTTTCTATCAGGTTCCGGTATCTTCTGATTCAGTTGTTAAGGCTAAGATTAAAAACGGAACATTGGGAAGTTTTGAGAAGAATATATTAGGGGGTAGGGTAGGATTAATGGTAGATACCAGAGATAAAAAGTATACAATTTCTTCACAGCCAAGATATTTCAACAGCTGTGTAAGGCAATTATCTTTATGTACGCCCCAGTATTAAAAAAACTAACCGATAATAAAGATACATACATAGAAAGAGCTCTTCCTTCTGCCGGAGAAATATTTATCAAAGAGGGGGATGAAGTAAGACCGTTTGATAAAATAGGCGAGTGTGTTTATTCCCAAAGAAGAACTATTTATCCTTCCTCGTTTAAACCTGATAATTTTAAAACAGACAGAAAGTTCTACTATGCAGGATCCGTGTTGGGAAAACTTAAGTCCAAAAATATTCAATCCCCGTACAATGGAAATTTATCCAAGATAGACAACAGCAGAGGGGGATATTCTTTTGACGAAGCTGAAAGCAAATATGTTCTTTTGTCAGGTACTTGGGGTAAGGTGCAAAAGGTATATGAAAAGAGATCGGTATTGATTAGCACTATAACCCGGGATCTTCTTTTTGCAGCCAGCACAGAGGTACATGTATCCGGGGAATTAGTTGTATTTCCAAATCCTATGGAAATATTAGAGAAATACTACTTAGAAAGTTTTTCTAAAAACAATCTCGGCAAAATTGTATACGTAGGACATTTTGCAGATCTGGAAGTAGTGAAAAGAGCATGCGAAATGGGGACTGTAGCAGTATTAGCAGGTAGTGCACACAGAAGTACTTTTAATTACGCAAAGAGTAAGGGGCTTGGTTTTGGCGTTATATCAGGCTTTGGTGTGCTGGAAACTCCCGATCCGATATATAGGTTTCTAAGTTCAATATCATACAGACACGTATTTTTTCAAGGAGAGGGCAATATCCTTCGTATACCAATGTCACCTGAAGATCAAAAAACCATCTCTTCTTCTAAGATTGATGTAAATAATGATAATAAGAGCAGTAAAAACAAGAAAAAAAAGAAAGAAGAAAATATTCTAAATGAATCTGTTACAGAACTAAATATCATTAGAGAAGTAGTACCCGGATTAGATGTTATAGTATTACAGTCCCCCAACTTTGGAAAGATAGGAACAGTTGACAGAGTTGAAGACTCTAGTATATTTGTAAAGTTCAATAATGAAAATGATACGGCAGAGGTAAAATTACCAAACTTCTTTCTTATTGAATAGGAAAGTAAATTATGAGTGCCTGGGAAAAATTTCAAAGATTTTTAATAACAGTATTGATAGCCATAGGATTTTTCTATGGAGGTCATTACATGGGGAAGAGGGGATATATTTTTGAAGTAAAGAAAAACCCCCCGAAAGTAGAAATAATTAATAGATACCCCCCTGATAAAAAGATAGATTTCGGGCGTTTTTGGGAGGTATGGGATTTGGTAAGCAAGAATTACTTGGATAGGCCTGTAGACGCACAGAAAATGCTCTGGGGAGCTATCACAGGAATGGTTGAATCACTGGGAGACCCCTACACATCGTATCTTCCCCCGGAGACAAACGATACAGTAATGAGCGCGTTAAACGGAAAATATGAAGGTATAGGGGCTGAATTAGGTATTAAGGACGGAATATTGGTAGTAGTAGCTCCTTTGGACGGATCACCTGCAAAATCAGCCGGAGTTAAATCAGGCGACAAGATATTAAAAATTGAGGAAGAAATAACTTTGGGGATGTCTATAACCGATGCTGTATCAAAAATAAAAGGACCATCAGGAACCAAGATAAAACTAACCCTGCAGACAGATAATCAGGATCCGAGAGAGCTTGTTATTACCAGAGGGTTGATAAAGATATCAAGTGTCAGCTGGGAGGATAAGGGGGACGGCACCTTATATATAAGGGTGGGAAGATTTGGAAATGAAACGAATACTGATTGGGATAAAGCAGTTGCTGAAGCCAATGTCAAAATGGAAGAATTAGATGCAGTAATAGTCGATGTAAGAGGAAACCCCGGAGGATATTTTGAATCAGCAATTCATTTAGCCGGAGAATTCTTCAAAGACGCCCCTGTTGTATGGCAGGAATCTTCAATGGGTGATCAAACCCCGCGTGA
>DBQJ01000018.1 GCA_002305205.1 candidate division WWE3 bacterium UBA1397 | reverse complement strand
CCAATTTTTCACCTCCTTAAATTAAGTATAATAAAAGCACCTCTTATGAGATGCTTAATTGTTGTTGCAAATATTCTTCTATGTTTTCTATCGTATAAGGTATTCTTATAAGCTTTATATTCTTTTCTTTACAGTAATTATTTTTAATTTTATCATTACGTTTTCTATAATTAAAATCATATCCTTCACGTATAAAAAAATTGCTTGGTTTAAAATGTTGCACGCCGTCATATTCAATGCATACATTTTTGTCAGGTAAATAAAAATCAAACGGCAATGGTTTTTGATTTCTACAATCATTAAATCTATATTCAGTAAAATATTTCAAATTATGTTTCTTTAGTACCCTAGAAACTTCTTGTTCTCCGTTGGAAGCCTTACATTCTGGACATCCAGAACCTCGCATTAGTGTTGCTGGTGCTGTATCCCATGTAGAACCACAAATTTTACATTTCACTTTGATGTTAGTATGATAGTCGGTATATTCTCCTATTACTTCTATATCTGAATTTACTTCGCTTAATTCAAGTGCAAACTGTTCTTTTGTCTTTTTATGATTTGCAAAACATGCCGGGCATCTTCTACCAGTTAAAAATTTATTAGGTTTTACATAATATTCGTTTCCGCATTCATTGTGTCTCATCAAAATATTATCACTTGTAGTTTTAAATTCGCCTAGGACTGTATATTCATCACCACAAATATTATAGACCTCTTTAATGAACTCATTTTGACTTCTGCGATAAACTTTTTTACATTTAGGGCATCCCGTGCCATTTAGCAGGTGAGTTGGTTGTGTTTCCCATGTTACATTGTGTATTTTACATTTGCAAAGAATATTTTGTTTTGCGTTGTAATACCTTCCAATTATTTCTACATCAGGATTTATTTGATACAACTCTTTAACAAATTCATCGTGTGATTTTCTCATCTTATCCCCAGCATCTTTAGCTGAGCATCTTGGGCATCCGTGACCTCTCACTAAGCTATCAGGGATAGGTGACCATATCTTCCCACAAACTTTGCATTCACATTTTATTTTAGTTCTAGCATTAATATATTTTCCTAAAACAATTATGTTTGGAGATATTGCCACTAGCTCCTTGATAAACTCCTCTTGGGTTTTTGCGTTTTTTTCTTTTATCTTTTTATTTCGGCATTTACCACAACCATGACCTTTTAATAAATTGCTCGGCAACGCTTCCCATTTATGTCCGCACTTTTTACATTCTACTGCCACTTTAGTTTTAGCATTAATATAATTGCCTATAATATTGATTTTGTTATTTTTGCCCTCAATTTCATGTAAAAACATTTCATTGGTTTTAGTTTTACCCATAATAAATACACCTCCGTAGTGCTTGTCCGATTTAACTTGAGTGGGAAATGAAGTTCGGAATACTTCACTTATCGGGAGCTACCCTATCCCACATATATATTATACCATATTTTAGATAATATTCATATAGTCGTTATAGTATTTTTCGTATACAATAAACGCGTCCATAAAAGAGGCAAATCCATCAATTCTACGCCTTGGGTTACTTGTTTTTACTAACGCCCAATTGTCATTTCTATCAATTTTTACAGCACTATTTGACATATTCCACTTTAATATTGGGTGGTTATTGTAGTTTATTTTTTTAGATTCTAATTCCGACTGTACTCTTTTCAACGGATTAGAAAATGTCTTTGCACCTTGTATTACTGGTTCTGTGACCTTGCCAAAGGTTTGTTCTAATTCATCTATTAAGTAGGTTGAACTCCAATTATCATAACCTATTTTGTAAACATAAATGTCTAGTTCGTTTTGTATCTCTAACATCCACTTTGTTATATCTTTATAGTTTACCTTATTCCCTTCACTTACTCTCAACAAGCCTTGCTCATACCATGTCGTGTACGGTATTTTATCCTCTTCAGTTCTTTTTTCTAATAAATCAGAGGGGAGCCAGTACATCTGGATAGTATATAATATTTCATCATCTGGTACTCTGAATATACAAGTACAACAAGTTAAGTCAGTCGTGGACCCTAAATCTATACCAAAAATCCCATATCTAGGCTTGAGTTTCTTAATATCAAAAGTGCTTGTATTATTAAGCTGGTCAAACGTCAAGAAGGACTCCGTTGACGTTTCTCTTATGTTGAAATCCTTACATAGTAAATTTTTAGCCAGTAAAGGATTTGACTTGGCTTTATTAACTTTACTTTGTAACTGGTCTAGGCTTTTTATAGTTCCTATGCCTGGATTCGCCTTTTTAAAACATTTAGGGTCTAGATATTCTTCTCTTTTATCTAATTCGTAGATAATCGGTAAAATTCTTTCATCTTTGTACCCATTAGGGTCGTTATATCCGTTTATTATATTAACAGCCTCATCATATTTTAGGTCATATACTGATTCACGTATTGTCCCTGCCGTTGAGGTTATAAATATTAGCGGCTGTTCTCTTGCAGTAGTTCCGTCAACTATGACATCATATAAATTTTTATCTTTCCAAGCATGAATTTCATCCAATAACGCCCCGTGAACATTTAGACCGTCAAGTGTATCTGAGTCTGAACCAAGAGGCTTAAAGAATGAATCATTAAATTCGGCAACCATTTCTGCTACAAGTGGTTTGATTCGTTTTAACAATACAGGTGATTTTTTCACCATGCGTTTTGCTTCAAGCCATATTATCTTGGCTTGGTCTTTTTTTGTAGCCACTGCAAAAATTTCACTTCCGGGTTCACCATCTGCTATTTGCAGATATAACCCTACAGCAGCAGCCAAAGTGCTTTTTCCGTTTTTACGAGCTACTATTAATAACACTTCTCTGTATTTTCTAGTACCATCGATTTTATGTACAAATCCAAACGCACTTGCCAACATCGCTTTCTGCCATAACTCTAGGATAAAAGGCTTTCCACCTAATTTCCCTTTGCTATGCTTACAGTAATTTTCTATGAATTCTATAATATGATTAGCCTTCTTAGGATTGTACTCCCATTCACTATTTCCATCAGTTAAGTTAAAAACAAGTTGTTTGTACACTCTCCTGACTTTATCAGAAACCACTTCCGCGCCACTCTCAATTAATTTCCAATATTCAATTATCGGATTATAATCAAGTGGATATTTAATCATCTCTACCACCTACAAAATCATCAAATCCATCATCTTTTACTTCAGGTTCATATTTTGGCACCAGATCAGATAACTGTTTTATTATGCTCTGATAATTCTTGTTCATGGTATTATATAAACGAATAACAGGTCTTTCCCTCTCATAAGGTGCGGTTTTCTCCGATTGAGTAAACATTTCTATGTATCCGTTGGTATCAATATCTTTTTCCCAGTCCTCTAAGGTAACCCGCATATATGCAGCTCTTTGGATAAGACCATCAATAATTGCCTTGTTATCTTTGTCTATGTTTTTATAAATAGTTCTAAGTCTTTTTTCTTCTGCATTAATTCGGTCAGCTTTGGTTAACTCTTTCTTTCTTGCCACATATATCACCTCTTTTCTTGGTAGGGGGGTCACGCGTACGACCTGTGTGTTAAACGGAGGC
>DBQJ01000004.1 GCA_002305205.1 candidate division WWE3 bacterium UBA1397 | reverse complement strand
TCTAGTTTATCGGGTACCTCCCAGAATTTGGTGGGAACATTTGTTGTTACTAGATTCTGGCTTTTTTGTTTGTCTACCGACTTGTATGGCTTATAGCCCTGCTAGCTGTTAGATAAGCAAGTCTAACAGGTCTCTATAGTGTATCTACTATATGTAGGCACTTTGAAAACAAGATACGCATCTATTATTTCCTCACTTGAGGAATTAGCTCATAAGCTATTGTGGGTTGGTTCCTCGAGTGAGGTAGGACGTTATCCAAGTTCTAGAGATATTCAAATGAATTTCTCAAAGCCTTAGCCGGGTAGGAAAAAAATCATAAACCATAGGAGGTTTGAAATGGCTAACATCAATTTGGGTTTGGACAACAAGGAACTGTATGAAGGCTGTGAGATCGGTGAGGTCGGTGGTCGCACTACGTTGCTGACGTCCCCTACCGAGGCATCTAACATCGTTGGGCGGAATGCTCAGAAGATTGTTGATGCAACTCCTGCCGAGGATCGCGGCGAAATCGTCTTGACCGGCCCGATGGCGGTCTGGGCATACCTCATTGTGTTCCACGTTGTGGTTCACAAGTTTGGCGAGGTGTGGTATGACGATGGACGCGGCAACAAAGTTTTAGTTGCCAAGCACTAGCCACTGATTGCTTCCAACATGGATCCCTATGAAAAGCTCAAGACTGTCTCATCAGCTTGCTGATAGGCGCTATTGACGGTAGTAAGATCGAAAGATACTTACTCGGGAATAGCTTAAAGTGTACATACTAGCTCTGGGAAACCCTAAATTGGATACAAGCAGCAGAACACCTCCTATAATTTGAAATCAAATAAATTTCAAATTGGCCTCTAGGATGCGTATCTTGTTCTGCTCTCCAGCCTAGCTGGACTGATGAGTCTTCCATATTATTTGGTAAGACGAAAGCAGGAGAACATTGATAAATAAATAGTTAGGGAGCAATTAGGCAATCAAGACTCTTAATTGTCTAATAAACTCCCTGCTATTGGTTACAAACCCGTACGAGGCGACGTGCTTATAAATACTTGTAGGTACATTGCTTCGTATGGGAGATAAGCACCCAATCACACAATCAGGGCATGGCCGTTTCGCCCACTTAGAAAAGGAGAAAAAGAAAATGGCTAGTAAAATTTTTCGTTGGAACTCGGAACGTGGGTTTGGTTTCATTCGCACAAACGGGCAAGATGCCTTCCTGCACGTAACTGCGATTGAACCTCGCCAGGGACGTGGGGTGGATCTGAATAACCGTGAGGTTGAGGTTCATCAAATTTCTCAAGGTGACAAGGGGCCGAAGGTAACTTCCGCCACTCTCGTACCCACAGCCGAAGAACAGGCCGCCATCGAAGCTGAGGCTAAGAGGTTAGCGCAAGAAAAAGCCGATCTCGAAGCCGCAAAAGCTGCTGAGGAGGCTCTTCGCCGTGAACTCGGACCTGCGACAATTCTTGTTCCACGATCACCAGCATGGTGCTATAAGGGAGATGTAAGAATTGACGATCAGGAAGTCAACGAAGGTATTGCACAGGGGGACTTTATCAAGTTCTCGCTACCCTCACGCGCTCGTATGCGCTCCGCAGCCGAGGGCATGTTCAAGTTGAGCCCCGGGCAAGTCTATGTGCTAATGCACATCTCGTACAACGCCCGATCTGGTGTGTACGTTGATCGAACCGAGGGGCTAGAACAGATCTTTGACTACGGAGATGGGCATGGAATGCGCTGGGGTGGGCTGTTCAAGGTCGTTTCGGACACTTGGGTCATCGATTTCTCGATTCCTGGACATCACGACCATGGCCGAAGCCACCATCGTATCGCTGGTGATAAAACCTCTTTTGAAAACAAAGATGGCGACCTCGTCCGCGAAAAAGCACAACCCGTGTAACCAAAGCAGACTATGAAAGCTACTGTATAAGTTATTAGCAAAATAAGCTGATAACGGTAGCGTTGTGTTACCACAAAACAACTGAAACTTATGTGGAAAGCAATTTGAATCTCTACCGGGAGGTATTAATGCAGAAGGCATCCGCCTAAACTTTAATATCTCCCGAGTTCGAAAGATTTCATAATTATTTATGATATGTTTTGAGCTTAAATAAAAGATTTGAGCACAGAAATGCCTTTGTATACAGAAAATGAGGAGAGATAGGACTCCTCTCGTGTACAAAGGCTTTTTTGTTTTCAACAAGTAGATTAGGAATTATTTTTGCGTCATCCATTGTGTAGATGGCAAAAGACGAAAAAGACATAAAATACTGCCTTTATGCAAGAAAAAGCTCAGAGAGTGACGAGCGTCAAGCCAGATCAATAGAATCTCAGCTTAGTGAGATGCAAGAACTTGCGGAAAAGGAAGGCTTGAATATAGTAGAAGTTAAGAAAGAGTCTCATAGTGCAAAAATATCCGGGACACGCCCTGTATTTTTAGAGATTTTAAAAGAAATAAACCTTGAGAAGTTTAATGGAATCCTGGCATGGTCACCTGACAGGTTGAGCAGAAATGCGGGAGATTTAGGTAGTCTAGTAGATCTGATGGATCGTAAGAAGCTTGTACATATAAAAACCTACTCGCAGTCATTTTCAAACAATCCTAATGAGAAGTTTTTACTTATGATACTTTGTTCACAGGCGAAATTAGAAAATGATAATAGATCATTACACGTACAGAGGGGAATCAGAAATAAATGCGAGATGGGTTGGAGACCTTGTCCGGCACCACTCGGCTACATCAACTATTCTCATGAAGGTACAAAGAAAATAATGTTGGATAAAGAAGTAGCGCCTTATATCAAGGAATTATTTCAGCTTGTAGCTGAATGTAACTATAGTGGGAGAGATCTGAGAGATCATTTAAAGCACGATAAGAATTTAAGGAAGCTGACAGGCAAAAAGATACCCCTAAGCATGATCTACTCAACGTTGAAAAACACCTTTTATTATGGGGAATTTGAGTATCCAAGAGGTAGCGGAAAGTGGTATAAGGGAGCGCACGAACCAATAATTGAAAAGTGGCTATTTGATAAGGTTCAAAAGAAATTAATTACTTCCAAAAAAGCAAAATGGGGTTCGATTTTCTTCTTATTTAAACACGCTTTCAAGTGCGCTTACTGTGGAGCTAATTTTGTTGGAGAGCAGAAGGTAAAACGCTTAAAAAGCGGAACAAAAAGAACATACACTTATTACAGATGTTCACGACAAATAGATCCAAATTGTGAAGAACCTTATGTAAATGAAAACGAATTGATTGGAGAACTAATTAACTATGTAGGATTAATAGAAAACAAAAGGGATTCTAACCTTTACCTAAACAGTATGATAAGGGGAAGGATGGACAAATACACAAAACTAAGAGAATCCTTACTGGCAAGTAAAGACATACACATATCAGAGAAAGTAACCTTCACTGAATATCTTAAATACACTCTATACAACGGAACTAAAGAAGAAAAACTAGAAGCAGTAGAAACATTAAAACTACCATTATTTATACATAATAAGACAGTTTACACACATCCCCTAGGTTAATTCCCTCAAAAACAAGTCACCACAGGTATCCAATGAGTGGTTATTTTTAATACAACCTACATTGGAGTACGTGGAAATCAAGCCAAATTAGGCTAAACAGCGGTTCGGAAGTTGAAAAACGAACTGGGGTTTTATCAAGACTTAAAAGGGTATTCTAAGCATGGTGGTCTGCGCCATGCCCATTCTGGTCGGGGTGACAGGACTTGAACCTGCGACCTTTCGCACCCCATGCGAACGCGCTAGCCAACTGCGCCACACCCCGCCGTATGTGAAATATTTTACCATTGTTTTATATTTTTATGATGTTATTTATCAATACGTAAATACTAAATCCCCCATAGAATAAAAAGGTAAAAATCATCATAAGTGTTCTGAATATACCCGGTCTTAGTGGTTTTTCCAGAGTAGAGTAGTTTACCCAGTAAGTTAATCCTACATGGATAAACATAGTAAATGCATTTAATACTGCAGATATAATTACTAATTGAAGGGGTTCCTGAGAGATAAAAAGATAAATTAAAATACCAATGATAATCTGCATCCAAAGAACTGAGTAGTAAACATAGGGTATTTTCTTCTCACTAATCTTGCCTCTTGAAGCTAACGCAATGTTTTCAGAATTAATTCTACCCGTTGCATCCATTACTGATAATTGAGTAGCAAATAACATTAAACCTAAAATAACTAGAAATATGGTTCCCACAATCGAACCAACAACCTCTGAAATTATTTGACTTTCTAAAATAGCAAAATTTATCCCTTCAGGTTTAAAATTAGCCTCATAAGTAGTTGCGTAAGATAGAAGGGATAATATAAATATAGTTGATATACCTATAACCCAGAATAATGAGAAATGTTCAATGTTAATATTTTTCCACCATTTCTTAAACTTGGATATATTCTCCGGATTTATTTCAAATTTATTGCCACACAGGGTAATATCTTCTTTCTTTGAAGAGAACAAACCGCTAATTTTATCTGTGTAAACACCCATACCATATCCTTTTTCCCTTATATATGAAGATTGAGCTAGATTAAGATTGCCACCGGCCCCCGTGTAGGTTAAAGCAGCCAAAAAAGAAAATAACGACATTCCTGGAGGTATAAATCTATAACCGTCTCCTATTCCTCTAAGACCGTTTATTAATGCATTTACATCGTTTTTATCAATAATAAATAATGCAATTAATATTATGAGAGGTATTCCAATTGTAATTAGAATCTTTTGAGTAGTTTCAACTGTTTTATATAATACGGGCCCCAATGACAGTATAAATCCTATGAGCAATAATATGCCAATGGTTAATATCTTAGTATTTTGTATACCAAAAGATGTTGATATGAATGTGGAAGAAGATGCTGCCAGTCCCGGCCACATCCAGGGTATGAACGTAGAAAATATGAACCAGTAGGGTAATATTTTAGATTTTCTGGCAAACCCTACAAATATACTTTCCCCTCTTGCTAATGAATATCTTTCTATTTCCATATTCATAAAGAACTGAAGAGTTAGTCCTACTAATACCCCCCAGATTAATCCGAATCCCCAGTTAGATACAAGATAAGGCCAAAGAATTACTTCACCGCTTCCCAACCCCATACTAAGAAGAATAAAACTAGGTCCGATTAATTTTCTCAAAGAAGGTGACTGAGGTAATTCACGTATACCAAAGGGTAGTATCTTCATATTTATAATGTTATCACAGGATAGAATTTGAAATATCTATGATGAAGTATAGTTTAGTTATTCTTAGAGAAACTAAGATAATAGATGTTCCTTTCCCTTATATTGTGTTTATTACGCAGATATAATAACTTCTTCATCCATGTAGTATTTATACTATTCTCATTGTTATTAAATTCCTCACATCTATTAATATTTAATCCCAATGATTTATACCTGGGTATTAATATATTATTTATATATTCTAAACTCATATCGTTTAAACCAAGTCTTCTCGTTTCATTTTTTTCCAGAAAAGACGAATATCCGAATATTATTTCCAGAACAGCTCCTACTTTCATTAATTCAATTATTTTATTAATTTTTCCATCTATAGGTTTGGATATAGATTCCAGAAGAGTGCCCCAAGGAAGATTAATTACTATCTTATCCGCTGTATTTTTTAGTTCAGGGGGAAGAGATTCAATAGAACCAACTGCCAGTATAGCATTATTTATTTTCTTTCTTTGTATATCTCTGGAAGATACTTTTAGTTGTTTTTCCGAAGGGTCTATCCCTATATATAGTGTATTTTTGTTACTCTGCGCATTTTTTAATACGTATTTTCCATCCCCTGTTCCCAGATCTATTACTACATTGGTGTATTTATCTATATAGGAAGAGAGTGTATTTCTATCTATTTCTATTGTTTTATTTCCTTTTAGTATAATCATATATGGTTTGTTTTTTCTTTGGCTTATGATAGTATAAATTCCTGGCAAAGGAAAATTATGAGTGTAGAAATAGTAAAAAAGAGATTAAAAATAATATCTGATCTTGAAGGTGAAATAAATAAAATTAGGAATGTATTCCAAGAATCACTTGAGGATAATTCTGATTACCAGAAAGTACAGGAAGAAGAGCAGAAATTTAAAGAACAGACTAAAGAGAGAAAGCAAAGGGTTAAATCAATGCCTAACATTATGGCAATAGATACGGAACTAAAGGATCTTAGGAAACAATTAAAAGAAAATAAGGAAATATTGGCTATTGAATTAGCTGATTACTATAGAGACAGCGGATCTCTTGAGATTGTTGATGTTGATGGTGTAAAGAAAAGGATTGTATTTTCCGTAAAGTTGATCAGTAATCAAAAGGATTGATATTTAAGTATCAAATTGTTTATTATTAACATATGAGTATCAGAAAAAAGAAAAGAGACTGTCAGTATAAAAAGAAAATAAAGAGAACAAGAAAAAAGATGAAAAGGATCAGTTAATTTATTTCTTACTGTCTCCACCAAATCTTCTCTCTCTATGGGAAAAATCTTCTACTGCTTTTTTTAGTTCTTCGGGAGAAAAATCGGGGAAGTGTGTTTTTGTGAAGAATAGCTCAGCATAGGCACATTGCCAGGACATAAATCCGCTTAATCTAACCTCTCCCCCCGTTCTAATGATGAGATCTATTTTAGGAAGCGTTGCTGTATCAAGATTCTTTTCAATATTTTCCTCATTTATCTCAATACCACTATCTTTAAGATGATTAACTGTTCTTACCAGTTCATCGTGTCCCCCATAGTCTATTGCTAAACACATAGTGAAGTCATCAAAGTTTTTTGTTTGCTCTTCTAGATTAATTATTCTGTCCCTTAACTTATCGGGTATTCTATCCTTTCTGCCTATGTGGACAAATCTACTTTTTTCTTCTAAGAATTTATTCCTGTAATCCTGTACAGTATCTCCCATTAATTCAAAAAGGTATTTTACCTCTTCTTTAGATCTTTTCCAGTTTTCAGTTGAAAACACCCATGCTGATATGCATTTAATACCCATCTCTTTAGCAGTTTTAACTAGCTTATTTATATTTTCTGCACCTGCTTTATGTCCGCTAATGCCGGAAAGCCCTCTTTCCTTGGCCCATCTTCTATTTCCATCCACTATTAGTGCAATATGTTTAGGGAGTACATTTTTATCAATATCGGAATAATCACTCATTGTTATCTTTCTAAGCAGGGGAATTTATTACTCATTGGCAAGTCTTAACTCTGTCCTATTTTTCTGTATTTCCTCGGAGTTTTTTTTATCAAAGACTCCCCTATCTATCATGATAATAAATACTGCCGCCAAAATTATAAGAAAACCGGAAGCTATCAAGGCAGATATTTTCTTATGGTTTTGATCCATATAGAAATTATAAACTAATAATTGTTTATAGCAAAATCTCTAGCGGATATAAATCTAGGTTGAGGCAAATCCTTATAGTTATTGTTAGGTACATATGTGATATTCCCTTTATCTTCAATGAGATAATAAGCCATTCCTTTATATTTAATAATCGGGGTATAGTCATCCGGTGTATGTCCGTCTTTCCAGTTATCAAGAACGATTAAAGGGTTTTTGCCTACATTAGACCATGAGTGAGCCCAATGCGGTTTTATTATAATCTCATCCCCTTCTTCTGCTTCAACAAAGAAAACCTCCTTTACTCTACCTTGATCCCACTTACCATCAGAAATGAATTTCTTTTGAAGAACAAACACACCTTTTCCCTGAAGTACTTTATACGTTTCATCCGAAGCATTTTCTTGATGATAATGTCCATGTGTTTTAGTAAATTCTCCGTTAATCCTGTCCGCAGAAATAATAGTACAATTTTGCCAAGGTCCTTGATTTATCTCCGTTGTACAAACATACATTATCGTATCTAATGATTTATCATCATCTTTATAAAGCAAAGGTTGGATAAACTCTTTAGTTCTGGTAGTTATGGAGATCATTATATTAATATTCTACGAGGTATTTTATATCAGATTTTGTTTTAACAAGCTGATACCAGTTTTCAAATTCAGTACTCATTTTTTGTGATCTAAGATCCTGCATAGCGATATTCTTGATTTCTTCCTCTGTCATATTTTCAGGGATCATACTTTTATTTTGTTCTATGAAGGCATTAATTTCTTCCTCTGTTACGTTTATTTTATCTTGCAGTAGTTTTTCTACAGTTTTTTGCATTCTGATCTGAGACTCAAAGTCCTTAATATTTATCTGCTGTGCTACAAGTAATGCATCTAAATCCTGCCCTGCATTTTTTAATTGACTTCTGATATTTTCTACTTCTTTGTTTATTTCTTCGTCGGATGTGTTAATTTTCTGCTTCATTGCTTCCTGATAAATAAGGGTTTGCATAATCAATGATTCAAGCTCTTCTTTCCCGCCTTTACTTTCAAGAGTTTTAATAATCTTATGTCTGAATATAGGCTGTCCATTTACTGTAGCTGATATGAAAGATGATCTAAAGTAATATATAATTCCTATTGCAACAGTAGCCAAAACTAGAATTACACCTATCTTGTTATTTTTATCCTGATCGGGGATATTTTTCTTTTTGAAAACAACAGAAAAAAGACCTTTTATTTTATTTAGAACCGACGCAGCAATGTGTTTTATTTTTTCCATTCTGAAAGTATAACACAATAATAACTACAGGAAAGATATAATTTTCTATTAACAATAGACTATGTCAGTTTACTTTTATTCCAGATCGCTTAGGCTATTTTCATCATAATCAGTTTCCGCTTCGTTAAGGTTGAGTGAATCCATCTTTTGAATTGTATCGTCTATATCCTTTATTATTGGTTGAATACTTTTATCATCATTATCTGTGTCTTGTTTTTCTGTGTTCTCATTCTGTATATTTTGATTTAAATTAGGTTCAGTATTACCCGTCGTATTTTCTGAGGATATTCCGTGATTGGTTTCCTGTGTAATACTTTCTTCGTTTCTTTCTGTTGATATAACCCCACGCTCTTTAATATCCAACCTGTTTGTAATCTGAAGAAATGCCAGCACAGCTAGAGCTGCGAATATTAACAATAAAATAATAATCAGTAGTGTGTTATTTGTTTTTTTATTATTCTCTATATTTTCATCCATATCATTCCTCCTCGGAAATTAATTGCTGTTTGAATTCCAATATATGCGGTCTTATATCTGTATAATAATATGTTTTTATATCAACCACATCTTTTCTGACTTCTTTTAATGCATCTTTAGCAGCTTTTATTGAATTCTTATATTCATCTTCAGTATGTGTACA
>DBQJ01000015.1 GCA_002305205.1 candidate division WWE3 bacterium UBA1397 | reverse complement strand
GAGTTGGATATGGATCTAATCCCAATATATTTACTGCTTTCCGGTGTAAATTTAGGTTCGGCTATATTTGAGATGTATATTTTTCCTGCGGTTCTATCAACTGCGATTACTTTATCCAGGAAAGATACTATATCTGTAGGTTCGGCAGTATTATCGGATATTTTTAAATCATAAAATACTTCCGGGTTTATTCTCGTTATTTTATACTTCTCATCATTTTCTTTTTGTTTCTGAATATCTTCTTCAGTATTTACATTATCGGGTTTAGTAATTTCCGTATTGATATCGTTAGCCGGTGTTTGAGTTTGCTGTTCCTCTTCCTTACTTTTATTATTAATATTCTTTCTGACAATAGGTATTAAAATGATTAGAGCAATTAGAAGTACTAAGGGAACTACCATCCAGGGATGAACTTTTAGTTTGTTTTTAAGATCAACTGCAGATTTTGATATTTTAGGCAGAGCTATGCTTGGTATTTTAGCTGTATTTTTGGATTTAAAGACAGTTGAAAATACCCCCTTTATTTTATTTAATACACCCTTTGTTATAGTGGAAAATTTATCTGAAGTAGCTTTTGCTTTTGATCTTTGAATTGCTTTCTCCAAATCAAAATCAACTACTTCCTCTTCAGTCATAGAGGTATCAATATTTACTTTTATGAGAAGGCACGCCTGGTTCTGTTTTAATGTTTGTTCTGAAACACTGGTTGTAAGCAGTTTATCGGGAGGCAAATCTTTCTCAAAACTCTTTGTACAAAAAATTACCACATCGTCATCGTTTATAACTTGAGAAAAAGCAGAGAAATTACCTTCAGATACCATTTTTATAGGTTTTATTTCTCCTTCTCTCATTAAAAAAGCACTCATTTCTCCATACTGAACAATATATAATACATTTCCCCATAGAACAGAGGAGATAGTGTTAAATTTAACAGAGTGCTGGTCTGATCTTAGGATATCACTTGAAAGCTGTGCAATCTTATCTCTTGAATCTGATATAGTTTTTTCCATAGCCTGAACCGGAGATATACTTTCCGATTGATAGTATGAATTAAAAATTACATCATTAGTTACTTTGGATATAAGTTCTGTATCAAAAGAGGCGTCTCCCTGTATTTCAAATACAGCATACACATTACCTTTTTTTAGAACCACTTCCATTGTTTCCGGTTCTATAATAAGACATTTTGAAAAGGATTCACTGTACTGAGGTAAAACCGGGTTTAATTGCTGGATTTTTGCTGTAAGTTTTTTCTTCATTTTTATTTTCATCGGAATAACATTTCTTCCGATTTATACATTACACACTAATGAAAGCTAAAAAAACTACAACCCCGGAAATAATTAATTGAATAAAAGCAGCCTGGGAGAAAAATATATTCAACGGAGTGCTTAGTGTTTTATTTAATATATGAACCTGTCTGGTAACCAGGAAAGATATTATGACGAATAAGATCATAACTATTAAGATTAATATTTGGATAAATCCCGACAAGCTTGATATAGAAAGAATATTCATATTATAAGCACTATTAATTGTTGTGCCCATGGCCTTTAACCTCCATAACTAAATCTGAGATTATATCTCTAACTTTTGAAGGATCATCTACAAATTCAAATTCAAATTCCCTTTCTTCCGCGGCTGTTTGAAAGGATACAGTACCGATATTAAATACTGTACCCATGGTGCCGGTTACGGTTGAAGTTACATCTTCAACGTTTCTTAGAGAAGCCTCGGATGTATTTTTATAAAGAATTCCCCTTACATCCAAGTCAATAATTTTCTTGTTTGTTATGACTAATACATTGAAATACCAGATTATTAATGTTTGAAGAAGATAGAAGAAACATCCCAAATACCAGAATATAACAACGGAAGTAGCAAATCCCGGAGCAACCTCCCAGGAATGGAGTATTTGTGTAATATCGCCTCCTGCGAATAGAGGAATTATTGTGGGTATAAAAACAGCGGCTCCCAATAATATTAAAGGAGGAAGAAGCACCCACACGCTTCTTCTTATAATATAAAGAATATTTTCATCCGCATCTTTCCCTTCATAGCTGGTGTGCTTAGGTGCTTTTACCAGGGATCCCAGTATATGTGTCATGCATATATTATAAACCAATATAGCTAAAAGAATAAATCTAATCTTCCATTTCTAAATCAAACAACCTGCTTTTTATAGATAAATATCCGGGTGCTCTTAGATTAAACACTGTTTTAAAATCGCTTCCCTTAATGGATACGGTATTTCCATTTGCTGTAAAAATGACCTCTGAAGTATATCCTCCATTGCTTATATTTACTTTTACATTGGAAACTTTATCATAAGATTTTCCATATTTATCCGCTGTTTCTCTCATTTTATCAATGGAGTAGGGATCCCCTCCCCAACAGCTTTTTGTTACCGGTGTAATATGTGACTTTTCTTTACTGCTTCCTTTAGACCATACAATGTATGAATTAATAATATCAGCCATTTCTTCTTCGTTTAACCATGGATGGGCGTGCCCGCAACTGGAACTATCGTTATAACTTTTTGTATACCAGGCTTTATAAAACCAAGGTGATTTAGCTTCTCTTTCATAGGCATCTTCCGGCCATTCATCTTTTGCATCCCACCCCACATTGTTTATGTATCCTCCTGTAGTTGAGGAATACTGTGAAGTTTTAGGATCTTTTAATATTTTTCCACTTGTCGCATCTACAGCTTCTTTCCATCTATCCGGAGGATTATCGGATTTACTTTTAAGAAATACCTGGCATGCTTGGGTGGTGCATATAGGTTTGTTTGATCTATATGCGTAAGTTCTTGCCGCTATTGCCTGAGCTTTTAAAGCATCCATTGGCCAATCGCTTGGCATTTCAGCTATACCCCATAAGTATTTTTGATAGGACATTTCGTTGTAACCTTGAACGCTTATTTTTGCATCTTTATCTTTCTTCGGAGCATCGGTAACACCGGTGTCATAGTAGAATTCCAATATTTCTTTGTAATCTTGCTCATCCTCTGCTCTTCCCTTTGCCCCATACTGACTCATTCCGTTGTAATGGGTGTAGGCACCGTAGCTAAAAGCAGCAAAAGCTCTGCCGGAAAAAGGAGGATCAGGAGTTTTAACTGAAGGAGGTTCATAATTTCCTACTGAACCATTCTCGTTGCTGTCTTTTAATGCCAATATTTTATCCTGAAGTTCTTCTAGTTCTTTTTCATATCCTTCGCTTTTTTCTTCTAATTTCTCCACTTCATTTTCTGCCAAGCTTTTTTTATTTGCTAAATCATTTTTTAATGCTACTAACTGATTTTGTGTTTTCTGCAGATCATTTTTTAATTCTTCATTATCTTTTTTATTCTTCTCAAATTCTCTTATCTCAGAATTTAATGCTCCGATAATCTTTAGCATTTCATTATTTGCTGCTTTATTGTATGCACCAAAAAGAGCAGTACTGGAAAATCCTCCCTGCATCCATATATTTAAATCCGAAACTAATGTTTTCTTGGAATAATTTCTAATTATCTTATTTCTTAAACCTATCTTATCGGATAATTTATCCTGTCTGTCATTTAGGTTTTTATCAATATCCTCTATTTCCTTTAATATCTCATTTATATTATTCTGTACCTCATTAAGCTCCCCCTGAGTAACAGACAGATTACCTGCAAGCTGGGATATTGTGTTTTGAGTAGAAGATATTTTATCTCTGGTTGAATTTAGTTTATTTCTGGTTTCCTGTTCTTTTTTTTCATAACATTCCAGACGGTCATCATCATCTTCAATATTCTTACAATTATCCTCTGCTGATAATATAGATCCGGATCCAATAAAAAAAGCCGGGAGAAGTAAGGAGGAGAATACCAGTATCGAAATAAAAGGAAGTAGTTTATTTCCCCCGCTCTTTTTTGCTGATGTTTCTACTAATGATGTGGGCATGAGGATATTATACATGCTTCTTTTTGTTTAAAACCACAGTTCACCGGTATACCTGAATGTAATATATTTAATACGTTCTTATTTCACGTAAGGCAACTTATTAGTATAATCTATTCAATGTTATTAAACAGAAGCAAGGTATTCTATAAAAATATATTAAATATCTTTCAATATATATTCATATTATTTGTGTTTTCATCCGGTATTTTAGCTAATAAAGATAACATTGATAGAAAGATATCTTTAAATATAGGTAATATATCCTATGCAACGGGGGCAACTCCGACTTTAGAGAGAAATCCTCCTCCTGTTAGAACGATATCTCTTCCTGATGTGCCGAATATTGTTTCGGGAACATGCCCTGATAATCTAATAGAGAATCACATTTCAATATGTGGAACAGCAAAAACTATAGATATTAATACAAAGGATGGTGTTGAGAATGTGCAGGAAGCTATTAGCGGGGCTACAGTAGCAGTTTATCTTGGTGCTAAATATGCTCAGGGAGTTGATGATAATGGTGAGTATCTTAGATTTGCTACTCTCAGAAGCGATCCTAATAACACGGGGGAGATAGCGGGAATGATCGAAGGATTATATACATACACAATAACTAACGATACAGGTCAATTCATTATTCCCGCTCCCAAAGGAAAAGGAACCAATGGAATGCTGTTTCTTGCTTTTTTCTGCGGAGAGGATTTAAAAGATCTATATATGCTTGATTCTTCCCGTACTTTAACTAACTTTAATGTATCTCTTGCCTGCAGACCAAACGTTACCCCGGCAAGCAGAGAAGAAGCCACAGCTTTTGGTTCAAGTATTAGAATACCTGCTCCCCCATCTGTAAATTATATAGATCGTTTAACTTATAGAAACTGTGAGGATAAAAATGATGTAGGAAATGAGGGGGATTCTGAGGAGTATGATAAAACCATATCTATTCCCTTGTATCGGGAAGATCTGGATGATTCAAGAGTTGGGGCAGAAGTGCGGCAAGAAGTAACTGCAGAATGTGTACTTGTAGAGGATGTTTACGATGAATATGGTAATCCTGTTTGGGGTCTTGGCGATTTAAACTACGGTACATTTACATTTATGAACGATAACGGTAAAGAAGTACCTCCTACCACTACAGAATTATCAAGGAGAGACCTCGAAGGATTTACCCATTCTTCATTGGGGTATTCCTTGCAGGCTATTTCAAGTTTAAATTGCGGAACATCGGGGTGCTACGATACACGTGCTCCGAAGAGGGGTTCTACGGATAGTACTAATGATACAACATATCTACCCAGCGCAATGGTCGAATTGTGTAATACCTCTCCTTTTCCCCCATTAAGATGTAAAGGGCCGGCAATAGAATTAGCTGAGCCGGGGGAATGGACAAGGTCCTACTATGATCAAAGGAGGGTAAACATATATAACTTTAACAATTTAGGTAATATAGCTCTTCCTCAGTACGGAGTAGGAGGACAATACATTAGAAATATATTAAGAGCATGGGGACTTCCCCTCTCCGTTTACGATTCTATTACATGGAGACCGGGAGACGATGGTGACTTGCTTTGGGAACAGTTGAGAAACCTGCCTGTTGAGTATGTTGATATGATATTAGCGCTTTTTGATGAACTAGGGAATCTCATATTTACGCCCATAACTCGGGGTTGGGAAATGTTTCCTTATAGTACAGTTTTGAATTATGACATTAATAAGAAATTGGTTGTTAATTTTGAAAATAGACCTACTAACGATTCGTATGTAAATAGTGATGGGGATGACTTG
Organism: candidate division WWE3 bacterium UBA1397; assembly: GCA_002305205.1. Lineage (GTDB taxonomy): Bacteria > Patescibacteriota > WWE3 > UBA101185 > UBA10185 > UBA1397. Next base: position 1,075 of record DBQJ01000015.1, on the reverse strand, counting down.
TGTGTAAGTGATGAGGAAGCAAGAAGATTAAATTCACTTAACAATCCCGGTAATTATCCTTTTAAAGCATGCTATGGGGCTATACTTCCGGGAGAAGATACTTATTCGGCCCAGAAGGCTTTATATTTAACCACTAAGAATACTGAAAAGTCGGTAGAGGGAGAGACGATTGAACCGGGAGTTCAGAGATTTATTGCACCCAATGAACAAATATATGGAGAAATGTCACCTGATCTTTATTCTTTGCCCAGTTCAGTATCTTTAGAAAAGGTAGGAAAAGGTTATTGGAGAATTGGAGGGGTTCAAACTCTATGCACAAGAGCAGAGGATGATTTTACACAAGATTTAATAATAGATAATACTGATTATCCCGTTCTTGCGGTGTATGGGACTGACTATTATGGTCCGGATCCGGGTGATGATACAGAGGAGCCTGAGCCTGGATATTGTGAGCTAAATCCGCTTGATCCCCTATGCCCATACGGCCGTATTGCTTATTAGTCTTGATATAAATAATGCAAATGCAAATGATGAATAAAAGTAAAAATATAATAATAAAAATATTAATAACGGTTGTATTGTTTATTAGTCTTGATATAAATAATGCAAATGCACAGGAATATAACTATAACTGGGCTTCCGGTTATAAATACCGTACAGAAGAATCAGTGGATGATGAGGGCAGATTTATGGGATCAGTTATAGTAGGAGGAGAGTTTGATCATACTGTAGACATGCAGGCTTTATTTCCGGTAAGTCAGGAAAACTGGAGTACAACAGATCCCCAATGCAGAAGATTAATAGACAATTCTCATATGCCCACACCATACGATTGCGAATACGTAGGCCAGCCACGTTATGGATACCGTACATATGAATATACATGCAGCGGAGATGTAGCCTATACTCTTAAAGATGATATCAGTTCCGGAAAAATAGTCGGAGGGGATACAACAAAAGGCGCATGGAGTATGTTGATGAGTTTTTTCCCCCCTGCTTTAAGTTATGAAGTTGAAGAGGATGGTAGTGTTAGAAAAGCTTGTGAGAAAGATGGAAGATGCTATGTAGCTAATGC
>DBQJ01000019.1:33941-36051 GCA_002305205.1 candidate division WWE3 bacterium UBA1397 | reverse complement strand
CTAACGAAAGGAGAAAAGACCATGGTCACAGACTTTGCGCAAGTCGTTCGTTGGCAACCGCGTTTGGTAGCGTCAATCGACTGTCCGAACCATGCAACTGGATGTTCATCCGATTGCTCTGGGCATTCGTGCAGTCAGAACGTTACCGACCGTTGCCCCCACGACCAATCCTGTGCGTAAGATAGTTAACAGGTAGGTCACCAACTAGGAGGAGTTTTGTATGCAAATATAAGGCTCGTCCTTACTTTTTATACTCTAAAATTGTTAATATACTCTTGAGAAATTACAGTTATATTATCTTTTTGCATTTTCTCCAAAAACTTAGAGGGTAAATACATAGATAAGTCATCTTCATTTAAGGAAAACTCAAAAGTATCTCCTTCCAAATGATCAAGATAAACGACAAGTGCTCGTATAAAGGATTCTTCTGTCAGTATCTTTGGATTTGCATACGATTGTTTAACATAATCAGGAACTGTATTTAGAATATTTTCAATATCACTATAAACAGGTAGCGTACAAGTACTAATAAAAGAATGAGTAATTTCATGTAAAATTTGTTTTGCATTCAACCCTTTTATTCTCCATCCGACTAAGATATGAGCGCCTTCTTTAGTACTTATACATTTTCCAGAAGCATCCCAATTTCTAGTTAATATAAACGTTTTATCTTTTGGTTCAAAATCAAAGTAGGTATTAAAATGTTTAGTAATATATTCAAATTTTTCTTCATAACGATTCAGCTTTTGATCCAATTCTGGTTCCTGTTGTTTAAATAGATCTTGTAATTGAGAAATATTGGACAGTTCGTTGATGTAGTCAGTAATTTCTTGGGGTTGTTTCATAGTATTGCCGTTATCAATATAACCATCAGGATTATATAGGCCCATCAGATAATGATAACTGTGCATTGGCATATCAATTTTTCTAAAATTAATTGCTGATAATACTTCAATAACTTTAGTACTTACTTCTGATACCACATCATTAGAATCAATCGTTCTATTATTGTTGTAAAACAATGCGCAATATAAATAAAAATGTTTTTCGCTTTTTTCTATCTGTAAATTCATAAGCTTATAATACACCATTTTATTAATCTGCAGTGGTGTTTAATATAAAGTTGCTTACTTAGTTGGTTTGCGTCATCAATTATAAAGATGCCAGATATAGAAAACCAACAGTTAAGATACTGTCTTTACGCAAGAAAATCTACCGAAAGTGATGAACGCCAAGCAATGTCGATTGACTCTCAAATCAAGGAAATGATGGAACAGGCTAACAAAGAAGGATTGAATATTGTAGATATTAGGCAGGAAAGCCATTCTGCCAAACTTTCAGGGGCAAGACCCGTATACAAACAATTAATAGCGGATATTGATAGAGGTGTGTTTAACGCTATTCTAACTTGGGCACCCGATAGGTTGAGTAGAAACGCAGGAGATCTTGGCGCTTTGGTAGATCTCATGGATCGTAAACAGCTACTTCACATAAAAACTTATTCTCAAACTTTCTCTAACAACCCGAATGAGAAGTTTTTGTTAATGATTCTTTGCTCGCAAGCAAAACTTGAAAATGATCATAGAGGTGAAAATGTAAAACGTGGAATTAGAGCAAAATGCGAACGTGGTTGGCGACCTTGTATGTCTCCGCTTGGATATCATAATCGCACTATTAATGGGGTTAACGATCTCGTTTTAGATGAAGTAAAAGTTCCGATTTTAAGAGAAATGTTTGAATTAGTTGCTTATTGTGGATTCAGTGGGCGGTCTGTTAAGAGATATCTAGACAAAGAAAAAAACTTTCTATCTAGACGAGGCAAAAAGTTAGCACTTGGACGACTTTATGAAATTCTTAAAAATCCTTTTTACTGCGGAGATTTTGAATATCCTGTTGGAAGCGGAACATGGTATAAAGGCAAACACGAACCACTAATAACAAGAGAACTATTTAATAAAGTTCAGGAGAAACTAGCTACTTCAGATAAACCAAATTCCACAAAACACGATTTCCCTTTTACACGAACAATACGATGCGCAACATGTGGATCTCACTTAACAGGTGAGGAAAGAACAAAGCAACTTAAGAATGGGGATAGGGTAAAGTATGT
>DBQJ01000019.1:18820-33924 GCA_002305205.1 candidate division WWE3 bacterium UBA1397 | reverse complement strand
GATAAGGAGCAGTTCAACAAAATATTACAAGAGGAATATACTCGGTTTGCAAAGTTTAAAGCCATTTTGAACGAAGATTCTGGAAATGAAGAAGAAAAGCAAAAATTGAAGGGAATTGATATTAAAACCTTTGCCAAACACATTTTAAGATTTGGCTCAAACCAGGAACGAAGGGAAATATTTACACTTATTAAGCAACCGCTTTACCTAAAGAATATGAAATTGTACTTAAACTCAAGTCAGTGACAATCATAGTGCCGTGCCCGTGATAATATGTTTATATATGAATCTCGGTAAATTTCTCTTTTCAATGGCCAAAACACAGATAGGAGACTACATTGTGGGTACTACTTTTGAGTCCTTAAGCAGTGCTTTGCCTGTTAAGCGGTTATATGAGAATGACAAGTTGGTTGCGTTTTGGCATCCCAAACCGTTTTGGGAACAACATGTTTTAATTGTTCCAAAGAAGAAGATTAAAAATATAATCTCACTTCAAGAGTCCGATATGGTTTATGTAAGCGAAGTGTTCAAAGCAGTAAAAGTTATTGTCGAGCAGCTTAATTGGAAAGAATATACACTATTAGTTAATGGCGGAGATAGACAAGAAGTAAACCAGATGCATTTTCATTTGTGTACCGGGAAAGAATTAAATTAATTATAATTTAAAAATTTGGAATCATGACTGTTAACGAATCTTCTAATACACAATCTCCGTCGAAACTGTAATCGTTAACAGCTTTTATTAACTCCCATTTATTTTCATTTCCAAAGTACATTTTAGATAGACTCTTTAATGTTTTTTTAGAGTTTTTGTTATTAACAATATATTTAAAAGTACTAACCCACTGTGATACCTCTTCGTCAAATCGAGGTTCAAAAACCATTTCCTTCAGAGTTGGTTTTGTTAAATCTCTAAGTTCAAAATGCAAGTGCGGAGTAGGGCATGCCTCTCCAGTACATCCGGAGTATCCAATCAGAACACCTTCGTTGACAATTTCTCCAAGTTGCATTGTTATTTTGGACAGATGTGCGTACAAAGATACAATGTTACCGTTCCGTACACCAACAACATTACCCATCCCTACATGATTTTCACATCTAACAACTACACCTGTAAAAGAAGCAGAGATCTCAGTACCTACGGCAATCGGAAAATCCACACCACAATGTTTATAGTCAAAAGTGGCGTAAAACTCCTTATAAATAGGGTCATTTGAGGCATCCCTGCCGAATGGTTGGCTTATTGTGTGATCTTTTACTGGATAACGAATAATCATAAATAAAAGTTACTTATTGGTAGTTAAGAAAAAAGCAGGTTGATTAAGATTTTCCAGATATTTTAGCACGGCATCCTTAGCAGGTGCTGGAATAAAGGTTAAATCTTTTATTTTTTCGAGCTCTATCCACTCAACAGCGTATTTTTCGTGGTCAGACATTCTATCTTTTTCAGGACCACCTAAAGCAACTTTAGTTTCCGCAGTTTCGCCAGCAAAATAGAAAGCGAGTCTTGATTCCGTATCAATATAGAAAATAAGTTTTCCTACAGTAATATCGATACCACATTCCTCTTTAATTTCTCTTTTGCAGGTTTGTTCTATTGTTTCTCCAACTTCCCAACTACCGCCTGGTAGGGTATAAAAATCCTCTGCACCTTTGCCTTCTTGCTTTCGCGGACCGAGATACTGGTGCATTAAAAGGATCTTTTCATCTTTTACAATTACTGCACCTGCACGAAAGCCTTTATTTCTATTTTCTAAAATTACACCTTTCATATAAAGCATTATACGTCAAAGCATTTGTTTTATGTATCTAAAGTGTTTTTTGTTGTCTATAAATATCAAGCCACTACAAGCTATAAGCTGTGGTCGGAACTTTGCACTTAACCTAGGGTCAAACGAGTCTGGAAATGATCAAAATTAACGCAAAAAACAACAGTAAAACTATGATAATTTAGGATAACCCAAACGAGTCAGTCGGAACTTTAAGCAAAAGCCTAGGGAGACGGAATGGTCGGAACTTCAAACATCTGGAGCAGCACTCGAGTCTGGAAAACCCAAGTAAAAGTATACTCTCCAGGCTAGAAAGAAGCATAGCTTGCATCTGATTTACACTCAGAAGTAAGCACAGCTTGCATTTTCGCTAAACTCAAAAGTGAGACAAATGAGACAGTATAAAAGGAGCATTGGCATGTCTCATTCTTTAAGATACATTATACAATGTTCGTTGTAGTTTATTGTTTTTTAAGTATTAAAGAGGCCAATCTCTGTCTATCGATTAATTCAACATCGTTTTCTTTTGCTAAAGTTACTGCGTTTGATGTAAAACGACTGTTAGTAACAACCATTGCTTTAGTTGCACTGTAATGAGCCATAGATGTATTTATTTCTTGAATAGCTTTAACAGTAACTGGATTTTTCCAACACTTTGCTTGAACTACAGTTTTGACACTATCTTTTTCTATAATCAAGTCTGCCCCATAATCTGATACATGACCAACTCTTTCAACTTTATAGCCCTTTCTTTTAAAAAGTTGTTCTAGAAACATCTCAAATTCCTCGCCGGACATTTTATCTATTTGTGGAAGTCCTGCTTTATTTAATTTGTAGATTTTATATAGACTAAGGGAAATTTTTAAAAGTAATACTGTTCCGATAAAAACCCAAAGATACCAAAAATCAAATAGGGAGCTTTTTAATCCCTGAAACAGACCGTTTACAATAGATTCACTCATTTGTTTATAAATATCTGTTTGCATAAGTCTATATTATAGGATTTTTGGGAATGATACAGTACAGAACTAAGTTCTTTTTGGTTATTCCCCGTAAATACTTTTAAAAGTATCTTTAGGTTTAATTTCCTCACTTGCTCTAATACCGCCTCCGGAGACATCCCAGTTTTCTTTATTAGAATCCCAGCTAACACCCAGGTTTTCTATATAAGATTTATACTGTTCCTCGTTGTAGAAAGACATTTTGACGCTTCCAAGGTTACCGCTATCATATTTGACCAAATCATAGTAAATATAAATAGTTCGACCTTTATCGTCTGTTGTTTTTACATCAGGCTCCCCTAATTTTTCAGTTACCATTGCGATATTTTTAAATTCTCCGTCCTCACTTAATTCATTAAACTCACTAAAGGGCATTGCATCTTTATTACCTTGTGTGTTGCTCTCATTTGAACCTGATGTTTTCTGTAGAAAGCCTCCCGGAGCAATTCCTCCCATGTAGCTTTCTCCCGGCTGTATTACCTCATCTCCGAGGACGATTTTTGTTAACTGTAGCTCTTCTTTGAAAGTTTTAAATTCATAGTAACCTACGGATTCATCCTCGCCATATACTCTGATTATATCTCCATCTTGTTTCCATTTTTTAAACGAACTACCGGAAACGCTACCATCTTGATTTAACGTGAAATCAAAATCTATGCTTCGCTTTTGGTTATCCCCACCTGACATGCTACTTAACGTCCCTTTCCAACTGGTGCCCACAATAGTATTTGTTACTTCTTTGTTACTATCCTCATTTGTTGTTTGATTGTTGTCTTGTTTAACAATTTCATTACCCGGGTCAGTATTTCCTGAATCATTTTTTTTGACTGAATTTTCTAAGAAATCTTTAACCTCTTCCTGAGACATAGGTTCTTGTTTTACATTAAGACTTTGTAACCATTCTTCAACTTCAATTTTATCCATCTCAGCAACCGTCAGTTCTCCGGGATATTTAGTTTGTTTTATAACTTGAAAAGGTGGGTGGTATTCAAAATTTTTAAGATCTATGCCAACCACTTTTCCTTCTTGAGCTGATTCTCTAAGTTGATCCAATCCGACCATAACCGACTCAAATTTACCGTAAGCAGTTCCAAGATTATTTGGAATATTTGTTATAGTTAAAACACTAGCAACTGGCTCAGTAACAGTTCTCACATCTTTAACAAAAGAGGATATTTTATTTTTGTCTCCCAAGGCGATTTGCGCAGAATCTTCAGTTACTTCTAATGCTAAGTCCACTCCCACGACCACTGTGGTAACCTGAGTTAGTGTTCCCACTGCAGCAAAACCCCCCGCGGCACCGCCGGTTATAACTACTCCTCCCACATAGCCTGCTACTTTACAACCATCCTTTATTACTACTGCGGAAGTTTCAAGTTTTTGAAGAGTATCTCCAGCTTCAGTCCAACCCTCGGCCGTTGTCTCATCTTGAGCTTGATTGAGAATAAGTTGCGCTCTTTTAGCATCCACTCCTAAATGTTTAGCTAGAGTTGAAATCCCTTTAAATCTCGGTGCTTTGTCATAGATAGCATTAATCTCTTTTGCAGTGTATGCGTTGACTGTGAGGATAAGTTTTGGATTAAAGGCCACTTCTTCTGCAATTTTCATTGACTTGCTTTCCAGTTCTTGGGATTTTTTTTCAAAATTATTCCAATCCTGAATTAATTTAGTCATATCCTCATCCCACTTTGAGTATTCGGGATATTTTTCCGCGTTTACTAACAAATCATCTGTGCGAAGGTGCAGTAATAGATATTCTTTGGAAATATCGTAGGTGGATTCCAGTACTTGTTGTTCTTTTTTATCTTTATTTGTTAACAGAAAATACCCTGTGGCAATTAAAACTATTAGTACGAGGAATAATGTTATTAGCTTTTTATTTTTCATAGAGGCATTTTACTAGATTTGTTTAATTGTTCAAAATAGATTTTAGGTTTGGTGAATATTTGTTTGGTCCTTGATATATTAAGAAACAGCAGTTTTTCAAGAGTGGTCGGAACTTCAAGCATAACCTAGGGTCCGACGGGTCTGGTAAAAATTATCTGGGATACGAAAATAAGTCGAAAAAATTAGGGTAATCTATGGTAACCCAAACGAGTCAGTTGGAACTTCAAGCAAAAGCCTAGGGAGACGGAATGGTCGGAACTTCAAACATCTGGAGCACCAGTCGAGTCTGGAAACCCCAAGTGAAGTATACTCTCTGGGCTAGAAATGAGACAAACAAGACAGTATAAAAAGAGAGGAAACGGAACACTGTAAAAATGCTCCGTTTCCATACATAATCACTTTCTTCTTAGATTATGTTCAACTTCCGTAGTTTTTTTGTGTTTATTAGCATAGCCCTTAGTCACAAATTTACCGGTTATTGCGCTTCTTCGGTTTGTTATTGTTTTTCTCGCCATTACGACCCACCTCCTTAATATATGAAGGGTGTATAATCCGCTTATAGGTGTAGGCTAGTAGAAAAGGGAGGGCAGGTTCCCTTTTGGCACTTACAGCTCCTTAATCTGTGCGATTTGGGCGAGTTGTTGGACTCGTCTAGCTGAAGTCATTGCGCCTTGTTTCGTTTCGTACCCTTCGCTAACAGCTACAATTTCATTGTTGGCGGCTACTAGCCTCCACCTGTAATCGTTGCCTTTGCTTAGGTAAATTTCGAATCTTACCATAGCGGTCGAACCTTTCGATTTGCTCAACTAAGTACACACTAACAGGAGAGCAATATCCTGCAATAGGATAATAGCACCTGCATTTGACCTGTCAATACATTTAGGATAAAATAATCCTATAAAAGGATATGGATATATATAAATACATTTCAGAAAAAATAAAAGAGCTACGCGAAACCTATGAAGCTAAAGGATTAAGCCAAGAAGAATTGGCTATTAAAATTGGTGTTACACCAAACACCATTTCTCGTTGGGAAACGGGTGCTTATAAACCTAGAATTACAGATCTTCAAAAACTAGCTAAGTTTTTTGGTAAGCCAATTTACGTGTTTTTGCCCGAAGCACACCAACCAGATGATATAAAATTGAGCGCTTTATTTAGTGCGACTGCGGATCTTAAGGACGAAGATATTCGGGCGGTTACAGAATTTGCGGAGTTCCGTAAAGCACGTAGCATACTAAAGGAAGCGAAAAAGAAGAAAGCTTCCAATGACGCAAGATGACTCGAAGTCATTTAAGCTTGCGCGCACTTTAGCTCTGGAAAAAAGAGCCATTTACTCAATAGACGGTCGGTTACTTAATCTCACTAAAATACAGCAGATATATAAACAGGAAGGTATAAATTTGTGCTATCAAACAGGTTTAAAAAATCTGAAGGCGCTTTATATGGCAGACAACGGAAGAAGTCGTTAGAGTAGCTATCGCCAAAACCAGCTACCAAGACTATAACTGGGATAACATGCAATACGTCGATGACTTCTACGACAAGATGGTGGATGCGGTAAGTGTGAATTATATAAATCCTGGGATTTTTAGGAAGCTAGATTTGAGTAAAGTTCGCCTAAACTTGCTTTAAAACTTAAAGTACTGGTGCGTAAGTTCATACTTACGCACTATCTTATAGGTTGTTAGGACAACAGCTTGTTAAGTTCCGCGTATGTCAACTCAAGACCGAATGTATCAAAAAATACCTTACTAGCAGATTCCTGATCTTTTACACCTTTGAGGGACTTAATAAAAGTGGAAAGTTTATCCTTACCAAATTTATCTGTCAGTAGTTTAATAAGGTAACCCGACTCTTTATATAATTCAGCATCTGTTTTATCAAAGTAATTTAGAAATACCTTAAATTCTTGTATTGGCTTTGTACTATCTAATTGTCCTGATATATATGTACTTATTCCTTCATTCACCCATCTTGGTTTATCCGTAAACGTAATCAATTTATAAAACATATGGGAGAGTTCGTGTTTTATCAATTTATAAAATTCATCTTCTGAATATTTATGCGAGCTATATTTCTCGTAATTTTCTCTACTGAGTATAAAGATATTTCTTGTATCTTCCGCCCATGCAACCATCCAGTTCTCTGTTGGTTTTCCATATACAGCGTTTATTGTGTTCCTATCTTCAACAACAATTAACTTAGGGGTATTTTTTTCCCATCTAAATTGAAAAAATTCTCTCAACTCTTCTAATGCTTGGTTGTATAGTTTTTCTAAAATTGGATCTTCAAATGTCTGTATCTTAAATATCATATAAAAAAGTATCCCTCTGACAGCTAGTTTTGTAAACAAACTATCAGAGGGACAGGTTAGGTTGCGCAACCCAAACTGTGGTTAGGAGTTGACGCGGGCGAGGCGGTTAATCGTTCGGACCATCGTCGCTGTCTTGACACATTTCGTAGCAAGGCGGGTCTTCAACATCAACGCACGGAACGCCATCAGTGTCTTCACCATCACAGTTGTCTTCGCAGACGCGCATGGTTTGCAACTTCAGGATGCCAACGGCCATTTCTCTCACCTCCTTTCGCTCTCAGATTATTTGGACAATGCCTTTTGCTGCTAAAATGCTCAGCGTTTCTAGGGCATCATCTTCAGAGGATTGGTATGCGGTCGCCACATCAGTGACCGATACAGGTTTGGACGGTACGAGTATACCATAAAGCGTTGAATCCATAGCCACCCAGTTGGTTGAACTTCTGTAGGCTATGAACCCAAAATCCTCCTTACGAAATCGTACCTTAGAGTGTAGCTGTACTACCGCAGTAGGATCCAAGATTTTGAGCTTTGCTACAGCTCGTTTTGCTGTGGGTGCCGCCTCAAGACTATAGGGGTCACTGCCACCTACACCTTGTAGGGCATTGAGAGATTCAATTCTACAACCACCTCCGCATTTTCCAGGATACTCACCGCATGCTAGCTTGCAAACAGATGGGACGAGGCTGTCATCTCGCCAGGAATCCATCCCTATCCAAGAAGCACTTAATCCCTGTTCCGCTACATTGCCAAGAGACATGGGGGCGTGAGAGCAGGGGCGTATGTTTCCGTCAAATCCAACCGTACAGCTTGTTTTCGCTGCTGAACAATTTCTGTTGCCAAACATTGTTCTGGTTTCGGTATCTGGGAACACACATGCGGGATAGTGCTCAAGTGAGGCGACTTCAATTCCAAACTGCTTCCTTAGGCGGATAAGTTCATGGAACATACTTCCAAGTTGCGCCCTGTTTATAGGAAACCCGGTGAAATCATCGCAGTTTGAGGGCTTTGAAACCTTTGTCGCACAGAATGCTTTTGCACCAAGTGCATACGCAAGTTTTCCAGTATCGTATATGGTGTCAAAGTTTTTCTTAGACACAACCATATTCACTGACACTCGGAATCCCATTGATACTGCTACCTTGATGCCCTCTGTAGTTCGCCTAAAGGCACCATCCTGTTGGGCGATCGCATCATTAAGTACTTCGTTTGCTGACATCAATGATGTAAGTATTGAACGAATACCCAACTCTTTTAGCAATCTGCCCATTTCTGGTGTCATCAAAGCAAGGTTTGTGTTGATGCTCATGTGTACGCCTGCTGCTGCGAGTTGGCGGAGTTCGGGCAATACCTGCTCAATTACGCCAAGTGGCTCACCTCCAGTTAGTGTCACATGAAAAACCTTGTTCTCAAGAAGCTCTCTGGCAGTCTTTCTATGTACCTCCAGCTGATCTTCTGTAAGAACACGTTTTGGTCGTTCATCCCTACGCCAATAGTTGTAACAGTGCACACAGTTATATGTGCACCAAGGCGTAAGCTCCCACTGCACATCTAACGGTGCACTTAATCGTGTGTACATCTTTACCTCCGTTGGTTTATTTAGTTTTCAAGGTTAACGGTCGAAATATACCCTATAAACTGCAAAAAGTAAAGTAAAGATGCTATAACGACGCCATAAAAACTATACTCTGTATTTTAAAAAGTTGTCAATTATTCTCCAAATCGACAGCAGCTTAACGAAATTTTACTGGACATACATTTTCGTAGCGGTACCATGTGTACCGCTATGGAACAAGCTACTCTTAGATACTGCCTATATGCACGAAAGTCGACCGAAAGTGACGAAAGACAAGCTATGTCAATCGACTCACAAATAAAAGAAATGATGGAACAGGCAACCAAAGAAGGACTAACCATAGTTGAAATTCGTCAAGAAAGCCATTCCGCTAAACTTTCAGGAACTAGGCCGGTGTTTAAACAATTAATCTCTGACATAGATAAAGGATTATTTAATGCAATCCTCACTTGGGCACCAGACAGATTAAGCAGAAATGCAGGGGATCTTGGAGCCTTGGTTGATTTAATGGATCGTAAACAGTTACTTCATATAAAAACGTATTCGCAAACTTTTTCCAACAATCCAAACGAAAAGTTTCTTCTTATGATTCTTTGTTCGCAGGCTAAGCTTGAAAATGATCACAGAGGTGAAAATGTTAAACGGGGTATTAGAGCAAAATGTGAACGAGGTTGGCGACCTTGTATGTCACCACTTGGTTATCATAATCGTACTATTAATGGAGTTAACGATCTTGTTCTAGATGAAGTAAAGGCACCAATATTAAGAGAAATGTTTGAACTGGTTGCATATTGTGGATTTAGTGGACGCTCTGTAAAAAGGTACTTAGATAAGGAAAAGAATTTTCTTTCAAGGCGTGGTAAAAAGCTGGCTCTTGGTCGACTTTATGAAATACTTAAAAATCCCTTTTACTGTGGTGACTTTGAATATCCTGTTGGAAGTGGAAACTGGTACAAAGGAAAACACGAACCCCTAATAACCAGAGAACTATTCAACAAAGTACAAGAAAAGTTGGCCACTTCTGATAAACCAAATTCAGAAAAACATGACTTTCCGTTCACACGAACAATAAGATGTTCAACCTGCGGATCGCACCTTACAGGTGAAGAAAGAACAAAGCAGCTAAAGAATGGCGATAGGGTTAAATATGTTTATTATCACTGTCTGCGTGGCAAGGACAAAGACTTTGACTGCAAGGAACCCTATATCCGTGAGGATGACCTGGTAACACAATTAGTTGAAATAATTAACGAGGTGGAAATCGATAAGGATGCTTTTACTAAACTTTTACAGGAGGAATATATAAGGTTTACAAAATTTAAAGCTATTTTAAACGAAGATTCTCAAAATAATGAAGAGAAGCAAAGGCTAAAAGACATTGATATTAAAACATTTGCTAAGCATATTTTAAGATTTGGCTCAAATCAGGAAAGAAGGGAAATATTTACATTAATAAAGCAACCTCTATATATTAAGAATATGAAACTTTACACAAAAGTATCAAGCTAATCCCACGGCTTATCAACATATCCCAATAAGACTTTTCTTACTACTTCAAACGTGTTTTCAAACCATACATATGTGTATTTGGGTCCACTTAACAGTTTAAGCGTTTTTACTTGGTCAGCATGTATTATTGCATTACGGTAATCAATTAGATCGTTTATCGCTTGCACATATGTTTCTTCAAAACCCATAATCTTCATTCCATTAATAATGAACTGTTTCTTCGCCCTTTCGCCATTTGGAACAAAAATACTTTCCAATATTGTACAGCTATCGATTGCTTTATCATTATTAGTAAACCTGACGCTACTTTTTCGAAAAATATCGAATGCCAACGGTCTTTTCGAATATGCTTCCTGAAATTTCTTAAAGTAGTCGACAAAGTCCTTTTCAGATTTTATTTTCAAATACTCATGTAATATGGGCTTTTTGGTACTTAAAATGTATTTACATGTATATTTTAATCCTTGCTTTTGTAGTATTGCTGCAAGCCCAGCATCACATTTTTCAAATAGTATTAGGCAGGCATCTATCTTGTTTAATATCTTAATATTTAATCCAGGTATGGGTTCTTCTGGATTTGTTTCATTGAACTTGTACTTAATATCAAGAACCACGTTGTAGGAATTAGGCAATCCTGCATTCGTTAAAAACTCATCTTCTTTATTAAAAATATCAACATTTCTAAGTACAGTTGTCTTATCCAATTTGATATTCCCCTTTAGGCTTCTAAGACCATATATAGGAACAATGTAATGAACCTGCTTCATAAATTGATTATATAACTTTGTATTTATGGAAAGACCACGACAACATATTCAGCGTGGTCGGAACTTTAGACATCGCCTAGGGTCGGACGAGTCTGTAAATAAGGGTAATTCAGTTAAAAATCAGCAGTAATACTATGATAATTTAGGATAACCCAAACGAGTCAGTCGGAACTTTAAGCAAAAGCCTAGGGAGACGGAATGGTCGGAACTTCAAACATCTGGAGCGAGAGACGGGACTCGAACCCGCGGCCTTCTCCTTGGCAAGGAGACGTTCTTCCTCTGAACTACTCTCGCACTACTTTTAATACTTGAGAATTATATCATGCTGTTTATCTACCAGCTTCCTGTACTTCCTCCCCCTCCCCCTCCTCCTGAATGTCCTCCGGAAGAAAATCCACTTGAAAATCCCGATGAACTTCTTGAACTACTCATCATTGATACATTACTTGATATTTTGCTTGTCATTCTGCTACTAAGAGAGGTCATGACACCTGCATTAACAATATCTCCTTCATACCAGTCCGGTTTAATCATATTCAAACTCTCAAATCTTTTGGCCCATATCTTCTCTACTCCAAATGCTGTTGCATAAGGAAGAAGTTTCTCAAAAAACATCTGATTGTCTGATTGAAAATTAAGCTGAGTATCCTGTGAAATAAGAAAATTCTTTAAAGATACACCTTCTGAATATTTCTCAATACCTAAGGGTGTCCTTTGTGCAGATTTTCTCCCAAATATTAAAAATATAATTCCTCCAATTATATTTACTGACATAAACGCAATAGTTCCTAATATAGTAAATTTATTCTCTACGTTTTTAATATCATCTTTAAATAACTGCTCTTTAACTAATCTTTTAGCTATATTCTTTTTAAATTCTTCAATACAGGTATAAAAAGATCTATCAGTAGACAGATCGTCAATGTGTCTTTCATTTAACATTCCTTTTTTAAATATTCCCTCCATTAGGTTCTTCTCAAACTCTAATATATTACCGTCATTCTGGTAATCTTTATTCTTTATTATTGTAGTATTTTTCTTCCCATCTACTTTAATCTTTAAATATCCTCTTTGAGCTAAATCAATTATTGTCGATGTAATATCCTTGTGGTCTATATTTTTATCTACCAAGGCTCCCGTTTCAGCAGGAGTAAGTGACCTTTTATCTAATGTCTCGGGAGATTCAAACCAGGCAGATACAATTCTCTGAAGGTTGTTTGTATTTCTCTTATCTTTATTCCATCTAAAAAATACTTTAATGGGATAGAATACATTCCACCAGAATATTCCAGAATATAATAGTATCTCAAGAAGAATAATGAATACTTTTCTAATAAATAAAATTACAGGATTACTTATTCCCACCTCATCGGGTTCCATAATAGATACAATATTCTTAGGAAAACTTACAGCTATGGTAAGACCTTCATAAGGATTTAATCCAATATTTGATGTAATTTGTATTTCTTTTCCTAATGTAGTTGTACTACAGTCTTTATTCTTACTTCCCTGAGAACCTGTAAAACATACTACATTTACTGATCCGAAAGTATATGCTTCATCGGGCAGAGTTATGCTTACTCCCGATTTTAATATGGATATAGTATTTTTATCCCCTGTGACATTCCAATAAAGCTCATCGTGATCTGTATAGTATGCAATAGCCCCCTTTACTTTATACGTAATTAAATATGTTTTTTTCCCCGATATAAGAGTGTCTGCATCACCAATCTTTAATTCCAGTTCTTCTTTACTTTTATTGATACTATAGTTTATACGATCATTCTTTTCATCAAAAACACTAATACCATAAATCTCCATTTTATATCTTTTTCCATCTTCATTAGTTTTAATAAAAGGTATTTTTCTAATAATCCCATGTTTTTGATTATCTCCGAAATCATAATATATATTTTCTCTTACCGTTATGGTTCCATCTTTCTCTACGGTAACATTGTTAAAGAAATTATCTATTTTCTCTTCTGCCAGTGCTTTGTTTGGGATAAGTACTACAAATGCTAGAAAAAAGAGTATTATTTTATACTTGTGAACATAGGAAGATATTGGTGTACCCACAAAGTTATTTTACCATAATATACTATAACTAATAATATATTTATGCTGGACATTTACTGTCTATATGATATTTTTGGAAGAGAAACTTATGTCTAAAAAGGTGTCATTTATTGTATCTAACTACGCGACCAAGGGTCTGCTAGATAAGTTTGTAAATAACTTGCTATCAGCTTGGGAGAATTGTGAAATAATCATTGTAGATAATGACTCTCCCGATCAATCAGCAGATTATATTGAAGATAATTTTAGCAAAGAAACAAGAGTAATACTTATCAGAAATAAGAATAACGGATTAGCTGCCGGATACAACTTAGGAATGGATAGAGCCTCGGGAGATTATTATGTTTTCCTGGGAACAGACGCCTTTCCTACAAAACAGTCCTTGGAATCAATAATTGCATATCTGGAAGATAATCCGCAGACAGGTATTGTTACACCTAAACTCTATCTCAGGGACGGGGCTGAAGATAAAGATGCTCACAGGGGATTTATTACACCGTGGACTGCTATAACACACTTTTTATATTTAGATCGCTTATTCCCTAAATCTAAAATATTTAATCAATATAGTCTTGGCTATTTGGATTTTAATAAAATACAGGAAATCGATGCCTGCATATCTCATTTCATGGCAGTAAATCCTAAGATTTTTGAAAAGATTGGGAAATGGGATGAAGAATATTTTCTCTTCGGAGAGGATATTGATATGTGTTATAGAACTAAGAAAGCAGGATTTAAAATTATCTATCTTGGTGACGTAAAAGTACTGCATTATAAAGGAGCGGGAATAGGCAGGGCTGCTTCCAAAGATATTGAAAATGCCATGAATATGAATTTTTCCCAGGTATCGTTTAAGGACGAGGTAATAACAAGGGATAAAGTTAAAAATACTTCCAAGTGGATGAGAATAAAAATAGCTAAGGAATCATCTAAAGCAATGAAGATATTTTATAAGAAACATTATATAGATAAATATCCCAAGTTCATCACATCGCTCGTATTCTTAGGTATCTGGATAAATGAAAAGATTAAAGTGCTAAAAGTATCATTAAAATAATAACTATATTAACCACTTAGGATTTTCTACCATCCATTTAACTGTTTTTTCTAAAGATTCTTCCAATGTATAAGGGAGAAGTCATTCCATCTTTTTCATCTTAGATCCATTTAAACCATAGTGCATATCGTACCCCGGTCTGAGTTTATTAAAATCTAAAATTCCTTGTTTATAGGGAATAATATCTGGTGGGCGGGACAGGAGTTGAACCTGCACGGGTTTTGCCCACTACGTCCTTAGCGTAGCGCGTATACCATTCCGCCACCCGCCCATCTGTGTAATACGAAGTAGATTATACTATAAACAGAGAATAATTAATTCATTTAATATTCTTCATTTTTCGGTTAACTCTACTTGTTCAATATTTTGCACAACTATAACATTTTCCATGCACTTTATTCATTCATGATGGGTACGAGAAGGTAGGATATTAAGATCCCATTATTTATCGGGGTTATCTATCATATCAATAGGATTTTGATAAATACCATCTTTAACTACACGATATAGTTTATTACCTAATTTTGTTCCATAAATGTAAGATTCATTAGCAGGCATATTTTCAAGCAGAGTGTTATTCTCGGACAACTGTGAAAATAGTATACGGAATACGTTAACCAATGTCTGTTTTTTGTAGACATCGGTATTTCCATCTGGATATTTTATGGCAAAGAATGCACCGAACATATCGTTAGCTAAATGTTCCCCTGTTATTCCTCTTCGTTGATATATAGCCTCGTTTATATCAATTTTATTTCCAAAATTAGACCATATACCTCTATAAAGCATAGCACCGTGATCTCCGTACAATATCACTATAGCTTCGGGGTCTATGTCATTTATCTTGCTAACCATATAAATAACTTTTTTATTTTCCCTCAACACCGTCTTTTTGTACTTATCCTTCCAACCATCTTCACTATTTTGCCAGGTGTATGTTTTATTAGAAGGGGTATGGCTTGTGACGGCATCCTTAATATAAAAGAAATAACTTTTGTCTTCCTTTGTTCTGTTTTCAATTGTATCCCATAATATCCTGGTGAATTCATCCTTATCATAGGATCCACTATTTCTAACTTCTGGTTTGGCTATATTAAATATCTTCCCTCTTAACCAATCTATCTTCTTGCTCTGAAATATCAATA
>DBQJ01000019.1:14741-18794 GCA_002305205.1 candidate division WWE3 bacterium UBA1397 | reverse complement strand
TTATTCTTAAGAATATTGAGTGTTGGATTATATATTCTTCCTCCCACCATATCTCTTATACCTACGGCATCTTCTCTCCCTGTAGCAACTTTATAATAATGATGTTGTTGAAGAAATAGTGCGCCCACAGAAGTAAGAGTACTTGAATAATTAGAATAAAACTCATCCGCAGTATAAAATCCTAACTTGTTTAGTTCATCTACGAACTCCTTATTATCAAATCCATACAATAGTTGTGTCGCCTTAGGTGAGTGGTAGCTTTCCAGATGTATTAAATATATGTTAGGTGTTTTCTTGAATGCTATAGAGTCATCAACTTCTTTATTTAGTGAAGATAGAACATAGTTGCTTTTAATGTTTTTCTTATTGTAAGAAATTACAAATTCCAATATGGATATTACAGTCATAATAATTAACAGAAGATTCAAATACCTGTATCCTGTTTTCCAGATAAGAATACCTAGTAATATATTGATTACAGCAAATATATAGATGGCTTTGGTATTAATGAATATTGATGACTCAAGAAGTACAAATATTACTGCGGACCCCAGCAACAATAAAAATAATAGATATATTTTATTAAAATAATATTCTATTTTCTTTTTTGTATCTTCATTTTTAAATATTTTTCTAATACATATTTTTATTACCCTGTATATTAATTCTAGAAATAAACTAAGTATTAGTATTAATACCGGTATGATGAATAAAAATAGATTTTGCTTAACATCATAAACAAACCAATTTTTACTTAATAAAAATATTACGGGATAAAATGCAGATAGAAACAAGAATATCTGGGGATAATTAATTATTTTATTAAATATGTTCTTAAAACCCGTCATATTGTTTTCTTCTTCATAAGAAATAGTATTCTTTCGCTATTTTCAATATTTTTTTCCTCTAAAATATCAAAATAAAGAGAATAATCGTTTCTAAATGACTCAATATCATATCTATCAAATATGTCTTTTCTGCTGGCCAGTAATTTTTTTACTTGTGAATCATTTTTCGGAACAAATTCAATAATCAGATATTCTCCGCATTCGGAAAAGAACCTTGCTGTATTTTCAAAAGGAAGATTGTTAGATATTGATAGATGATGAATCAAAGCTAAAGCCAATATTGTATCTGCAGGACCTCTTCTTATTAAGGAATCCCTTTCTTTATTTGAAAATCCAATATCGGGGCTTGGATTCGTTAAATCGGAAATAAGAGGAAGGAGATTTTTATCGCTATTCTTTCTGCATTCCTGATAGTTTATTTCAACAGCTACAGGATCTATATCAAAAGATATAGTTTCTATTCCTTTACCGCTTGCCAATCTACTAAACGGACCGTTGTTTGCACCTAAATCCCAAAGCATTTTAGGTTTTGTTTTTAAGATCATATCAGCAACCATTTTTGATTTCTGTTCCATACTAAACTCACTATAGTTAGTAATATGATAGTAATCCCCCCATTCAGTTTTTGGTTTATTCCATTTTAAATTCCTAATTATACTTTCCAGATTATCTATAATACTCAGTAAACCCTGTTTACTTACTTTATTATCTACTAATATCTTTTGATTATTTAAAATCTTTTCTGCATCCAGCGAATGCCTTTCCTGACTTTTTGAATGCATAATAATATGCATATAAATGGAAGGATTAATTTTAGCTTTCAAAGGGAGTATTTTTGATGTTAAATCCAAGGGAATACCATCAATGTATATCTGCATTAATTTGCTCAAATCTATACTTACGTAAGTCATTAATACTAAGGGGGATAGAAAATGTTTACAAAACTGTTGATATGCTTCCCAAGGTTTTCCTTCCTCATATTTATCAAATGATAAGGTATCAATAAATATAGGTTTGGAATCAATAAATTGAATGTTGTATGACGATGAATCCTTAAGAATCATGTTGTATTTTAATGATATTTTTAATATTTCCAAGGTTAACAGTGCTGAATCTTTATACATACCAAACGACCATTCATAAGGATATGAAATAAAAGGTACTTTTACTGGTTTTATTATTTTATACAAATGATCAGGATTTATAGATAGACTGTTATCTGCATCTTCGTGGGATATTATTAAATTTTTTTCTTTAAGTTCTTTATATAATCCCGATTCAATAAATAATTCGTAGTTTTCCTTGTAAACATCGTTTATCTGGCGGTATAATACACCGTCCTTTTCAAATACAAAACCGCTGGGATCTCTGAAAGAACTATTTATTTTCCTGTTTGTCATCCTTGGTGGCTTCCTCTTTACTTCCTTTAGTAAATATTTTCTTTAGAGTCTTAAACCATATCTTAACAGTAAACACCCCTGTTAATATGAAGGCAGATACCACTTGAAATATCATACTACCCGTACCGGGATCTATATAAGCATGGGCTGATTTGCTTAACAGAAGAGCAAACATTATATAAGAAATTATTCTATCCATTTTTTCTCCTTAAATAATTAGTTCATAAACTTACTAATAAGAAAATTATCATTATCACATTAAATTTACAACACTGAATTAATATATCCTAATGATATTATTTATCGACATATTTGACACACCTATCTATAATTCATGTTATATGCTGGGTGAAAAAACAGTTGCCGTAGTTATATCTGCTTATAATGAAGAAAAACAAATAACCGGTGTGCTTGAAACTATTCCTGAGTTTGTAGATTGGGTTGTTGTAATAAATGACGGTTCAAAAGATAATACAGGAAATATCGTAAAAGACTTTATAAACAAGGAAAACATATCAGTTACTCCCCTCAATCATGTAAATAAAAATAATACCGAGGGAAAATATAATAAAGCTAATCTAGTAGTAGAAGATCTGATGAGAAAAGAAGATCAATACTACATGCCTTCTGAAATATACTCTAAGGAAAAAAGCAGAATAATATTAATTACCCATCTAACAAACGGTGGGAAAGGCGAGGCTGTAAAAACAGGATATAAATGGTGCAGAGATCACCAAATAGACTGTACTGCGACTTTAGACGGAGATGGGCAAATGGATCCCAGTGAACTTGAAGATCTATGCCGTCCTATAATTTATAGGGATATTGATTACAGTAAAGGAAATAGACTAAGACACAGATCTGCTCTTTTGGTTATACCTAAGATCAGATTCATTGGAAATTCTATTCTCTCCCTCTTAACAAAGATATCAAGCGGATACTGGCATGTTACTGATACACAAACAGGTTTTAATGCTATCTCTCTAAGAGCATTGAAAGCCATCAAAATACATAAAATATACAGCAGATACGGATACCCTAATGATGTTTTGGTAAAATTAAATACTGCCTTCTGTACTATAACTGAAGTTGATCAGAAACCAGTGTATAACATAGGAGAAAAGTCAAAAATGAATGAATTAAAAGTAGTTCCTAAGATATCCTGGCTTTTATTTAAATCATTCTGGAAAAGACTTTATCAGAAATATTTATTTAGAGATTTCTCTCCTCTTTTTCTTCTCTATCACTTAGCTTTTCTATTAATTCTTTTTGATATCCCTTTTCTAAAACTAGCACTTGTTTCTCTTAATCCTATGGATCGTATGGAAACAAGAGATATGATCATGTTTACATTCTTGACTATAAGTGCATTCCAATCATTATTCTTTGCTATGTGGATGGATATGGTTGATAACGAAAGACTTCATAAATAATATGAGAATTATAGTGGACATTAACCATCCCGCTCATGTACATTTCTTCAGAAATTTTATATGGGAAATGAGAAATAAAGGGCACGATGTTCTGATTGTTGCCAGTAATAAGGATATAGCTTTAAAACTGCTTAAATTATATAAATTGGATTATATAAACATAGGGTCATACGGTAAATCATTATTTAAAAAGCTAATAAATTTTATAATCCTGGACTTAAAAATGATATTCATTGTTCTGAAATATAATCCTGATGTAATTATGGGAATCGCAACCATAAGAGGAAGTCATGCAGGATGGCTTTTAAGAAAAAAGGTATTGGTATTCACAGACACAGAGCATGCTAAAGAGCAGATTGCATTATATAAACC
>DBQJ01000019.1:2501-14733 GCA_002305205.1 candidate division WWE3 bacterium UBA1397 | reverse complement strand
TTCATCCTAATAGATTTACTCCCGATAAAGAAGTATTAAAAGAAATGGGAATTGAGGATAACGATAGATATTTTATTATAAGATTAGTGTCTTGGGATGCTACTCACGATATAGGTCAAAAAGGTCTTAGCTATGAGGGTAAGAAGAGATTATTTGAGCTTTTGGAAAAACATGGAAGGATAATAATAACATCGGAATCAAAGCTTCCTGATGAATTTACAAAATATCAGATGAAAGTGGAACCTACCAGGATATTTGATCTAATGTACTATGCTGATTTATACATAGGTGAGGGGGCTACGATGGCAAGTGAATCAGCTATACTGGGAACTCCTACTATTTATATAAGTACACTAGTATTAGGTTATCTTCGTGAGCAGGAAAACAAATACGGTGTTCAATTTAATATTACAGATGAAGAAAAAATATTCCCTATAGTTGAGGAAATACTAAATACAAATGATTATAAAAAGAGATTTAAGGAAAGAAGTATAAATATGGTTAATGATAGAATTGACGTCACTTCTTTTATGATAGATACAGTTACTAATATTAATAATCTTTGACCTGCTTATTTTTAAGGATGATTGATTTAAAAAACAAAAATATTATTTTCTTGGTACATTCATATAGGACTTTTCAAAAGGACCAGATTGATTCAATTTCCAAATATTTTAAGAACGTATATGTAATTGTTAGATATAAACCTATATCCTCATTGTCTAAGTTTGTTAAAATATCCGGACTAAATGTTCATACCAAAGATTATGCCATTGACCTGCAGAATAAACCCAACAATGTCCACATCTACGAAGCTCCGATGTGGTATCTTCCGATCAATTTTATATACAGATCTATCGGTAGATATCATTTCAATGTGATTGACAATATCATTAAGAAAAATAATATTTATTTTGATATTATTCACAGTCATTTTCTTTGGACATCGGGCTATGCCGGAGCTATTTTAAAGAAGAAATATAATAAACCCCTGGTGGTTACCGGACACGGTTATGATGTTTATGATCTTCCTTTTAGAGACAAGGTATGGATGGATAATATTCTGTATTCATTAAAAAATGCGAATGTAATAACAACCGTGAGTCATAAAAATAAAGATATTCTGGAAAAGATAGGGGTGAATAAAAAAATACATATAATACCTAACGGATATGATGATAAGATATTTTATCCCAGGAATAAGGAGTATTGCCGTTCACAATTAAATCTTCCCCTGGATAAAAAAATTATTCTTAGTGTGGGAAATTTGGAAAAGATAAAGGGACATATTAATTTAATTAATGCTTTACCAAATATTTTAAAATACCATGAAAATGTTCTCTGTTATATAGTAGGCGATGGTTCCCAAAGAAATTACTTACAAAGTACTATCGATAAATTAGAGTTAAATAATAAAATATTCCTTGTAGGTAAAAGGCCTCATGATGAAATATCTTTATGGATGAATGCATGCGATCTTTTTGTCCTTCCAAGCCTGAATGAAGGTAATCCTACGGTAATGTTCGAATGCTTGGCATGTGGTATTCCTTTTGTAGGTTCTGATGTAGGGGGCATTTCAGAGTATATAAAATCAGATGAATTAGGTATGTTGTCCAAAGCCGAAGATCATGTAGCTCTTTCTGAAAATATAGCCAAATGTTTAAACAACAACTATGATTCTAATATAATATCTTCTTCGGTCAAGAACTGCACTTGGGATGCTGTTAGTGAACTATACTTAAATAGTTATAGAGAGGTTTTATAAACATAATTTATGAAAATAGCTTATATATTTAATGATAAATTAGATAAATATTCAGGTGTAGTACAAAAGATATCAGCTCAAACAGAAGAATGGAAGAAATATAATCATGAAGTGGAATTGTTCTCCATTAGCAACAATCCTGACAACAATAACAGCAAGAATGTATTTAGCAGATTTCTTCATTATCAATCCAATATTATTAATGTACTTTCGCATATAGATAAATTTAACCCTGACCTAATCTACTCCAGGCTTATCTCGTACTCCCCTTATATTAAAAAGGCATTAGAGAAATACCCTCTGGTTGTTGAAATTAACGGAAATGATGTTGAAGAAAAATTTAAAAAAAATACTCTTCTCGGAATTTTTAATCTGTTTACCAGAGATATGTATTTATATCTTGCTAATGGGTTTGTTTTTGTATCCAGTGAATTACAAAATCATAAGGTTTTTAAAAAATATAATAAGAAATCTATTGTCATACCCAACGGAGCTAAATTTAATCCAAAAGATATTTCTACAAATAAAAATAAGGCACCTACTTGCGTATTCATAGGCACTCCCGGACACCCCTACCACGGTGTAGATAAGATTATAAAATTAGCTAAATATTTACATGATGTCGAGTTTAGAATAATTGGATACGATGAAACTACGATTAAGAATATTGATAATGAATATAATAAAAATAGTAATGTACATATTTACGGGTTTCTTGATTCTGAAAAGAGCAGATCAATTATTTCTCAATCACACGTAGGTATATCCTCACTATCCTTTCATTTATATAATATGAACGAAGCACCTACCTTAAAAAGCAGAACTTATGTGACCTGCGGTCTTCCTGTAATTCTAGGGCAGCATGATCCCGATCTAAGTAGTAGCCCTTCCCCCTACGTCCTTCAAATTGACAATACACCCACTAATGTAGATGATTTTTTAAATGATATTCACAGTTTTATCTTAAAATCCGTCAATACCAAACCCCAGGAGATAATAGATAATTTATTCCCTCTAATAGATATAAGGATAAAAGAACAGAAACGTCTTTCTTTTATGTCTGATATTCTCCAAAACAGAAAGAAATAATACTCTTAGTGCTGGGTTCTATCTTTTAGATAAATAATTCTGTTAATAATTATATCCACTAATATATATTTAAATAGATATAGATATATCCTAAACAATGCGAATATTTTATATCTAATAGGATAATTTTTTATTATAAATAATGTACTTATACATATATTCGACGTTGATTTTCTATTAAAAAAGATATCAAAAAATTCTTTTATACTCGGATTATTTTTATTTTTTCTTGTCTTAGTGAAGCTATCTTTTTTGTCTGTTGAATACGTGTAGACATAGTTGCATACACCAAGTTTTACATTCTTTTTTCTTGCTCTACAGAAAAAATCATAATCAGATGCATAGTGAGGAAATATTTTTGAAAAATTACCTACCTTATTAAATACTTCTACCGGGATTATAGTTCCCCTGCCGTTGATAGTAAACGTATCTACTACCTCCCTGTCAGTATCAATAACGTAAGGTGTAATAAGAAAATTCTTAAAGGAATGGGTATTATAAATAACTTTATTACTATCAATATCCTTCAGTGTTGTACCTAATGCCATTCTATTATTCTTTTCACTCATTTCTACCAAATCCGATACATAACTATCCTCCATGTACGTATCATCGTTCTGAAGCAGAATATAATCATTATCTGATACTTGGGGTAGGGTATATTCAACTGCTTTTATCATGCATCCTGTCCACCATAGATTTCCATCTCCTTTGATTATTCTAACATCGGGATATTTTGTTTTTAATAATTCCTCCGTACCATCGGTACTTCCATCATTAATAACTACAATTTTGATATCTTTGTGTGTTTGCTTAATTAATGAATCGATACATTTCTCCAGTAATTCTTTTCTATTTCTTGTAGGTATTAATACATAAACCATATTATTTCTCTAAGATAAAAAATGCCAGTGAATACCATCTATCTTTTAACCAATCTGTCATTCCTGCTTCCTGCTCAGATGAATTTAACCATAATGAATACTTACTATTATATTTTAGATATTCTTCTTTTATTATTCTAAAATCCTTGGTGAGAACATTTATTCTATTTTTGTTATATAGTTTATTTATAGGTAGTACATCTCTAATTCCATAAGGAATTGTTATATATAATTTACCCCCAGATTTTAATATTCTATGCATCTCTATCATGGCTTTTAGGTCCATCCGGGTCATTATCAGAATGGTATCTTCCTTCTACACCTATATGCTCTAAAGTAGATATACATGTTACAGCATCAAAGTAATTATCCTTATATTCTGTTTTTCTTATATCTCCGATATATTGTATTGTTTTATTATTGCTTTCCTTCTTTTCTGTATTTATAGTATGTATTTCAATGTTTTCCGGGATTAACTCCTTTAGCATATTTCCTACAGTAGAGCCTACATCCAGTAATCTGCCCTCTTTTATGTCAATATTTTTTAAAACCCAGGGATACTCAAATACCCTGTCAAAACATTTAGGTGCCTTAGATAAAAGCTTATACAGTAATATATTATCTTTTAGTTTTGTACACTCATTTTGTTTTATCTGTGTTATTAATATATTTATCGGGTATTCTAACGTTTTAATAGTTTTTGTTGTTATTTTAGAGAACATCATAGAATTTATTCAACTACCCATTTTTAATAAATTTCTTAAACATTGCCCAATCAGTCTTACCAACATCTTTCCAATCTAGTATATGTCTTGGTCTTCTATTAATAGAGATATTATTTATATCAACATGTTCTACTAGCTTACTATTCGCAACAATCAAACCTTCCCATGAAAATGATTTATCAACATCATACTCAGCAATAATATCGTATTGGTATTTTTTTATATACTCCAAACATTTGTAATGTATTTCATTTGTGTGTGTAGAAATAAATACATAATCTATTCTATTCTCCTTCAATAGTTCTGATGATTGTTTTATCATTTCGTATTCAGAACCTTGTATATCAGAATGAAGAATACTTAAGTGCTTTATTTGGTATTCTTCCATTAATTCATCCATTGTTGCTACCCTTACACCTGGAAATTCATTAGAATTTCCTATACAAGCATTAATAAATATGCCTTTACTACTATTCTCCTCAAAATTCCTTTCCCCAATCTTTATATTATCGGAAGAAGGTTCCACCATATAGCATTTGGCTTCTGGTATATTTTTATAAAACCAAAGCGAGTAAAAACTCCAATATGCCCCCAGTTCCACCATGCACCCGCCTCTTGGTATCTTTTTTAAAACTTCTTGAAATACCCTTTCCTCCTGAGGTTCATGAACCCCTCTATTTTCACTAAACATCCTTGTAACCCAGTCTCCGTAATACCCATCTTTTAGTATTTTTATACCATTGTGCATTATCTGATAATTACCTACTATACTTCCAGCATTTTCAACTCTTGGGATAAAAATATTATCTTCCGACTGCTGTACTAGCCATATTCTATAATTGTTCAAAATATTAATTCTAATATTTTTAACTATTTTACCTATAACAGGTAACTTTTCTGAAATAATAAATATAGTTTTAATTATTCTTCTAATACACTTCATATATATTAAATACGTAGTACTTTTTTAAATATATTTTTAATTTTTGTATAGATGTTTTTCTTTTTTATTCCAAAACGTAACCTAGAAATCAATAAATCATTATTTCTATTAATATAGATGTCATTTGGGTGGTCTAGGGGAAACATTAATTCGCTAGTTTCTTTTACATATTCTCGCTTATACTTTTTTGTATGTGCTGCGTCTTTACTCCCTATACCTATGTTTTTTACTAAATTATATTTTGGGTATATAGACAATAATTTATTTTTCATACATAGAAATGATAATTGATAATCCCACGTATCAATTTCATTATTATATTGTTTATTAAAAATATTCGTCCAATACTTCCTTTCTTCAACAGTATCAAAAACGCTATCTAACATTTCGTCTTTTTTGAAATGTTCCCATTCCTTCATAGAAACATCATATTTATCCCAGACTCGTTTCCAGGTAGCCCATCCCCATATTAATGGATATTTTGAGAACTCATAGCTGTTCTTTATATATTTACTTGGAAGAAAGTTATCGCCACTTATTACTGCTATTCGTTCGTCATTTTTGTATTTTTCTAATAATTCTTCACAATATTTAAAAAATGATTTGTTAGGTACAGTGTCGTCCTCAAGAATAATCCCATAACCATACTTATTCATAAACTCACTTATCCCGTTGTAAACTGATAATTTACAACCCATGTTTTCTTTTCTATAAATCTTAGTGAGGTTACATTCCCAATCAACATTGTTATTAACAACATCTCTTGTGTTATTACATTTAAATACGGTTTCTGTTTCCTTTTGACGATTATATATAAGAAATAAAATAGGTACTTTATATCCCATAATTTACTTTCTTCTTAAATAAAAACACGTATTAAATGTTTTTGCAGAAAATATATATCCTAATTGATATAACATCTCATGTGCTTGTGTTTCAAATATAGAATGTATAGAATCCGATACGATTTCTATAACAATTAATTCCGGTTTATATTTACTCCAATCGTTACTTTTCAACACATCAACCTCTAAACCTTCTGTATCTATGCTTAAAAAATCTATATGTTTATCCTTAGGAAGATATTCATCTAGTATATTTGATAATTTGTAGGTCTTTATCTTAACATTTCCAAGGTATTCACTTCTATTTTTATCTATTACTTCCTGATATCTCTGCTTAACAAATGTGTTATAAGCAGAAACCTTAAAACGATAGTAGTCCAATTCTGATTCACTATCAGATATTGCTATATTTAAATTTATATCTTTTTTCCTTTGCTCATTAAATAAAGAAAATTTATCAGGATTTGGTTCGATATTAATTCCTTCCCATCCTTTTTTATAAAAATAGTAGGTATTAGAGAATTTTTTGGGTTCAAATGCACCCACATCTACATAATAACCTGCATTCTTTTTATCCAATATTCTTTCTATAATAATATCTTCCCCCTCCTGAGAGTAGATAAGTTTTCCCCTGTTTTCCATTATATCTATAATATCGTATGGTTTTAATCTTTTAATCTTACTCAACATCATTCATTATTTCCTTTTTCAATCCACCTAAAGGTTCTATCTTTTTATGCCTAAATACATGGTTTCTATTCAAATATATGCTTGTAGTCCAAGTATAACTATTCTTTGGACCAAAACCGTTAAAATCTGTTCTTACATAGCATTTATACGTATCTAAAGTATTTCTCTGGCCGCTGTATGCCAATCAGAGTTATCCAATATTACCATTATGTATTCCCTATCTTGAATTACTTTGGAACAAGAGAGTCTGTAACTTCCATCAATTACGCAGATATCAGCATCAATATTTTTTACACTGCTAACATAGCTGTCCTTTTCCTTTCTCAATTCAATCTGGCTGTTTTTTATCGATTTACTTATTAATTTGTTGTACCACTCTTCGTTATCTTCTACACTTATAACCTTTCTTGCTACTTTAGACCAAAATTCGGTGGAATTACCACAACCATATTCAAAAACATCCATCTCAGTTAAATCTATTGATAAAAGATATTCTATGGCTGGGTAGGTGTACCAAGGTATCGTAATAATTTCATTATCTATCTTTATATTATAATTATTTTTTATAGAGTCACGATAATTATAACAATCATCAAATATTCTTAATATGTTATTTCTACTAGATATTTCTTTCTTTGTATATCCAGATATCCTATATAACAGATTTATTATCTTTTTTATCATTTTTATAATGTACTCCATTTGTGCTCAACCAAAGTACCTGCTTTGCCTTCGTGGCCTTTGGGGACTTGCCTAACTCCGGGATGAAATTTTCCCGCAGATACATTGATTATCATAGAATCTTTCAACCAATCAACTACAACGTTGTTTTCCTCAAAGAACAAGTCTACGACATACTCACCTTCTCCTAAAGGTAGTTTATTTATGGTACATTCCAAAATTCCAGTAGGATTCAATTGTAAATTATCCTCGAAATACATTTCAGTTGAACATATAAAACAAAGATTATACTTTAAATCCTTTACTGCAAACGCTACTCTACAATTTATTAGTTTATCGTTTCTTTTTGCAGATGAATAATACATCTTTATCCTAGCTTCCTCCCCCGATATTAAATTATCAAATTCTACTTTATCTATCTTTACTAAGCCCGTCCCTTTTCTGCCTTCTGTGTTTATATTATTTTCCTTGTCAGCAACATTTCTTATCTTATCAATATATTGTGATATTATATCTTGGGGCTTTCCATCACCTATTAATTTACCTTCTGACAATAAAATAACCCTATTACACAGATCGCTTATGGACTGCATATTATGACTAACGAACAGTACTGTCCTCCCACTCTTAGCAACTTGGCCCATCTTTCTTAGGCATCTTTTTTGAAATTCTGCATCTCCAACAGCCAGTACTTCATCCACTAGCAATACATCTGAGCTTAAATGAGCCGCTATAGAAAACGCCAAACGGACATACATTCCAGAGGAATAATGTTTTACCGGTGTATCTAAAAATTTTTCTACTCCAGAAAAATTTACTATTTCATCGAAATTTTTTCTAATCTCAATACTTTTCATACCTAAAATAGCTCCATTAAGATAAATATTTTCTCTTCCGGTTAACTCCGGATTAAAACCTGTACCAACCTCTAATAATGATGCTACATTTCCTTTTATGGTCAGCTGTCCTTGAGAAGGATAAGTTATTCTGGACATAATTTTTAACAATGTACTTTTTCCCGAACCGTTCTTTCCTATAATTCCCAAGACATCGCCATCATATAAACTAACGTTAATGTCTTTTAAAGCCCAAAATTCTTCCCTATTATTCTTTGATAACAAATTTGGAATTAAGTTATTCAGCGAATCTCTTAGAGTTATATATTTTTCTTTTTGTCTTAATATATATTTCTTTCCTAGATTTTCTATCTTTATTATTGGTTCGGTCATAAGTTATATAATATCGGCAAAATATTGCTCCATTTTCTTAAAGTAATAAATACCAAAAAGAAAATAAAGAAATGAAATGAATAAGGATACTAGTAATGACATATAATCAATATTTCCGGTATTAAGAAACATTGATCGGGCAATCGTTATTACACCAGACATTGGATTTAAATACATAATCCATCTAATATTCTCAGGTATAATGCTGACCGGATATATTACAGGAGTTAAATATAATAAGATTTGAATAAAAAACGGTAGTATATATCTTACATCCCTATATTTTACATTTACCGAAGAAAGAAATAATCCTATACCCGATGAAGATATAGTAGTTATTATTAACAACAATGGAAGAATATACAATATGTGTAGAGATAATTGCATTTTAAAATAAATCATCATCCCTATCATAATTAATAGAGAAAATCCAAAATCTATAAGGTGTGTAACAGTAGCCGATATTGGAAGTATTAATCTGGGAAAATATACCTTCTTTATAATATTCTGCTCTTTGATTAATGAATTACTAGCATTAGTAAGAGAACTGGAAAAATAATTCCAAAATAACAGACCTGAATATACAAATATGGGGTAAGGTACTCCTTCTGAAGATACTTTAGCCAATTTACCAAAGAAAAAACTGAATATTACCATAGTAACAAAAGGCTGAAATAAAGCCCATGCTATGCCAATAACAGTCTGTTTATATCTAACCTTAATATCCCTCCAGGCAAATATATAAAGCAGCTCCCTATATTTCCATAATTCATTCCAATCAATATTTAATAATCCTGAAGGCGGTTTAATTATTAAATAATCGTTTTTATTTTTGATCATCCTGATAGATTTTATCATTTATATCTTCTCTATTTAAATATTACTAATATTTATATAGAATGATAATATTACTTATCTATCTCTGATAACCTACTGCCCAAAATATATATAAAATGATTAACAAGCTACTTGGGCTTAAGAAAGAAACGTTAATAATTATACTTTTGGCAGTATTCATTTCTTTTGGATTAATAATTTCAGCATATCGTGGTCCTAAAAGTGACGGTACATATTACTTCAGTGAAACAATATTAATAACAGAATTATTAAAAAGAGGGATGTGGTTTGGTGATTATGGTGTAGGTCTGCATGGATTTATATTTAAACTACCCGTAGCATTAATTTATTTAATAACAGGTCCTTCTGTATTTGTTGCTACATTTTTTAATTTCATTCTTGGAGCCGCAACCATCTACCTCTTTTATAAAATATTGGATAAATATTTTAACTTCGGTTACTGGTCAGTGGCCGGGGCATACCTTCTGGCAACAAATTCTATATTCATTAGTATGAATTCCAGATATTTAAGAGAAGTACCAAGCATATTTAGTCTGCTGCTTTTTATTTATTTAATTTTATACAAGAAATCAAAGTGGCTTATAGGTATTGCTCTTCTTCTTGTATTTGATGCCAGGGAAACAACTCTCTATGCTGTATTTCCCTCAGTAATAGTATGGATACTGTATGAATCTATTGTCGAAAACAGGGATATTTTAATAAAAAGAATAATAAAGGGATTTGGAAATTTATTGATATTATCACTTCCTTCCGTTACTTACCTCATATTAAGCTTTTATACTTCCATTATACCTATCAACATGGTCAATGCTTCTCTTTTTGGATTAACTACAAAAGGTTTAGAATACCAATTCCGTCATTTTAAACCAACAGTAGCTACATCTACAGCTATCAAAGAATATACAGATTCACCTACTCTGGCTGTACAAATGAAAAAACAAGAAAAGACCAAGGATAATACTAAAATATCATTATACTTGCTGATTATTAAGAATTACACTCTGAAAATGATGACTCCGTTAGTATTTTCTCTTCTTACCATATCTAAGACTATCATAGCTGTTACTGCATTCTCAGCAGTATTATTTCTTATTCAAGTTGTTAAGAATAAAAATACTAACTTAGTAATAATGCCTCTGATTTATTTAACATTCCTTGGAGTAGTTATTATCCGAGCCTCAAACGGCAGATACTTTTTTCCCGTAACTTTTCTTTCCATATTCTTCTTTATATTATTTTTAAAAGATCAGATCAGAAGGAAGTATTTCTCTGCCTATGCAATTATATTTTCCATTATTTTTACCACATTGGGCTGGCAGTATGAAAATAAATCATTATTTACTAAAATGCTTCTGGAAACATTCATTCTTCTATCGCTAATATTATACTGGTACAGTAAAAATAATATTATTAAAGAATCTAGGATTTTTCCTGTTGTATTAATTTCTTCTATTGGAGTTATATCATTTGGAACTATATTAATGAGCATGTTATTTTTTGAAGAAGGTCAGTTAAACTGGGCATTAAAATGGGGTCCCAACATGGAATGCAAAAAGATAGTTAGTTTATTTAAAGACGATGAAAAGATATGGATAAGCAATCCCGGATGGGATGATCTTCCCAAACTGTATAGAAAAAATACATACGTTAAACCTGAGTGGAATTGGGCGCTATCTTCAAAGGTTCATAAAAAACAGCGCTTAAAAACACTGGGTGAAGAAACTATATATAATTTTTCATTAAAGAATATGTACGATTTTGAATATAATATAAAGGAATTCAATATAAAGAAATTGTATTTAGTGGTATCCGATCTTGAAGAACATCCTCTTCCCGAGCAAAATAAATTAGAGACATTACTCAAGGATGACTGGGTATCTTTATCAGAAACCCATGTTTTTAAAAATAAGAAGGTTTATGTCTTTGATGTAATATACTAAAGACACGATGCGTAACATTCTAAAATATAAAATATTTGATGTATTCATCCTTCTTCTCTTAACTTTCTTATTCAATGGAAAACCAACTCTTTTTGTTATGGGAGGACAAGATCAAGGCACTTATATAAATATGTCTGCGTTATTTACAAGGCAAAATTCACTGGTTGTAAGAAACACATTTAGAGATACGCTTAATACTGAAGAAAAGGATCTTTACGATAAACACGGTAAATATGTACTTCCGGGTTTTCAACAGATAGGACCCGATGAATCTGTATTTTTAATGAAATTTTATCCTCTTTTTCCCTATACAATGTCGCTATTCTCTAGCGTAATTAATTATTTTAATATCAGTAATAATTACATAGATTTAGGTGTTTATCTCCTATCTATTTACTCCTTATTCTCTGTGCTGGGTATATATTTTCTGACTTTGGAGATAACAAAGAAAAGATCTATGGCAATTCTCTCCTCTTTACTTTTAATTATTCAACCTGCCCATGTATTCTTTTCAAAACTACCTTTAACAGAGACGCCTTCTTTGGCATTTAATTCTTTTGCATTTTACTTCCTTCTTAAATCA
>DBQJ01000019.1:0-2477 GCA_002305205.1 candidate division WWE3 bacterium UBA1397 | reverse complement strand
TCTTTATTTCTCTTCACAGCATTTTTTTACACTAGAATGAGCAGTTTTATGTATCTTCCCCTGATACTAATAATATTATTTCTAATAACTCTGAAATATCCTAAATACTTCTTGCCTTACTTCTCTTATACAGTAATGTGGGTATGCTCATTCTTACTTTCATATATATTTTATAAAAAAAATCAGTACCCTCTTTATGATGCAATTTTAGGAAAATATGTAAAAACAATATTTGGATCAAACACTATGTATGCGGTTATTATTTTGGGTATAGACTATCTCTGTCTCTTATTTATTACTTACATATATCATAAAAAAGAAATTACTAAGAATATTTCAGATTTTATAGGAAAGTATGCTGTCTTGCTTTATCCCGGCGTATGTTTTCTTCTCATGTTTAATATAAAAGCACAGTTTAATCGTTTATCCCGTTTGGACTCTGAATCACAAAGATGGTATCAAGTTAATGATTTTGTTGATACAGTCAGTCATCTATCTTTCTACCAGTTAATTAATCATATAAGCATATTTATATTTTTTATAATTATCATTGGATCAATATATTTATATCTATCTCCCAAGGAAAATATATTAGTAAATAGTTTCTCTGTTACAACTATAATTATTATCTGTTCATATTTTACATTCGTAACTCTACGTTATGCAGGTTTATACAATTATAACTATTATCAGTCGCGTTATTTTATTTCTGAAGTAATACCCTACTCTATTGTCCTAGCTGTATCTTTATACAGTATATTGAATAAAAATACCCTTCTTAAAAAAGTATTTACATTATTATTTATTTTTTCATTTTCATACTATGTGTTCTTCTCATTAATAGTTAGAAAAGTTAATGAAGGTGCCGATCTATCCTTCTACAATAATTTAATCAATAAAATTGGAGATAATTCATTATTACTGGTAGATAAATCTTATCAGGCAGGAAGTGCCGTTACTGCACCTATGGTTTGGTATTATAACTTGCCTGTATTTATAATTGATGATGAAATATCAAAATCTCCTGTCCTGAAGACCTTAATTGAAAGAAATGAAAATGTTTATCTGTTATCTCCAAGTAATATTTCTGAATTAACATCTAATAAACCGGAAAAGCTAAGGTTTAAATATAATTACTTAAGTAACAACCCTGAATATACAATACATTCTTATTCATATCTTCCTATTGAATACAGTAAATACTACTTACCAAAAGATAAAATATATTCCCTATTATTACCCGGAGGTGTATTTGTAGGATATATAGACCAATATCTCTATACCATTAAGTAATTGAATACATAAGTATTATACGGATATAATATAAATTGAAATGTCGTTTGAGAAATCAGTATTAATCATCGGATCTATATTAATAATCACTGAGATATTTCTATTATCTTTCTCCCTTTATCTCTATGTTCACCTGGCAACTGAAAATATCATACAAACACCCCTGCCTTCAATGTATTTAATAAAATAATGGTGCCAGAGAAGGGACTTGAACCCTTATGCCTTTTGGGCACAGCCTTCTGAAGACTGCGTGTATACCAATTTCACCACTCTGGCACATAGTATTAAGAAAACTAGGCCAGACAGCAAATAAATACTATCTGGCCTAAAAAATTATTTCTTCTTCCCTTTCGGTTTGCGTTTTCCACCCCGTCCAGAATCATTACAGGGTTTAACTTTTTTTTGGTGGAACAACGCATACCAAAAAGGCCACCGCCCCATCCAGCTTTCATCCTCTCTGAAGTAGGTAATAGAAACATCGCGTTTTCTTTTCATTTTTCTCTCCTTTTCTTATGATTTTATACCAGTATTATATCCACAATATATTTGACTGCAAGTGAATTAAGTAAAATAATAGTAGTATGATTAAAATAAATAACGCCTCCTTCCAAAACTTTAATTTAAAAAAAACAATAAGGATAGTGCTTATTGTTTTAGCATTATTAGTATTTGGTCTTCCTCTTTTATCAGCTCTAAATCCCTTCTACACTGTAGATTACGGTACTGTAGGTGTAGTTACCAGATTTGGAAAAATAGATAGAACATCTACACCCGGATTAAATATCAAGATTCCATTGGTTGAGAAAGTTGCTTTTTACACCACTCAGAAAATAATATATGAAACCAGTGAACAACCAGAAGAAAGTCCATATTATAATGCGGATAAGAAATCCATATCTTTTTCAAGCCAACAACAAAAATATTATTCAGATTCAGCGGATTATCCGGTAGACACCACTACAATGGATGGTCAGCAGGTAAGTATTAGATTTACTCTAAGATATAGATTAGATCCTGAGAAAATTTTATGGATAGCAGAAAATATAGGTACGCAGGATCAAATAGCTGCAAGAATTATTCAAGCTCAATCCAGATCAGTAGTTAGAAATATTGCCAGAGAATTCCCTGCAACAAACTTATATACCGGAGATATCTTTACCTATCAAAATAGAGTTGCCGATAAA
>DBQJ01000016.1 GCA_002305205.1 candidate division WWE3 bacterium UBA1397 | reverse complement strand
GAAAAATTTAAATTAAATAATAGAGATATTATAGGTATTACCGAGGCGGTAGTCTCAATTTCTCAAAATAATTATGTAAACACCAAAGATATTTCTACGGAGATTAAGAAAAAATTCCCGGTAAAGGAAATCGCTTTAGTATTTCCCATTTTAAGTCGAAATCGTTTTTCTTTGATTTTGGAATCAATTGCAGGGGTTTATGATAAAGTACACGTTTTACTCAGCTATCCGGCTGATGAAGTCGGAAATCACCTTATGAATCCAGAGGAAGTAGAGAATTCAAATCTGAATATCTACACTGATTGTTTCGGAGAAAAAAAATATCGAAAATTATTTGGAGAAGAAGTAAAACATGAATTTACTGGCGTTGATTATGTAAAATACTATAAAGAATTGGGAAAAGGAAATATTAAAGTATATTTTGCCAATGACCCTCGATATATTTTGAAATATTGTAAGAATGTTTTGATTTGTAGTATTCACAGTCGGAAAAGAGATAAGAAATTAATCAAAAAAAATGGAGGTAAAATCGTTTTTGGACTTGAAGATATTTGTAATAAAAAAACAAACAAGAGAGGTTTTTGCCCTGAATATGGTTTATTAGGATCAAATAAGGTAGGAGAAGATCGGTTAAAACTCTTTCCAAGAGAAGGAGATGCATTTGTTAAAAAAGTACGAGATTTATTTTTTAAAAAAACTGGGAAAAAAGTAGAGGTGCTTATTTATGGAGACGGGGCTTTTAAAGATCCAGTCGGAAAAATATGGGAACTGGCAGACCCGGTTGTATCTCCCGGTTTTACAGATGGATTAAAAGGCAGACTAAAAGAAATTAAATTAAAATATATATCTGAAAATTGGGATGGAAAAGGAAATCTAGATAATTACGTAAAAGAAGCGATTAAAGAAAAAAATACAAAAGAATACAAAGTAGAAAAATCTTTAGGAACCACTCCCAGACAAATTACAGATTTAATAGGAAGCCTATGTGATTTAACTTCCGGAAGTGGGGATAAAGGTACACCGGTTGTTTTAATTCAGGGATATTTTGATGATTATACCGTCAGTTAAAGGTAGAATAAAATCCTAGAGATATTAGAGGAAATAGGATATATTTATAAAGCCTTTTTACTTACCCCAAGTATTAAATAGTACAGATGTTGGATAGACACCATTTTTC
Organism: candidate division WWE3 bacterium UBA1397; assembly: GCA_002305205.1. Taxonomy (GTDB): domain Bacteria; phylum Patescibacteriota; class WWE3; order UBA101185; family UBA10185; genus UBA1397. The sequence continues at coordinate 6,100 of DBQJ01000016.1, read as the reverse complement.
TGCTTCTTCAACGATTCTTCTCATATAATTTACAGATTCTACGGGATTTTTTCCTATAGCTGTTTCTTCTGAAAGCATTACGGCATGCACCCCATCAAATACAGCATTAGCAACATCAGATGCTTCAGCATTAGTTGGTTTTTTCTTAACAACCATAGATAAAAGCATTTCAGTTGCTGCAATTACTAACTTACCTTGAATTAAAGCATCCTTAGTTAATTTCTTTTGCAGAGGAGGTACTTTTTCTAAATTTACAGCCTTGCTCAAGTCTCCCCTGGCTACCATTATCCCATCAGAATAATCCAGTATTTCTTTATAGTTTTGTACCCCCTTTACTGATTCTATCTTTGATATTATGAATGAGTTGGGTATTGATTCCCTTACTTTTATTATTTGATCTTTGCCCTCTGTAAAGGAGATGGCTATCATTTCTATATTCTTTTCTTTGCAATAATTGAGATACTTATCATTCTTAATATCAAATAATATCTTTATATCCCCTTTTGGATCTATATCTTTCAAGTTATTAAATATTTGTTCGTATTGATCTTTTCCTCCGTAAGCGCTATTTACTCTGGCAATACTCATTCCTTCTTTGTACATATTTTCCAATATATTCTTTTCAATTGAAGACGGCCCTATAGTGGCAATAATTTTAGCTTTCATATATACTATATCCCTTCAATTTGATAAGCATTTTTAATATATTCCATAAGCATTCTTTGAGAGTTAAAAAAAGATCCGTTTAGCTTAATAGCATTCTGCATAACACTTAACCATTTTTCCTTTTCATGATAAAAACACGGAACAATAGTGTTTTCTAATAAAGAGTACAGTTCCTCGGGAGTAGAGAAAGACCATCCTGTTTCTCCTTCAACGTAGCCTTCCTTCCACCATCCGTCTAACACACTTAAATGAGGAATTCCGTTCAAAGCAGCTTTCATACCGCTTGTTCCCGAAGCTTCATAAGGAGGTAGTGGTGTATTAAGCCAAACATCAACACCCGAAGTTATAAACTTAGACAGATACATATCATAATTCTGCATATAAACCATAGTAACTTTGCCTTTTAGTTCATTTTTTAAATCCAGTGTTTTTTTAATCAATGCTTTTCCGGCCTCATCTTTAGGGTGGGCTTTTCCGGCATATACTATTTGGATAGGTCCTACCTTCTCAGCAATCTGAATTAGTCTTTTAGGATCTGTCAGAAGAAAATCAGGTCTTTTATATGATGTAAATCTTCTAGCCCACCCAATGGTAAAAAAATCATAATCAAGTCCTGCATTGCTGTAGGAATTAGCAAAGTCAATTATTTGTTTCTTTGCTTCAAAATGAGCGTTCCATATCTCAGAAGGTGTTATCTGAGAAACATATCTTAAAGAAGAGGGATCGTGTCTCCAGCTGGGAAGATGTTTATCATATATGTGTGCGAAATGTGGGGATGTCCATGTTACAGCATGAACACCGTTAGTTATTGAATGTATAGGATAATTTGGAAATATTGTTTTAGATATCTCAGAATGGCTTTTAGCCACCCCATTAACATAGTGGCTGAAATCTAGTGCCAGTTCCGTCATATTTAATTCTCCCTTATCTTTGTATTCCTTAGGAATTACTTCATATAATTCAGGTTCAAGCATATTTTTAACCAAATCCATTTCAAATTTGTCATGTCCGGCAGGTACAGGTGTGTGGGTGGTAAAAATACACTGTTTTTTAACTTCATCGATATTTTTTAATCTATTGGCAAGCTCAAGAACAAGGAGAGAAGAGTGGCCTTCGTTCATATGATATCTCTCAATTTCTTCATACCCTAATTCTTTGAGCATTCTCATTCCCCCAATACCTAGTATTATCTCCTGTTGAAGTCTGTAGTCATGGCCATCCCCGTAAAGATAATCCGTTATCTCCCTCGCTTTTTCTGTATTTTCGGGAAAATCAGTATGCAGGAAATATAATGGTACCAGATAACCTTCGTATCCGAATATTTCTGCAACCCAGCACCCGACAGTTATTTCTTCTTTTCCGATATTTACTTTTATCTTTGCATCAATAGGTCGCAGAAAATCATCTATACGCCACAGAACGGGTTCTTCCTCTTGATGTCCTTTTTCTAAATTCTGAAAAAAATATCCGTGTTTGGTAAGCAGTGTAATACCTACCATAGGGAATTTAATATCAGCAGCAGCTTTTAAAGTGTCTCCGGCAAGAATACCTAAACCCCCAGAATATGTGGGTATTTTGGAAGAGAGACCTACTTCCATAGAAAAATATGCAACTTTTTGTAAATTGGGCATAGCTTTAACTTAAGAATTATATCAGTTTAAAATATAATAATTAACTAATAATAGTATTACATATATAATTAGCGGAATGGTAAAAACATTTACTGTTAAATTATTAAAGATCGGAATTGTATCTTTAGCATTAATCATTTTGGTTTTGTTTCTGATATATCAAAACAGCAAAATTAATATTTTAGAAAATAGATTATCAAAAATCGAATCATCCCAGTCTTTCTTTACAGCAAACTTTAGTGAATCTCTTTTTCAGGACAGCTTAAAAATCAGGGAAAATATATCTATAAGCTCGGAAATATTATCTTTGCAGGAAGAATTAAACAAATATAAACAAACACAGAAAGATGATGAAATAAAGATTGATGATGTATTTAATTTGCTGGATATTCTTAATCAGAAGATATCCAGAAATAATGAAGTGGGGTTGGAGTTACCGGATCTGACAGAGATAAAAAAGACATGGGGAGAATATCTGATATCTAAGAATTTCAACAGTATTTCCTCTGAAATATCTATACAGATTACTTCGCTTGATGGTCAATATTCTGAATACATGAAGAAACTTCAGCAACAAGTACAGGCTTCCGGGTACAGTTACCAGTCAATAGATACAGATAGAGGGAAGTTTAATATACATTTGATAAAGGTAGCTATGTCCGAGGTTAAGGTTAAAACAGTATCGGCATCATCGGGGTCATGTAAAGACAATTGTGATACAAAGAGTTTATCTGATTATGTTTCTGAGAACGGGGGTTTTGCAGGAATAAACGGTTCCTATTTCTGTCCTCCTGATTACTCTTCATGTAGCGGTAAGGTTAATTCTACTGACTTTGGGATTTATGACAGCAATGAGGCTAAATGGGAACATAAAGATGCACTGTCCTGGTCAAAGACAGGTTTAATAACATTTAAGGGAGGAAATTCATCTTTTTATAAAAAATCAAGTGATTATGATGGGGGCAGTGTATCCGCAGGTATCTCAAATTATCCTACTTTGGTTTATGACGGGGAAGTTGTAGTTAAAGACGATGATCTGTCTTCCTATCAAAAGGATGCGAAAGGACCTAGAGGGGCTATTGGAGTAGGGGGAGAGAACATTTATCTTGTTATTATCAACAATGCAACAGTAAAAGATGCTGCATATGTGATGAGAGCTTTAGGTGTAAAACACGCTCTAAATCTGGATGGAGGCGGGTCCTCGGCTATGTATACCGGTGGAAAATATGTTGCTGGTCCCGGAAGATCTCTTCCTAATGCAATCATTTTAATAAAGTAATTAAGCACGGGCTTTATTAATTCCTTTTATAGATATTTTCTACCCTTTAGCCTATCCGGAAAATATTCCACATCATGTTTTTTTTCTCCGGTAGGGCTGTGATAATAATCATATCCTTTCCCATAACCTATATCTTTCATTAATTGTGTAGGAGCATTTCTTATATGAAGAGGTATCGGAAGATTTCCATATTTTTGTACATCTTCAACTGCCTTACCGTAGGAGATGTAAAGAGAGTTGGATTTTGGTGATCTAGAAAGATAAACTACAGTTTCAGCAAGGGCTAAACTACACTCCGGCATACCCATCTTTTCACATGCTTGGAATGCCGATACCGAGATAACAAGGGCTTGGGGATCATTCAACCCAATATCTTCCGACGCACATCGTATTAATCTTCTTGCTATATATAAAGGATCCTGACCCGATTCCAGTAACCTGGCAAGATAATACAACGCAGCATTAGGATCAGACCCTCTTATTGATTTGTGAAGAGCAGATATCGTGTTATAGTATTCCTCACCTCTTAAATCAAAAGACAGCTGACTTTTTTGGAGTGCGTTCTTTATTTCCTCAATCCCGATTATTCTATTTTCTGCAAGATGAGAAGCAATCTCAAGAATATTTAAAGCTACTCTTGCATCTCCATTTGATGCGTCTTTAAGAAATTCTATTCCGTCGCTATTCATTTCTTTATCTAATTCCTTTAATCCTCTTTCTATTATTTTTCCTAAATTTTCAGGATTAAGTTGTTTAAGAATAACAACCCTGGTTCTTGAAAGAAGAGGGCCTATTACTTCAAAAGATGGATTTTCTGTAGTAGCTCCAATAAGAATAAATTTTCCCTGTTCAACATGAGGAAGAAGTGTATCCTGCTGTGCTTTATTAAATCTATGTATTTCATCGATAATAATTACAGGAGGTCCGGATATTCTATTGTTTTGTTTTTTATCCGTATCATCAAGAAGTGAACGTTGTTTTATTTCATAATGATTATTTATTTCTTTTTCAATTTCCTTAATTGAGGCATTTACCGCTGAAAATTCAAAACAGGGTCTGTTTAGAGTAGAGGCAATTATTTTAGCCAATGATGTTTTTCCGCATCCCGGAGGCCCCCATAATATTAAAGAAGGGAAATATTCAGCTCTATCTTTCTTTTCAAGCAGTTTTCCAATAATTCCTGATTTATCAACAATGTGTTCCTGTCCAATGAAATCACCAAGTGTTTTTGGTCTCAATCTTTCAGCTAAGGGAATACCGCTTTCCTTTACCTCTGAATATTTGTTCATATACAATCTAATTTATAACAGAAATAGTAAATAATGAAATATCCTTAAAATATCCGGTTATATCTTAAACAGCTTTACTAAACACCTTGATATTAAATCTGTTCCTCTTTCTCTTTTTGGTGAGAGACGGGATCTGAATATTAAATCTAAGATAAAATTAGATATACTGGCTATCGTAAGGGTAAATAATTTTAATCTGGGAAATAACAGAAATACAGCAAATAATACGGTATTAGTAGTAATAAACTTAGTTAAATCACTTTTAGAATTTTGAAAACTTTTTCTAATGGCATTTTTAATTACTGATAAAGTTCCTGAATGTTCTTCAGCTATAGAAGATGTGTATTCCAAGTAATATGATCTGGCTAATGTAAATATTCTTAAAGCATTTCTAATTATTTCTACGATTATTGTTATTAAGATGAAATTTAAAGTAACTGACATATGATCATTGTAGTTATAACTTCTTTTCATAAAATCATATCCGGCAAATTCAGCATGAAGGGGAACATTTAATGATGCGGGGAGAAAGAAAATATTTGTACTATCCATAGTTAAAAAGAATATGAAAAGTACTACTTCAAATCCATCAACAAAGCCGGCCTTTAGTTTTTTAGTGAATTGTTTGCCCCATGTCAGCTCATAAACATCTTGTTGAGGTTTACTGATTACACCAAATGCAAAAATCGATACAGCAGTAATTATTACAGTAAGAACGGTAACGTCATTATTTCTGCCTATGGATTTATATATTAGAAGTAGAAGTATATACACTAGAAAAGCGAGAGCATAGGCGATAAAAGGTGCTGCAAATATTAGGAAGTCTTTTATCAATTGTATAAATTTAGCCCATAGACTTCTGATTAATTCCAAAAAATCTATTATTTTCAGAGATCCCTCCAGGAAAGCATCTAGTACTTGTCCTACTTCCTTTCTCATTCCGACAATGACTAATATCCCCAGAACAAAGAATATTACTACCAGAGTTATGATGGTAATCCATAGAATATTCAATATTACTGATACTGTAGTAGGAAATAAAATACCTGCAGCTATGAAAAGAATAACAATAATTATAAAAGTAGAAAGGAGGGAGAATACTTTCCTGTCTACATTATTCTTTCCGAACTTTTCTGCTATACGACTGGTAAATTTCATAGTGTTATAGATGGTAAAGTAAGTATCTCATAACTATCTTTAGTTACCAAAACAGTATGCTCAAATTGAACAAACTT
>DBQJ01000014.1 GCA_002305205.1 candidate division WWE3 bacterium UBA1397 | reverse complement strand
AATTCTCTTAATATAGTGAGTTCTTCTTAGTTTGGTATAAAGGGTATTTCATAAGGTTTAGATTTAATTCCTAATAATTCTTTCAATTTACCCTTTATACCACTGTTCTCAGTTAGTACTTTTACATAATGTTCAGAGGCTTTCCGCGCGGTATTTTCTATGTGTCGGTTTAAGCGAAATTTTAAATTATTAGTTAAACCCAACAACCCACTTCTTGCTTCTGAGGTAAGTACTGCCTATCCTTTACTAATCATCTCTGAAGTTGTTTGGGGCACTTTAATCATCAAAGGTAATCCTGCTTGTTCTATACTACGTGGGTCAAATGTGCCCGCTTTAAGAGAAGTAAGTTGCTCATTCAAGCAACATGATCTATAAAACATGTCCATATATTCAGCGGAACCTGGCCGGCCCTCTTTTTCCAAATGTCCCATAATGCCTTCAGTAAGCCCCGGCACCCCCAACCCTTCAAGTCCTGCTAGAAACTCTGCGTCTTTTTTAAAAAATTCGGCACCAAGTATTTCAGAACTTGCTTCTATTATTGATTCTAATCCCATACCCTAGTCATATTAGAAATCATTACCTTTTAGTAGGTTTGGTGTTTTTATTCTGATAAAATACTGACTGTGTACGTGGATAAATAATTTCCAATATCATCTCACTCTCCCCACCATGAAGAATTGGATATTATTTTAATCTTTACTAAATATTTTTCTAATACCACTCCATCTTCTTTTCCAATAAAAATGCTTAGAGATATAAAAAAGTCCGGATAAAGATGTTATCCGGACTTTAACCCTAGGGATAGATTGTGTTAATTATTTTTCTCCACCCCTCGGGTAAATTTTTCTCATAGAAGTATATGTTATCCGGCTTCTCTCTTTTTGAACCCTGCACCGGATACAATACTTCCCATGCTTCGGATAAAGCATTGATGTTATCTTTGATAACATCGGGATCATCCGAAAAGGAAAGTGTGACCACCATATCATATGGGCTCTTATCTCCCAGATTACCCCACTCCTGCAGCCCGTTAGGCTTAACCTTGATGTCAATATCAAGATAACCATTAACTGGCTGAATCCATCTGAGATCCCTCAGATTCTTGTCATCCAACGCTAGTACGGTAGCATCGGATTCATAAGGATCGGAGGAAAAGGGCCCATGGACATAGGGTTTGGTATGGACCCACCTCTCAATATACAGTTCTGAAATATTCCCCCCATTTTTCTTGACTGTATAGAATAATGTCTCGGATAATAGCGTGGACATTGAACACACACCACTACCCCTGACTATTCCGAGATTTGATCCTCCCTTTCCATCCAGATATCTCACATCTGAAATGTTTATTAGTTTCAGATATGAATATTCCTGTCCTTTTGAAAAGGGGCCCTTTCTCTCCTGGTAGTCATTTATATTCCCAAGGGCAACTATTATGTTGTGTATTTTATTAAAATACACCTCATAACGTCCTGCGAAATACGTTGACTCCGAAGACATTCCATACTTTATCTCAGAATAAAAGATCTTGAAAGGAACGTACTCTTCTTTGATAAAAAATCCCCAATCCAGTTCAAGCAGCATTACCGCACTCACATTTGTTACATGAGGCAGTATTGCATATCTGTAGACAACTTGGGTTTTTTTATCTTTGAAAGAATAGATCCCCTCAACCCCTATCCTTATTCCTTCTCCCGGTTTTGAAACTATATAAGGGAGGAGGTTGTTTCTTTCAAAATTGGAGTTTATCGGAATACGAATTATCCTCGTATCCTTTGTGGTTGTCACATAACCAGCAAAGAATTCTTTTCCGATATACTCCAAACTTCCTTTGTCATCCGGGGGCTCTATGACCATTCCCCTAAAAGATGTGCAAAGAAAGAGAATCAAAATAAAAACCACACTCCCTTTCTTCATCTCTTCCTCCTAGATTATTGTTTTAGCGCATATTACCAACTTTATTTAACATAAACAAATAACTAAGCTTTTTACTCAAAAATTTCTTGGTTATACTTAACATATGAATACAAAAAAATTAATATTAGTTCTTTCCGTTATCGCTTTAGTATTAACATTCGGTTTTCGTATATTTAAGAATACTGGTGATAAGAATAATAAATACATTGTGCAAAAATTTAATCCCGGTGAATACAAAATTAATGGTAAGGGCTATTTTGAAAACGTTGATGATCTTAGGTTAAACATCTGTATATTATTGAATCTTCCATCTAACTGCGGGACATTGACCGCAGGGAATAATATGTACACATTAAATATTATTGAAGATGCAAAAGATGACAGTGTAGCTGAATACGAACACGTATATATATTTGAAAACAACCCGGATAATAAATACTACATTTCAAAATATTTAAAGAGGTGGTCTTGCCACGAATCAAGGGGATCTGTTTCATGGACTGTAGAAAAGTGTATTTAATATCTATTTATTTAAATAGATTGTAATAATAGAAAGAAAATAGAATAATTTAGATGGTGAACAAAAAAGCAGTTTTAATAGTACTAATTATATCCGGAGCAGTTTCATTTTTCTTAAACCATAAATATGAGATTTACACAAGAGCGTACCTGCTTACTAAACCCTGTGGTATATATTTCTCGGACATAGAGCAGAAATGGACTAATGAACAGAAGGATATGGTGCTAAGAGCATGCAGATATTTTGAAAAAGACAACCTTATTCTCTTTAGATTAAACCCTACTTTTATATTTTTGGAGAAAGGAGAGGGCAAATCATATACAGTAAATAATAATCCTACTCAGATTACCCTAGTGTTAAAAAATATGGAAGATACGGATAAATTATTTAAAACAGTTTTATATGAGATTGCCAAAGCAATGGATATAAAAAGAGGGGGTATGTCATTAAGTACTTCTTGGATACTGGCAACAGACTGGAAATGTGAAAACCTTAAAAACTTAGATACGTGCACCCATAAATGTAAGGATACAAAATCACCTAACTTTTTATGTCACTACACAGATCAGGAAACACTCCCGTCTGATTATGAATTGGATAGATTAAACCCTAAGGATACTAATGTAGGAAGTGACCCTGCTGATGATTTTGCCAAATCAGCAGTATTTTTTATTACTAAAAACGATCTTCTTAATACAACCTCAGAACATAGATGCAGATACTTCAAAACCACATTACTAAGACTGGGAAGCGATTCCTGTTTTGACTGCAATGCATCAACAATATGCAAATAGTTATTATTTTTTCTTATCTAATTTGTCCAAACCAAGTTTCTTAACGCCGTAATAAACTACAAGAGCGATTACTGTAAAATCTATCAGTACGCTAATGAAATCCCCATACATTATCTTAACCGAACCAACACTAATAGATGCGTCCTTTATATTACCTACTGCACCCATTAATATCCCCAGTAGAGGATTAATTATATCTGTCACTAAAGCAGATACCACTTTTGATATAGCACCGCCCAGTATAAATCCTACCGCCAAACCAACTACACCCTGCTCTCTAATAAAAGATATGAATCCTTTCATATAGCTCCTATGAAATAATTACTATATTTATTCTATCATCTCTATTTATTTATTCTTCTACTTGCTAAATTAGACAATTGGGAATTAAGATAGTTCTATCATGATTGGAAATTATCCTGTAAATGATGATTGGATATTCTACAGGCAGATAGAAGCATTCAACCAAGGAATATGGGCTCTAAGTTCAAAAATTGACCCCTCCTTCATAGCCCAGGGATTAATAGGATACCTGTGGTCCAAAATATTCGGCCTCAATTTCATAAATCTCCAAATATTAACTCTGTTAATTACAATCTTGGGCTCTGTTGCGTTTATTAAAATACTGAAGACATTAAACATACCGAAAAATATCAGGATACTATGCTTACTGTTATTCCTTTTCAATCCGTTAATATTTACTTCTTCTTTCTCATTTATGACAGATAACTATTTTCTGGCATTCTCATCAATATCAATCTATTTTTTTCTTAGCCATATCTTAAATAACCGCGGGCATATAAATATATATTTGGGATCCTTTTTTATGTTCCTGGCTGTACTCACAAGACAGATAGGAATATTCATAGGTTTATCTTTTATCATTAGTAAATTATTAGATAAGAAAAAGGACCTGCTTTCAAAGATAAAAGAAGCATTAGTACCCGCTTTTTCTATTATTTTCAGCTTAATAATAAACTACATATGGCCTAAATATGATGGGGGGAGGGTATGGGTCTTAGCTGAACAAATATCCTTAAGGGTAGAGAATATATTCCTATCAATTCATTACCTTCCTTTCTTCATTTTCCCACTATTCCTGGGATTAATAGACGAGAAGAAAAGTCTTAAGGAATTGGTATTTCTACTTATCTCCATGTTGTCAATTTCATCTTTTTTAATAAATGTAGATTTATTTCCAGCAGGCAATGTATTTTATATCGAAGAATTATATGCAAAATCAGATTTCCGACAAAATTTCTCCTTATTCGACAGCGTAATGTTTAAAACATTCCTATCTTTATTAATCTCATATTCTTTTTCTATTCTCATAATCTTTTTAGGAAAGAAAATTAAGAAAATAACAGCAGAAAATAAAAAACTGACTATTACCCAAAAACAGGAAGATATCTTTCTTCTCTTCCATTTCTTTTTTAATTACTCCGTCTTACTAATATCCTCTGATTATTATGACAGATATCTCCTGCCTTCATTCCTGTCCTTCTTTTTGCTTTTTCTAAAGAAACTTTACAAAGACATTAGATTAAATATTTATTTATGTTTATGTACTCTGCTGTTTATTTTTATCAGTATCTCCCTACAATGGGATTTTTCCTCCAAGAATAGGCTGCTATGGAAACAGGCACATACTTTGAGTAAAGATACGGGTCTCACAACTCAAATAGATGTCAATGATATATATACTAAATACATGAACTCGGTAAAGGAGAATGATTTTTCTGGCAAGAGTAGTTCCGGGGAATTTATTAAGAAATGTTTTGTACAGAAATACTCCACAGATTCAGATTCATTTTTTTGGACAAAGGTAGAAGAATTTGAAAATATTGTTAACGAGAGGGTCGGAATAAAAAGAAAACCGTACGGATCTCTAAAAAGAGAGGGGATAAGCAGGGCCAATAAAAATAGGGATAAGTTTTTATACAATGAAGAATACACCTCTATATTGTTTAATATTGTAGGAAAGAAGACATACGTCGCTTCATGGTGTATTCAATAAACTTAGAGTATTTCATATATTACCCCTGCCCCATCTGACCTATATATTTCTTTAGTATATTTCTCCGAGAATTCAGGCCATTTATCTAATTCTCTAATATAGGCCTCGCCGTCATGCTCCGAACATATAAATTCTTTGGAGGGTTCATATATAAAATCATATCCTAATAAATATTTAATACCGTTGCTCTTTAATTCAATAAACATTTCATCAATATCCCTATCTGAGGATACAAAATAGTTAACATAATTAACAATGCTGCTGTAATTTTTTATATATGGTGTTAGGGCTGTGTTATTCAAAACGTATACATCTCCATTCTTAGATAATTCATCTAACTTAACTCCTAATTCATATTTCCTATCAAAATATATACTTTTGGATTTCATTGAAGATGGGGGTATATCATCAATATCATTTATACCCATAAAAAGGTAAGCAAACATTGTGAAGGAAACTGCAAAATATACTACAGCTTTTAACACTGCTTCTATTATCTTATTTTTATAAATATATTCTGATTTACTTACCAGATAGGGAATAACTATCAATATAATAGGTATTACGGGCATCAGATACCAGTAAACAGTCCTAACAAAGATGAAATAAATTAGGATATAAACCATACCTATAATGTAAAAATAGAGGAATATTTTGTTACTTCTGATCTCCTTATATAGTACAAGTAAAGGAAAGAAAAATACTCCAAGTAGTATGATTAAACCCGGATCAAATATCCCTTTAAGGGTATTATTAAACCCCGGGCAGATATTAAGAATATAATTTATTGGCTGTAGAAATACATCTACAAACTTTGTGTTGGGAAGAAATCTCTCGTAATCACATGTCTTTCTTATTTCTTCAACACCGGTATATATCTCCTTGTTTATTGTTAAAGGAGATTTGGGAATGGTATAAATATGAAAATCTCTTGATATATAACCAATATAGGAAAGGTGTGCGCCGTATATTCTTATCCATACAACTAATGGAAAAATAAATAACAACAAGGTAATTAATATTCTGGGTAGGGAAGACTTACCGTAGGATAAATATAATTCATAAAACATAATGGCCAGTATCATTACGGATACAATAATAAAAGTAAATTTAATAAGACAGGTAATACCCAATAAGAGAGCCAGTATTATCGTACTCATGTTATTTTTTCTCTCCAGGAAACGGATAAGTACAATGTAAGAAAGAATAGAAAAGAGAAGAAGATATGGCTCTAATTTAAATTCAACAAAAAATAAATCGGTCATCATAGGAGCAGTAAAAATACTAAGGAGGGCATATTTTGTTAACTGAGGATGAATATCGATTATTGTATAAAGCTTACTTAGTAGGAATAAAGATAATAATACAACGGCACCTATAGTCACGTTCATTATATTAAGGGAAAATATTTTCCATATGTATCCCATTACTAGCTGTACGGGAAATGGTCTTATGGGATTTAGCATATTCTGAGGGTCAATATTTCCATACCTGGTAAGATATACAGGACCGAAATAGGTGACATTTCCATCCCAGGAATCACCTCTAAAATTAGAATAGGAGAAAAAAATAAATAAAATACACGCCAGAGTTAATGATATATGTCTAATAAAGCTTAAATATTTAATTTCAGATATTGTATATAAGATGAGTGTGAACAAGACCATTATAAAGATGGCTTGAGGATATAAATATACTTCATAATGCAGTCTTTTCCAAAAATATATAATAAAGGATAATATAATAACGATTACTACTGATTCTCTGCTGATTCTCCTAACCATATAGTTTAATATACACTAATATCATTATTTTAATGAATAACGATCGGCAATTGTATAATGTATGAGTATGAATTCGTTTCAGATTAAACTCATTGCTATTATAACTATGGTGATAGATCACGTAGGTCTGTTCTTCTTTCCCAATATTCTTTTATTTAGAATGGTAGGCAGGTTATCATTCCCCCTATTTTCTTGGCTTATAGCTAACGGAGCTATTCATACGCATAATGAAGATAAATACAGAAGAAGAATTATTATCTTTGCTTTTATCTCACATATTCCCTACTATTTAGCTAATTGGAGGATAGGGATAGAACCAAATTTAAATGTATTGTTTACGTTTTATTTTGCTCTACTGGCTATTAAATCAATCAGGATATTTAAGAATAAAATACTTCAGATACTAATCCCCTTACTTATAATTATTACCGCTCAACTGCTAAGAACAGATTATGGGGGAATGGGGGTATTATCAACTATTGTATTCTATCTATTCTTCAATAATTTTTCTAAAACTTTATTACTTGAAACAATTGTATATACATTGGGAAATATAGTTCCATTGGCATCATTGCTGTTAAATAATACAGGAAATATACCTAGTTACTTTCTACTAATAGGTCCGTTGGCATTAATATCACTATTGTTTATCTATCTTTACAATGGAAAATTGGGTCCTAAGACTAAATATCTTTTCTACATCTTCTACCCTGTTCAATACGTTATCTTCTTTTTGATTTTAGAACTATTTCCAAAATTATAGTTTCTTAATCCAAAATTTGTTTTCCTCTCCGTCATATAAAGCTGTACCATCTTGAACAAAGCCATTAAGTACCAGTACATTCTCTGAATTTTTATTTTTGGGATCGGTATAAACCACGATGTAGATACCTATTGGATTATTTTGTTTTGTATGATGTGATTTCCTTCTGTATTACTGATACTATCCATCTATTATTCATTCTATCAAATTTAAAGTGATTGTTAGCTTTTTTTATTAAATCTATTGATATTATGGTGGACCGTAGCGGAATCGAACCGCTGATCCCCGCAATGCGAATGCGGTGCTCTACCAACTGAGCTAACGGCCCCTATAAATTGTAATTATACGAGAATAAGTAATTAAATACTAATAATCATTGCTCATTTAATGGTGAACCCATATTGGATGAGAATGGCCCAATGATTTTCTATCCCTTAAGTACTTAAGATGATCTTCTCTTCTGTTTATGAGTTTCTTCATATCAAACCCTGCTTCTGTTGCTAACTTAGCTGCAAATTCCCCTCCAATGAAATGAGGAAGTATTATATAAGTAGCCCCGTCTTCGTACAGTCTTATTGCTTCATCTATATTATATGAGACTAAAAATACTATTGATTCTTTATTAGATTTTCTAATTTTCTTCAATAGAAAAGAGTTAGTATCAAAATCAGGAATAGTAGAAATGACTATCTTTGCTTTATACACATCAATATCCTCAAGAAATTCGGTGTCTTCGGCATCTCCATAGCAACAGTTTATTCCCCTAAGCTGCATCTGTTTTATTACATCAGGATCAAAATCTACAGCTAAGAACTTTCTTCCAAAATATTTAAATATCCTAATAAAATCATATCCGGATCTATTACAACCGAATAAAATTACTTCATACTGTTTCCCCTGGATATTATCTCTATCTATGTTTTTACTTTCAAATACTGATAGCAGGGGTGCAAATAACGGATATATTTTTTCTGCATTGACTATGAAATAAGTAGATACAGCAATACTAGTAAATCCAAGAAGTGTGCCTAAAGAAAGTATTTCTTCCGAAATATGCCCCAAACGTGACCCTAATATAAGAAGAATAAAAGAAAATTCACTTATCTGAGCTAGCGATATACCTGTTAGAAAAGATGTCTTTTTTGTATAACCAAATAATTCAAGTATTACGGTAATAATAATGGGCTTAACTATTATAATGAACAACAGAAACACTAAGAAAGAAATAAAGAATGAACTAAAATTATCAAAGGATACTCGTGAACCAAGAAGTACAAAGAATATTAATAAGAAGAAATCTCTTAGAGTTTTTAAACGTGAGGCAATCTCCTGCCCATAAGGAGAAAAAGAAAGAGACACTCCTGCTACTAATGCCCCTATCTCAATAGAAAATCCCATCCACCCAAATACTGACGCCATACCAAATCCCCAAGCTAAAGAAAATAAGAAAAGATATTCAGGGGATTTTGCAAAGAATGTGGATAGGGAGGGAAGCAAATAAACACTAGCTAAAGATATTGATATTGTTAATATTAATCCTTTGATAATTAGTAAAAAAAATGAAGATAACTCGACTTCTCCGGAAGAGAAAGAAGATGAAAAAATTAAAACAAATGAAGCTACTACATCCTGTAAAAGGAGTATTCCTATAGAAATACGTCCGTATAATTTTTCCAAATCACGTTTATCTGAGAGAAGTTTTAAAACTATGATTGTACTACTAAAGGATATGGATATTCCAAGATATAAACTTTCAATTAATGAGAAATTAAAAGCATTGGATATTAGATATGATAGTAGTGAGGTGCTTAGTACCTGAATTAAACCTATGATAAATACTTTCTTGCCTAAATCTTTTATTTCATTAGGACTTAAATGAATCCCAACTATAAACAGCAGAATAGCTATCCCCATTTCAGAAAATATTGATACGGTCTCCGTAGATCTGATTATATTAAGAAACTGCGGGCCTAAGAATAATCCTGTTAATACATATCCTATTACAAGGGGCTGTTTGAACAATCTCATTAATCCTGAGAGGACAGCAGCTACAACTATAACTATAGATAATTCATTAAATATATTCACTATCTTTAAAATTCTATGCTATTTGATAAAACATGGAAAGAACAATTCGTCCATAACTAAAATATTACAATTCGGGTGCCATTATTACTACCACAGGATAGGATCTAAACGGATTATCACTTTTATCTGCATTTTTAGCTCTTTCGCTTATCTCTTTAGCAATAGATTCGCATGTCCCATTTCTAACTTCCTCGTATGGAAATCTATCTGCCAATGATTTTTTCATATTTTCTGTTAGCAGTAAGAGAAAGTCCCCGGGCTTCAGCACCCCTTCAAAAATTGGAGGAAGGGAGTTATTTTTTTTCTTAGATAACGAGATTTCTCCATTGGTAATATTAATTTGTTCAACACTATCTGCTCCCTTCCTAATTATGACAGCAACTAAACTATTCCCAGACCCCATGCAATATAATCTGTAATTGGAATCTTCATCTATTATTAAAAATACAAGCAGATAATCTGCGTCAATCTCATCTTTCTTTTTATTACTTTCATTCTTTAATATTTCTTGTTGTACTTGTCTAAAGGAATTCAGTAAGTTTTCTGGGCCTAAAAAGTTGATGGGTGCACCGTCTTTACCAAACACCTTACTATTGTCTAAAACACGAGATATTTCTTTAGCCATCCTTTTGGCATTACTAGAACGATCCGGTACGTTATCACCTCCACCAAGGGTAAAGATTACAATATTCCCCCCTTCTAACTGTAGTTTTTCCATTGATACATTTGCATTTTGACCTTCAGGATTATAGATGAAAATTTCAGGAGAACTACTACCGGGTGCATTCTCTGCATAATTCATGGGTACCATACACTTATTATAAATGATTAATATTAAACTAAAAACCAATTGTATTTATTATGGTGCACCCGGAGGGACTCGAACCCCCGACTTCAGCGTCCGCAACGCTGCGTTCTATCCAACTGAACTACGGGTGCAAAAGATATAAACAGATAGAATATACTTCAAATAGGAGATTTAATAAAATTACTTATCTTCGAACATAAATTTATCAGCTAATGAATCTAATCCCTTTTCAACTGTACCCTTGGGTTCTTTATCAAGATAGAGTATACGATCTTTCAATATATTAAAAATATTTTCTCTATCTTCTGGAGAAAATAGAGCAATAATACGGGGGATTATAGAATCTGTAGTATCGATTACCAGCACCTCTCCAAATGATCTGCTGGAAAAGAAAAAGTTTTTTAATTCATCCCAATAATATGTTCTGGTTCCATAGATAAAACCATAGTTGCTGATTTTATATGATACTAAAGGAGCTTCATATTTATTGTGAAGTACGTAATAAAAAAATACTATGGTTCCGATTACTATTATGATAAAAAAATCCTGCATTAAAGCAAATATTAAACAGGTTACAAATCCAATTATCATAAAAAGGCGGGTATACCTTGGACTTAGTTTTATATTTTGTATTTTTCCCTGGGATGTCCACTCAAATAAAATCTCCTTAGGTCCGTATTTCTTAAACATTTGCTCCTCTTTATCCTGATTATTCTTTTCATTTTGAGGAATGGGTGTTTGCGAAGGTTGGGCAACTAATCCAAATGTTTTTAAAATAAAGTCCTTGAACATACATCAATTTTAGAATTAATTTAGATAAAGTACAACTTTAAAGATTGAGTATTGTTACATTAATTTGAAGTACAGTTGCAAATGCCACCCAAAGAAGATAAGGAACATTTACCCAAGCTACCCATTTAATCTTATCTTTCATGGAACAAAGAATCCAAATTAAAGTAATTAATACTGCTAATATATCAAACATAGCCAATACATTATTTTTTAATCCGAACTGAATTGGAGTAAATAATAAATTAAAAATAAGATTTAGTATAAAAGGTACAGCTGTTTTTTTATCTAAATACCCTTTGATAATTCTATAAAATACAAATCCAAAAGATATTGCTATAAGAATGTATAGAACTGTCCATACGGGAGCAAATATCCATGATGGGGGTGCCCATGATGGTCTGAGCAATGTTTGGTACCAAAGATAAGAATTCATTAATATGATGATTCCATTGTGGACAGAAAAAGTCAATAAACATAGTGCGAAAAGAAGACATGCAGTCTATTTATGTCTGGGGGCGTGGGATGCACCTGCAACTTTTTTCTCAACAAACCCGCTTCTTAATATAACCCTTAATGATTATAATACAGGGTATGAGTATTAATGAAGCAATACCACAAGAGGAAACAGAACCAAGACCTGAGTTAGTTATAAGGGCACAAACGCCAGAGGAAGAAGTAGATAGAGTGCAATGGACATTGAACAGGATGGGTTGGTATGAACAGCATGGATATAAACCCAAAATTCCAGATAATCCAGAACTAGCAAAACCGTTTTCCGATGAAGAAAAACCCGACAAACTCAAACTAATACTTGAAGATTATAAACCAGAATTATATGAAGTAGGGTTATCCCAATTAGAAGCGCATAGAGCACAAATTGAAGCAGTTTTCCCGATATTTGAACAATTAAGGCAAGAATGGGGATTTAAAGTATTTCCACAATATCAACTTGTGGTAACAAGATATGGTATGAGTGGAAGTTATGATAGCGAAACGGGTCGGATAATAATGAGAGTTAATGATGATGGTACTTTTACTAGAGCACAACCACATCACACACCAATACACGAGATGGTACATATTGGTGTTGAGGAGGAAATTGTACAAAAATATCAATTAACACAGGCTGAAAAAGAAAGAATGGTGGATTTAATGGTATCTATCCTTTTTAAGGATTTATTACCAGATTATAAAATTCAAAATATAGGTGATTCTAGGATTGAAGAATTTGTAACTTCAGAAATTGTAACAAACTTACCAGAAGCGATTAGACAATACACAGCAATATACCCTAGGAAACAAGAATAACCAAATCCCCACCACTTAATTGGGAAAAAGAAATGATTTTGATACATGGCGGAGGGTACAGGATTTGAACCTGTGGACGGCTTTTAACCGTCACGGCTTAGCAAGCCGCTGCATTACCGCTCTGCCAACCCTCCAAAAGTATATCCGCTAGGGCTCATTATACCTTTTATATCTTCTTGCTCAAAGAAAAACACCTTACTTCTTTAGCACCGGCATTGTACAACGTACGGGATGCTTCTATAAACGTAGATCCTGTAGTTGATATATCATCAATGAGAAGAATCTTTTTTCCTAAAACGTACTCTTTCTTTGTCTGAAATGATCCCGCAACATTTTTAACTCTTTCTTCTTTATTTATGGAATGCTGTGCTTTAGTATCTTTTATCCTTTTAAGGATGTATTCTTTAACATTCATTTTTAATGTTCTTCCTACTATTGATGCAATTACTAAAGTTTGATTAAATCCCCTAGTTTTATACCTGTTTATGGATATGGGAATAGGTACACATATGAAATCTTTAAGATCTTTAAGTAATTCATATGAAATTTCTAATGCTTCCCTAGCTAATATCTTCAGCACCATAAATTGACGTGAGTAATATTTTGATTTTCTTATACATTCTCTAACCTTTCCTGAATATTCATAAGTAGAGATAATTTGAATAGGTAAATTATCTTTGCTTCTTAAACAATGGGGGTGTGTATATCCATCTGTACTTTCCTTACCACACAATATGCATCTTTGATATTTTATAAGATCACAGTCTGAGAGGCAGTTTTCACATATTAATGATCCAATAGATGAACAAAATATGCATTTTGGAGGAAATATTTTATTTATAATGTTATCCATTAGTTATCCACAACTATATATATGTTGTTACTACGATGTATATCTATACATTACCCTGTAGTAATTTAATGAATTAAACCTGTAGTATTATTAGCGAGGGTGGGGTGAAAATCAATAAGAATATATCTATGTAAAATAGATAATTTATCCAATTCACTCATTTAAATGGGAATGTGTACTAAAGACTGTACTTATATATATTTTTAAAAGGAAAATAAATTAACATTTACAATTAATTTGGTGGAGATGGGGGGAATCGAACCCCCGTCCTAATATAAAAATATATTATTTCTACAGACTTAGCTGAATATTTAAACAGAAAGAAAAGTATTCAGCTGCTTTTAATCCCTTCTGCTGATAATTATTTAGATTATATATCCTTGGAAAATAGAACATATCAAGATCTATTTACCTCATTCCGATTTTATATGACCTTCTTAATTCCCTTCGGACAGAGAACTGAAGATCCGCTGCTTAAATAATTAAGCTGCGTAAGCACCAACCATTGCTGGTTGAGCTACCAATGAATTTTCATCGGCGTTTATATTTTTTACCGTTTTTAAAGAAGTCCGGTTCTTCTGTCTGCCACAATAGATTATTAATATTAGTCAAATCCTGTGCATCCCCATCTTTTTAATGTACTTGGATTTGTATTTTATCATAATTAACCTGAGTATATATTGGAGCGAATGGTTTTTGTTTCTCTTTCTAAATCCTTCTTAATCTGTCTTTCTTTAGCTGTTTGTTTTTTCTCATATTCTTTCTTACCTTTTACCACAGCAAATTCTAGTTTTATTTTACCTTTATCTAATAATAATGAGAGAGGTACTGCAGTCTTTCCTTTTTGAGCTATCTCTCTAACTATTTTTAATATCTCGTTCTTATTCAAAAGGAGATTTCTTGTTCTCCTTGCTTCATACTCATTAAAATCCTTTGATTGTTTTGAATATTTTCCTATATACATATTAACTACGACAGGTTTATCTTCAATAATTTGTATGTAGGAACCTTCAAAATTTGCCTTTCCTTCTTTAATAGCTTTAACTTCAAAACCATGAAGAATAATTCCTGCAATATATTTATCAATTATTTCGTTATCAAATAATGCTTTTCTGTTCTTTGTAATAAGCATGGGGGTATTATACTATGCAAAGATTAAGAGAGGGAAAGAAACTTTTGGTATAAACTATCTCTTCTTCTGACCGGTAATTGCCTCCATGATTTTATCAGGCATTTTGAGAAGCATTCCAAAACCTACAAATATGAGTAAAAATGCTAGAGTTATAGACACCCATATACTAGGCATTGGAGTACCAAAACCGGGTTCATCAACAGTACCAATACCCGCATCGTATCCCACTAAAAGACCGACCATTAATACAAGGACAGGACCTGCTCCTAAAACTATCATAGATAAACCGTATGCAACCATTTTCTTAAACCAATCTATCAATTTAGTATCATTTCCGGGAATCGCATATATAGCAAAACTTGCAGGAGACATTAATACTTCGTACACCATTTTAATGTAAGTGATAAAATACTTAACCATAATAAGAATTATCTGGAAAAAAATCACTATCGTAATAATTAACGCAAGAAGATAGGAAAACATGCCTATTCCAGCTTGAGTTATAGAAATAATAGCGTAAACAACAATTTTAATTACAGCAACTTTAACAGGTCTGCCTGTATCATCGAGAATAAAAAAGTCTCTTATAATAGCCTCTCCTAAAGTTAAAAGCCCTTGAAAAAGTATTATTGATTTTATTACCCCAACAATTTTATGAAAGAAGACACAGATAACTGCCCCAATAGGATAGCTGAAAACAATAAACACTAAAGACAATATAATTTTTGGCAAGGCGTACTGAATAGTTACCACTGTCTGAGGATTTACTCTGGACCTATTTATCATCATAATACCTACCCCCAACACTATTAAGGAAAAGACGGATAAGGACAAATTTCTAACGATTTTCCAGGCGTTATAAATGTCATTGACGAAGGGGGTTGTATTATATGCAGGAGCCGCCAAAGCTGTTCCTAAATAAGGAATTTTCTCCAGTTGCCTTCCAGCAAAATATTTCACATCTAGAGGAGGGACCGATGACTCCTCTGCTTTTTCGAGAGTGTAATATAATCCCAGCAAACTACCACTAACAGGGCTGTCTGCGAAACCACCTGAAGGAGCATTATATCCTAACATAAAGTGTGCACAATTATCAGGATTTGCTGGAGCACCCGTAGCTGCCTCACACAACAATCCTAAAGCACTAAAACCTATGGGGGGTGCAACTGTGGCGCATCTTACAGCATTGTCTATACTTACACCAAGAATGTTATAAAAGGTTTTTAGATATCTCACAGTATCATAGTTGTATCCAAATCTAACAATACTCTGTTGAGGCTGATCCTCTGCTATTGCGCTGAATTGATATAAGGTAGGATTACAGATACGGTTAGCGCTTTGCTCTAAACCGGCCAGCATGCTCTCTAAAGAAGGAAGCGCAAGAACAGTCTTATGAGGAACGATTAGTAATGATATTAAAAATATAGCAGGGTAAAGCAAAGAATCGAAAAGTTTTGATATGCTCTCTTTTGATCTCATATTAGTATAGTAATATAATATCAAAATAATTATATAATACAATATAGATATGCCAGCAAATCCATTTTATCCAGGTTATAAACCAAGCAAACCAAATGAGGTTCCTTCCAACCCCGGATATCCGGGATATTACCCAGGAAGAAAAACTCCCCCTAGACCAAGACCACAGGGAAGAATGAAACCAATAGGAAGCTTTGGTTCAGGAGAAGCCTTTAGTTACTATCTTGACAGTATTGAGAATGAAATAGAAAAAAACATTCCCGATATATGGATTAGGAAAAGAATGGAAGATGATTTCGATAAGTCATTTGATATTAGAACTAAAGCACCTGTATATGTTCCCACGGAAGCCCTGGACGACTTTGAAACTGCAACACTTCCGGGTGGAGGATACGTAAAAATCAATGTTGACCCTAGAAAATGGAAAAAATACGGATTTAAGAAAATGGCGAAAAAGACTCTAACAGAGTGGGCTGTATCGGCACTAGAATTCAGGGATTACGAAACTGAAGCAAGAACTGTTCTTTGGAAGAGAGTCATATACGATGAATCTCCGTCCGCTGCTGCAGATACCGGAATTGCGGGTATGGTAGGTAAATCACAACAAACTAATCAATTTTCTTTTGTTAACAAAGGTATTTATGTAGGAAGGGATGGTAAAGTTGTGGATGCTCCCCAAACTGTTGGGGAAAGAATGTCGGCAGTAGATATATATGAGAAAGCCGGTGGAGAATTAGTTAATTTCTACCGTAATTCCACATCTGCTATTCTCAGAGACAGGGGCTATGATGCGTTTTTAGACGCTGCCATAGGTGCTGTAGCACTAGAAGCTGAGTGGAAACTGGGTATTACTAGTGTCCCTCCGGAAAAAGCCAAAGCAGTAATACAATTCAAACAGAAATATGATACCGCGCATGGCATAGGTGTTGTGGGTAAAGCAAAGATATCTGCTGTAGAAACATTAAGCGGAAATGTTACTGCGGGATTAAACGAAAGAAGTTTATCTGAATCAATTGGGACTATAACCACACTGAGATCCTCAGTAAAAAGCGAGTTAGACAAATTAAATAAATTAAGAACTGGTCCCGAAAAAAGTTTTTCTTTCGATTTAAAAACAAACAGGATCCTTGAAGAATATGCAAACCATCTTACCAGATTGGATTCCATACTCAATTCTGACACCGCTAGAAGGATAGTATCAGGTACCCTAACTCAAGGGGGTCTGACAACAGACATGATAACCCTGATAAAAGAATTAAATACATCAAATGGTATTGGGGGAATAATTACAGGAAGGGATTTTGTGGGTGGGGACCCACTCATGTCTAGTGAACAAAGAGAATTATTAATATTGTTATCAGTGGAATGCCAAGATGAAAATTCCGGTTTTAACAACTTTGTGGTTGAAAATCAACTTAGCGGAGTTGTGGTGCTAAATCATCTTCCTAGAGCAAGTGGTGAAAGGGTATTAGGGGTAGCTGAGGAAGTACTCTCTCAATGGGAAAGTTCCGGGCTTTTTGAGGCATACGGCTGGACCCCAAGAATAATGAAAGCTCTGTACAGAGCACCTTCGGTTCTTTCAAGAAAATATTGGGTTCAAAAGGGGCTGGCCTATGTTGAGAATTTCGGTCTGACTTTAAACGATAAAAGGCTTAAACAAAGAGGGCTTAAATGGGATACAAATGATGAAGTTAACAGTTTATTTGGAAATAAATTTTCAATGAAAATAGATATAGGGGGTAAAAGCTACCGTGTAAAAATGTGGGGAGGGGAGCATTTTGCTGCTATAGGGAATTCTCAACATGCAGGAGTAATTGATGACTGGTACAGATGGGGAATTTTTGGCAATCCGACTGCTGATACAAAAGATAAAAAGGCAATAAGAGCTGAGAAATCAAGAATGGCTGCGGAATATCTAGCTAATGGTAAAAGATTAATAGTTTCCTCGGTAGCTCTTGATGGATCGAAAAAACTAATAAGAGAAAACTTAAGAATCGATAAAGAAAACTTAGCAAACGGTAAGATAAAATGGACTGTTCTAGTAAAAGATAAAGAAACCGGTGCTTTTGTCTCGGTAGTATCAGACGACTTTAAACATTTAGCTACAGATCTGTTTGATGGGTGTAAGACAGAAGAAGATGTATTTAATACACTACAAAAATTAATGCAACAGCAGGAATCAATAGCCGGGTTAAAAGACTACTTTATAAAAAACATCTTTAGCAAAATGGGTTTGGATGAGAAGGATCAAGCAGCATGGGCAAGTTTGCTTGACGGGACCTTTGGGATGAGAGAAAAATTTATCGATTTAGAAAGAAGGTATATAGGATTATTAGATAGAGTCAGCTCTGTTATTACCAAGTTTCAGAACTGGGCGCTAGCCCATAGTAAGGTATTGCGATGGGCGGCCAGTACTGTAAATAAGATAAAAACAAAGATTAGATCTAAACTTTTGAGTGGTATTAAGAATATACCTACATCCTGGGAAGCTGCGTTTAGTGCCCTTGGTACAAAAGTAGAATCATTTTTGAGTAAAAATGCTGCAAAATTGGGTTTAAAGAAACTTGGAGATCTGGCAGCTAGAAAAGCTATAAGTACTGCATTAGCTTCTATAGGGGCGACGTTAGGAAATTTTTTGGGGGTGCTTTTGGCGATAGCTGCTGATTGGCTTTTAAAAAAAATTGAAAAATTTATTAAGAATGTCATAGGGACCACGGTTAAATTCTTTAGAGGAGAACTGGATCAGATTCTAGCTCAAGTTGAAGCTGATTTGGATAAAAAAACAAGGAAACTAGTAATTGCTGGGTTAATTATTTTTCTTTTCTTTACATTTATCGAATCCATTATAGGAAGTATGATCCCTATATTAGGAAACATTCCGAGCATATTGAGACCTGCAGGAATACTAACCGAAGATCCTTTTTCCGATGGAATACCTTTTGCTTTATCTACCTTCTCCCCCGCAGATCATACAAGAAAGTATGGCACGATGGATCAATACTACGATTGGAATTTCTATCTAGGTGCAGATGCTGAAGGACTCCCGGGTGCAGGAGGGTACGTAGGTCCATTGGATAGAGGACTTCCGGGCCCTGGGGGACCTATTAACTGTGGCGACGAAAAAACATTGCCGGAGATTGTTACTTATACAGATCCCATAGAACGTGCAATAACAAGCCATGCTTACGAAATAGCTCAGGATCTTGAGCCAGGTTTTTGGTGTGCCTTTAACCATTCTGTATCAATATACCCAGACCTATGGGATCAATCTCTCTACGAACAGGATCCTATGATGGAATACGATAATAATGATGGTTCAATAACTCACAGTCTATTTTGGTGCACTTGGATGGTAATAAAAACCCAGCAACAAGCTTACGATTGGTTCCAAGATATTACAGGTACTTGGACAATGCAAGATTGGTTAAGAAATCGCAGCCGTTATAATACAACTTATATAATGGTTGGCAGATCAGCTGCTCCAATAAGTGAAATCAGGCCGGGAAGTATAATATTCTACGGACATACACCTGGTGATTTTCCCGGAGCAACAGTATCTCATGTAGGAATAGTATATTCTAAGGAGGGTCAGGATGGTATATATACAATAGAATCAAATTCGGGGGATGTATCATATTTCCTAGAAACTGAATGTGCTAGTAACTGTGCTATTAGTGATGCAAGAGGATATCAACATGTATTAGGTTTCGGTATACCACACTAAGTATGATGATACTAAAAAAAATAATAATATTTATAAAAAAGTATTGGGTAGCAGTTTTAGTTATTGTTATGCTTTTGATGATTCTCAAATCCCCCCAAAAAGATAAAAATATTTCACCGGGCTATGAGGTAATAAAAGATAATGGATCTTTAACTACACAAGGGAATGACGAATCAAAAACAATGTATCCGGAGGATATAGAAAAATTACTGGATACTCATGGGAATGATTATATATACGCACAGAAGATGAATGAATTCTTTCAAGATTACCCATGGTACAAAAAAATACCAATTAAAACTAATGATTATCTAATTATTTATGATTTCGATAAACAACAATTTAGAATAAGATTAAAAATAGATCCTAACTCAAGTGAAGATATAAAGAACGAAGTTATTCAAAGAGCTGTACAAGATATAAGAAACATTGGTGTAGAAGGAGAGATTGTATACTACATAGTATTTTAAGAAAACCAAGGAGTATACAAAAACATATTACACCGTTCTCTTTCTCAATCATTTTCACAATAAACGCGGTTTCTAGGAGGAGGTTCGGCACCCTGTAAACATTTAACTTTTAGTTAAGGATTGCCGGGGTGCGGGTCCAATGTTTGAAAGAATTCAGAAAGATCCTGAACAAGACCTGTATTACTAGTTATATTTAATGGGTTAATATCTGATCCGAGAAGCCCTAGTAATACCCTTATAACTAAGATAGAAGCGAGTATTATAGCGGCCCCAAATACCGCGTGCGTCCAAACTGATCTGGCTCCTTCAAGTTGCTGGGGGTCTCCTGTAGCTAATATAGCTTTTATCCCGCCGTACAAAACCAATACCACAAGAACGGCTCCAACAAAATATAGTCCTATGTTTATTGCAGATTGAAGAGGACATAGCATATATAATATAGATTCATCATCATATGGATTATCTACCTGCTCCGCGTAATTAGAACAATCGAAAGCGTATATTACAGGTTGAACATTTATAAATATAAAGGCGATCAGAACAAAATATAATAATTTTAGATAATTATTCCTTATCATGGATTACCGACTGGTAAATTTGCACCCAGCATACTAAAGAAATTCTTCTGAAGTGATATTATAAAGAAAGTAAGGATAAAAACAATTACCGACCAAGTAAGTGCTCTTTGTGCAACTACTACTTTAGCCCTTTCTCCTTTCTTAGGATCCAATTCACCTTTGCTTAGTATTAACATTACAAATGAATAAGCAATACCAACAATGGAAAGAGCAAAAGTTAGAGCAAGAGCAATATTTACAAATATTCCTACTAATTCTCCAACATTCCCAGCCCTTCCCTGTAAGGTATATCTAGGATCTATTCTTAAAATAGAGGCCTCTAAACCATCGAAAGGCCCAATAATAGAAGACATAATTAAAACTATCAAAATAAATGTACCGAACGGGGTGCGCTAGGTTACATAAGCGCACCCCTAGATTCTAATATTTGCTTATTAGTTGGTATTACTTCCACCACCGTCATCCCATACAACTCCTGGTACGGGACCTCCTTCTCTACCAGCCAGCAATTGAGGTAGTATTCTTCTTATAGCAACGATCAAAAATAGCCCAACACCCCCGATAACTGCGTAGGTTAGCCACTTCTGTGCACTATCTACTGCTTGCTTCTCACCCTTTGACATAATGTATTGAATAAAACCTAAAACTAACATAACAAAAACAAGAGCCCATCCAACAGCCATTAAAAGATTCAAAATCAAATTAAAAGCGTCCCCAAGGTTAGTTACTCTTTCAAGAGGATCAGAAACTGAGGTAGGAACTACATTTTGTGCATGTACTTTTTCTATTAATGAGAACATATAAATATTTGTTATTGCACCCCCTTCAAATAATAATTTGTTAAATATTAAGGCTAAAGAACGATCTTATTATAACTCTAAGTATGATCACTGCCAATATAACGAATAGAATTCCAACAATTGAATTTGTAAGATGCTCCTTAGCTTCAGACATTGCTTTAGGTTCTCCTTCACTTTTCATTATTCTATACCCAGCAATAATTATTTCGAATATTCCGTAAGTTATTGCAACTGGATACAATAAATCATAAACAGTACCTAATATTTCTGAATATCTTAATTCATAACCAGGGGGAGGTTCAATTCTTATAGGACCTGTATATCTTGGCATTGATCCTGCCAGTACTTTCTCTGATTCAGGAATAAAAGTTATCAACAACTGGATTAAAGAAACTTTAATAAAGGTTAATAATCTATTTTTATTCCTATTCATATAACAATAATACTATACATTATTACTGACTCAAAGCATTATGAACAAGAAATGCTGTAGTAAGTACTCCTGGGTTTAGTGCTTCGGGAAATGGAAGTGCACATATCCCTGTACAACCATCTCCACCATCCTGACAGAATATTATCTGCAAATCGTTGTGTGTTTCATCCCAGTCATTTAAAGCATATATACTACTGTCAAAGATATCTCCGCCACATTTGTTATTTTCTCGCCATTTAGTGGGCAGAAGAGCACCCCCACGGCAGTCGTCTGGGTAATTACCGCAGTTTAAGTTACCTAGCCCATTGTAGTAAGTTAATCCGTTTCTGTATCCA
>DBQJ01000024.1:811-6265 GCA_002305205.1 candidate division WWE3 bacterium UBA1397 | reverse complement strand
ATTCCTTTAATAGTTTTCTGATCTCAATATACTTCTTCCTTGCTTTAGGATCTTTTTTAGATCTTGCCTGTTCTTCATGCCAATCCAATTCGGTAGCCTCAAGCAATACTTTTTCAAAATCCCTAGGCCAGTTAGCTGTTACTTCAAAAGTATCATTCCACTCGTAATATATCAGAGTTGCAAGAAAAGACAATTCTTTCGA
Organism: candidate division WWE3 bacterium UBA1397; assembly: GCA_002305205.1. Taxonomy (GTDB): domain Bacteria; phylum Patescibacteriota; class WWE3; order UBA101185; family UBA10185; genus UBA1397. The sequence continues at coordinate 6,063 of DBQJ01000024.1, read as the reverse complement.
AGTAATAATATCATTCCAATAATCTTCAACGGCAAATTTGAATAATAATCGACTCGGCCTATGACCAATTGGATATCTAATGAAAGTTTTATTTAAATATTTGATAATATCCATACATAAATTCTATCAAAAAAAGCCGAGGCGAGAGGATGTCATATATGTAAGGAGCATAAGCTTCCTCTCGCCTCTTTATTTCTCGGTCTGGGTTTGAATCAACTAACCTAGGTTGACTTTGTCTCCACTGTCATGAAATGTCGCATGATCATCCGAAACTTTTCCGCCGCTGCCAACATCCCATGATCTATGCCAACCTTCACCGTAGACCGTCGTATGCCCAGTGTGGATATCTACTGATCCTCCTTTTACATTTGGGCCGAGGTCTTTCCACCCACTATTCCATACGTCGAGAGGTCCTCTCCCATGTGGGCCGCTCATATTCACCTCCGTGTAAGTCTCTTGGAAACCCAGACCAAGAAGTCAACTGAGTCACAATCGCTCTTGCTTTTGAGAGTTCTGTGACTATTTAAAAGTGCGCGGGATTAGACATAAGTCATGTCTAATCATATTAGAATAATATCACTATAGAACTAAAATGTTAAAATCTGAGCACAATGAATATAGCTAAGAACATTTTAGAAGTATTGTTGCAAGAATTTTTCAGAATTTTAAATTTTTTTGAAATAGTTTGAGACCTACCTCTTAATAAATCCAGAAGCTTATTATTTCCGCAGTTTCAGTATAAACATAGAAGCTACCCTCTAGTCCTTCGGCATAAAATAATAAAATCCGCTTCCTAATTACACAACAAATCAGAATGACCCCATCCTTTTCCCGCTATATTTCTGAAAAACTTATTCTCCTAAAGTCTCCATGGGGTCTTTGTTCATGGATTCGAGATATTTTGAATAGATTTGCTTTGTTATTTTTGGTAACAATCCTGTCCGAGAAACAATTTTGAGGTCACAAAATTCATCGTACTTTCCGTTCCAAAATTGCTCTAATTCCTTAGTCGCACTGTCCAATCTACTTCCGTCGATATCCCTGTAATCCTTATTCATTCTCACTCTCAACTCTCCCAATGACGGTGGTGAAATATAAACTACATAAAGCCTTCCTGGAAAAGACTTAGTCAATAGATCGATCTTCTGAATTGGCCAATCCAAAACTGGAAATTTTCCTGTATCAAGCGCATTTATTATTGGCTTTATGGGTGTAGCATAGCGAACTCCATAGATCTCGTTTATCGTTAGAAATTCTCCTCTACTTTTCATGTCATTCATAACATCATCACTTACAAATATTTTATCTGTTTCCCCATCACGTAACGATCTTGTGGTATAGGGGGAAATATAAATAAATCTCTCGTCTGTATTTTTTAGTTCTTGAATAATTGAACTTTTCCCAACTCCTGATGGACCAAGTAATAATAAAAACTTGTTCACCTATTCCTTTCTTTGTTTAAATCATCTTTAAATTTAATAGCAGAACGCTCAACTGCTTCTTGCCATGTTTCACCACCAACTCTCTGTGTATAAATAATTTCGCGAGATGAATTGACAAAAACCCCACTATTTTCTGAATTCAATAGTTTTGATAAGTCCTCAAGTGAACCTCCTTGAGCCCCTATTCCAGCTAAAAGAATCGGCATATCATCAGGTATCATTTTTCTTACTTCTACCATGTTTAGTCTTGCAGTTGAAGAAAGAACTGGGATCATATTTCCAGCAGCATTCCACCTTCCCACAGTTAACTGGAGAATGTATTGCCATAATAAGATTCCTCCCTCCAATTTAATATCCTGCACAATTCCCCCACCAAAATTGCTGGTTTTAACCAGTACTACGATCGCTTTATTTGGATATTGTGCCATCGGCCTCATAACGTCATCGCCCATGTAAGGATTAACTACAACACCATCAACTTTAAGTGTCCCAAATATACACTCGAGATATGCCTTCATAGTATTTTCAATATCGCCAATTTTGCAATCGAGAACTACGGGAATGTTCGGGTAATTGTCATGAACATATGCAACAACCTCACTTAGTACGCTATTGCCATCAGGAAGCAAATCAAAATAAGCTTTTTGAGCCTTGTATGCACAAACATGAGAAGCAGTAGCGTCAATAACTCCCTTTAAAAATCTGACTACTTTTTCTTCCACAGATGATGTAGTTATTTCAGCGGGTATTTTTTTCAGATCAGGATCTAGACCACAACAAAACAAACTTTCTTTCATTCTGCATTTTAGTATTTCTATAGCTTTTTCCTTCATACAATTCACTGTCTATTTACTAATTTGATGTGTCCTAAATGTTTCTGTTTTGCTACCAAATGTTTTTCTGTGTATTTTGTTGGTCTTACAACTACCGGAACAAAATCACCTACACTATATCCATTTTCCTTAAAGACTTTTGACTTTTTTGGATTATTACTCACAAGGTTGATCGCACAAGATTCTGGTATATCAAAAAACCTAAGAATGCCGATAACTCCCGAATAAGTCCTAATATCTATAATCTCCCCTGGGGCAAAGATCAAAGCTGACTCAACTGTATCAACCCCCAAAACATCTTGCAACCATAAAGTGGCCAACTTAAAACTAATCCCCATACCCCTACCGTCTTGTTTGGGAATATTTATAATTATTCCCTCACCCTTGTCGGCCAAAATTTTCAGAGTTAAATCTAACTGTTCATGACAGTCACAGGTTAAATCGCCAAAAACCTGGCCTGTTTTGCATCCACTATCTATACGAAGAATTAAATTATCCTTATCCCTAAACTTAGGAGTAAATGATTTAGGATCTAAATCTTCAGACTTAACAATAACAGAGTAAGTTTCCCAATTGTCGTCGATAGTAAATTCAAATTCCCAAAACTTACCATATCTTGTGTTAAGTACACCTAGACCTCTTCGCTCAACATCACAGTACTTACTTATGCCGCCTTCAATAGTCAAAACACGTTTAGAATAAGGTTTCATGGCTCTTTTTATCATTTCAATTGTTTCTGCAACCTCTTTTTCAGTCTTAGAATTTCTTCTTGCTATATCGCTCAAATCTGGTTTTTTAACTTCAGTTAACATTTTAAAAAGGTGGATAAGTCCCATCACTTTTTCTCTTGAAAAAAGATCCTCTTATAAGACGAAAAGCTAACCTATTTTCTAATTTGTAAACCATAGGAACAGCAATTAAAGTCTCACAAGAAGAACATCTCAGACTGGGTAGAGAACTTTTACTGAATGAGTCTTGTAAGTTTGCTAGATTTTCAGGTTCAAATATTCTGTCAAGATACATTCTAAGAAGAGAGCCGGAACCATCTTTCTGATATAAGGCAATGTGGCTCTGGCAAGAGCTACAATATATATCCAAAAATTCGGAACCTCCTCCACGCTCTCTTGCATACCCATCTTTCTTAAGTTTGTGTTGAATTATTTCAGATTGTTCAGCCATATGATTTTCCTTCATCATTAAATTATCTAACCATAAGATTATTTTTAAAACTTGGAACTGATAATTCCCAGTGTACTTTCATTTTTTTAGAGATGGCAAGACGCAATTAAGACATAAGAATAAAGATAGTTCAATGAACCTCTAACCCATTCTTCATTTTTTCTCCCTTTCGAGTCATAAATATTGTTCTTCGTTCCACTATCTAACCCCGATAAATTGAAACCAAAATGGTTGTGCATAGTCCAATCTTTCATTTAATAAATAGAATAATCTAATATAATTAGATTAGTATCATATTAATAGGCTGTTGTCAAATTATTTGACAGTATATTCTAGCTAAATTAGAATATGAGAGATGAATAATCCATTTTCCATATTCAAAAACATTAAGGTCGCCAGAATCAATTCAGGTCTATCTCAAAAAGACCTTGCAGAGAAACTTGGTGTTTCAGACAAGACTATCTCCGCATACGAAACCGGACGAGCCATCCCTCCCACTCACACCCTAGCTAAAATTGCCGACCTAACAAGTGTCCCCATTCAAAATATTATCGAGCAAGAAAATGGCGGAAGTAATTTACCCTCAAGGTTAAAAAATATCGAGAAAAGATTATCTGCAGTAGAAAAACAACGAGGTAAAACTACAAAAATCAATAATATTCTTATAGGAGCATTAATTAGATGTAATAAGAATTTTCTGCTTCTTAGAGAGAATGATAGAAATATATTAACTAAAGGGAAATGGACATTACCTCTCATCTCGGTTTACGGAAACTTTGATTTTATTACCTCAGTCAGCAATGCGGCCAAGTCAAAAACAAATCTTAAAGTAATAGTTGGTCCGCTTTTAGGCTGTTTTAATGTTAAAAAAACCGATAACTCCGTATTTTTGATTTTTGAAGCAACTACCAAACTAAAAAACATCGATAATAAACCCATTACTAAGAAAAACATTCAGCTTAAATGGTTTAATGAAAAAGAATTACATAGATTAGACAAAAATAAACTATTCTTGCCTGGAATTAAACAACTGGTCAAAACATCAATTAATAATGAAGGATTAAAAATTAATAACTTTAATTCAATAGAGTTGAAATAGCGAAATGCTAAAATAACTATATAAATGGATAAGATAGATATAATTCTAAAAAAATCTCCAGATCCTCTTAAAGTAAGAGAGACTACTTCTAGGATTTTCAAAAATCTAAAATACATAGAAATAGACTATGAAAATATTGAGAAAGTTGCAGAAAAGGTTAAGGATAAAATTGAACAACAACAAATTCTCAACGAGGAACAATTTGGTTCTATTGCTCCCACTCCTCAACTAATTTTTATTCTTGACGCTATAAACTTTTGTTTCTGGGCTAAAGAGGGAGAAGAAAAATGGACAGTAGAATACCCCAAAGATAATTTTATTTCTAATGGCTGGTATGGATTAGTATCGGCAATAGAAAGAGCAAGAAAGGAAGGAATTCCGATCCTTAATGCTGAATATCTTAAAAGTATGAATATTGAAGATGCAGAATATATATTCAGAAGCGCAAACTCTACCTCTATTCCTCTTTTGAAAGAAAGATTAAAAATTTTAAATAGCGTAGGAAAAACACTCTTAGAAAAATATGATGGAGATATTTACAATCTGCTCTCCAAAACAAATCTTGATGTTGGCAACATTGCTATAGAAATTGTTAAAAATTTCCCGTCTTTTGAAGATTTGTCTTATTTAGATGATGAGCAAATATATTTTTACAAAAGAGCTCAAATTTTTGCTTATGATGTTACCCTACTTCCAGAG
>DBQJ01000024.1:410-679 GCA_002305205.1 candidate division WWE3 bacterium UBA1397 | reverse complement strand
GTTTTGGTTGACAATGTCCTTTGGAAAATGTCTCAGGGATTAAAAGATATTAAACCTTATCACAGAGTTTTAACCACGAGCTATTAAAAAATGATTAAAAAGAAAGAATTTATTGATCTAATCCAGGAAATAATCCTTTTGAAAAAGGTTAAACGAACTGGATGGGTGCTCAAGGGCATTAAAGATGCTTAATCAGTCGCCGACCATAGCTGGATGATGTCTTTAATTTCTGTCCTTTTGGCTGATAAAACGAAATTAGATATTGAAAA
>DBQJ01000024.1:0-404 GCA_002305205.1 candidate division WWE3 bacterium UBA1397 | reverse complement strand
AAAAGATGCTTGACGAAAAAAGAGAAATAGAAAGATTATTTGCAGATAACCCCAACTTCCAGGAATTTGTAGACTTATGGATAGAATTTACTGAACAAAAAACTGCAGAGGCACGGTTTGTTAAAATAATGGATAAACTGGAAATGACAATTCAGGCATTTGACTATCAAAAAGAAGGATATTCAAAAGCATCTTTAAGCGAATTTTGGGAAAATGCTGAAAAATATTTGAAAGATACGGAATTTGAGGAGCTCTTCAAAGCCCTTAAAAAAGAAAGCCAGGATATACACTAAAATCATTTACTTTCTTAAATCAAGAAATGCTTCTTTCCCAGCCGTTCCCAATACTTTTTAGAGAAAATGCTTAGTGTCACACCCTTTTGAACTGTTATATAAACAGCATGA
>DBQJ01000008.1 GCA_002305205.1 candidate division WWE3 bacterium UBA1397 | reverse complement strand
TTCTTGATTATAAAACTCCGATTTGGGTGATTGTCCCATGGTCAAGTATATAATATCTGTTAATACTGTATTATTCCATTCTGTTGATACCCCTTTGGGGGTTTTTCCTTTCTTATATCCTGGATAGCGAAAACGTATAAACCACTCGCGGTAAATTTCCTCAGCCATCCTCTCAAGAATTGTAATACGTCGCTTGTTATTTTCAATTAAGTCATCATAGGTTGAAAGGATCGCGGCAATTTTTTTTTGGATTGTAAGCGAAGTCTGGGGCAGAGAAATTCTTTTTATAATGTCTTGATTTAAAGAACTCATTGTTGCACCAAAAGAACCTTGCGCTTCCATCCATTCTTTATGGGCTTGGGTGCAAAAGTAATAGGAAACAAATTTATTATTTATATCGGGCGCCTTCAGCCTCAACCTCAGGCAATCAGAACCCTGAATCCAACCATTAGCTTTGTGATCAATTAGAGCATGCCTGTCTACAGCACCTTTTCTTCCAAAAACAATGTCATTCTGCCTTAATACATGTATTTTGAGCCTTTCCGCGGTTTTGTTATTGACATACTCAAGCTTTTCATCTATTACCGACCCATAACCGATATTCCTGACATTAATTACAGGCACACCCTCATTTACGTATTCGCTTGCTTTTAGCTGAGTTCCAAAGGGACCTGTTTGCAAGCTGGCCTCACCCGATTCTATCAAATCACCTATTTTTATAAGATTCATTTCACTATTCTTCTCCTACTAGCTGCTTAATATTGTAATATATAATGTTTTCTAATTCTCTTGCTCCGGAGTTAAGCCTATTTAACTCATCATTTAGGCTTAATATTTCTGCCGTAAATTCTTCCATAGTCTTATTATCTTCCTCAACAACTACACCAACATACCTGCCGGGATTTAGCGAATAATCCTGTTCCTTAATATCCTTGTGGCTTGCCACTTTGCACAGACCAGTAACGTCCTCATATTCTGCTTCTGGAAAACGCTCCTGCAACCAAATAATATGTTTAAAAAAATAATCGGTTTGTTTGGATTCTTTATGAAGTTCCTCTAATTTAGATTTTAATTCCTTGATATTTTTGTCCTTGCCGCTCTCCTTCTCAATATGCCGAACTCTCGCATCTATGGTTCTTAAAAATGTATGCAGTTCACTAAACAAAGGACTACACTGATTATAAAGCTCTTTTTGATCATGGTTCATTTTTTCAACATTAGATAAAATTCTTTCTGCCTTATAGGCTTGAAATGCCTTTTCTAATTCGTCTATCTTCCCAAACACTAGACTGTAATCGGGAATGTCTTTTTCTTTATATCCCTTCAATAGTGCTACTAGTGACTTTGAAACATTTGTAAGGTTTTCACGATATTCAAACAAGCAATTAAATCCCTTTTCAAAGTAGAAGTCGACTAAACGAATATAACTCCCCCTGTCTCCTCTATGTAGCCGGCTGATAATTGCAATATCTTGAATCTGTTCCTCGGAAAACTCTCGATGCGCCCGATCAATTTGGGTAAAAATATTGCGGGTATCAATAAAAAGAATTTTATCACCTGTTTTAGCCCGGTCAAAAAACCAAAGTGTAGCTGGAAGTGTTACTGTATAGAACATATTTGAGGGCAGAGTAAGTATGGCATAAATAAGATTATTGTTTATTAAATTTTTGCGAATTTCAGATTCGCTATGACGGGCATCAGAAGCTGAATTGGCCATTACCAAAGCAGCCCGGCCATTTGGTTTTAAAGAGGTTGCAAAGAGATTAATCCAAAGATAATTTGCGTTGGGAACAGTTTCGGCACCCTTATCTTTCTTCTTAGCTTTTGATTTGTTGCGGGGGACTCCATAAGTGTTAAAGCGCCGATCATTTTCTACACGGCTTAAGTTCACATCATCAACATTAAACGGCGGATTAGCCAGTACATAATCAAATTTCTCAAAACTATCAAACGGATCTTCATAATATGTATTCGCTTGCCGGATATCGCCGCGCAGCCCATTTACAGCAATATTCATCTTGGCCAGTTTCACGGTCTCCAGAGTTTTTTCCTGACCATAAATGAACAGGTCGATCTCGCCATTCTCCCGCATAGCCCTATGGTTCTCAATAAACTTAGCAGACTGAACGAACATACCACCTGAGCCACAGGCCGGATCAAATACCGTACCGTTGTGTGGTTCAATAATCTCAACCATAAGACGTACTACCGAACGAGGTGTGAAGAATTCTCCTCCACCCTGGCCTTCAGCAATAGCGAAATTACTTAAGAAATATTCGTATATCTGGCCGAACATATCGCCCGATGCATCTTTGGGAATATCAGCAAAGTTTTTTAATAATTGTGTAGGGATTTCTCGATATTCAGGATTTCTTACTAATCGGAAATATTCATCTTTAGGGAGAATATCACGAAGCTCCGGCTTATACTCCTCTATAATAACCATCGCATCTTTAATAGCTTGGGCAACGTCCTCCTCTTCCGGCAGGTTCAGAAGATATTCATAACGAGCTTTTTCAGGAAGGTAAAAACCGCATTTTTCTATAGCTATTTCATGAATTGGCTTTTCCCGTCGTGTTCCCTTTAATTTTTCATATTCATTATTTATTTCACCTTCATATTGGCTGTATTTATTGTCAGCAAAACGAAGAAAGATTAATCCCAGCACCGGGGTAGAGTATTCACTGGACTTTAGATCAGAATTAGCCCTTAAGTTATCTGCTGCTTGCCATAATGTTGCTTCTAATTTCTTCAAATCTTCTGCATTCACTACATTCAACTCCAAAGAACAAAAATGGTATATTAACCTTGTTAGATTCTCCCATCAATCATCTGTCTCTATACTATTTCGGTACAACTATCCATAGGCGACTACGTATTTCTGAAGCATTTTAACTGCATCGAAAAATTATCTGGAACATCTAACCTGTATCTAATCGTTTCCTGTTTTTACATTATTCTTCTACTAAAAGCCCCTTTACCCTTCTTTTTAGATGCGGTAGCCTTCAATTCCTACTTTCCTTTAAAGTCAGTTCTTTTCTTTATCTTACTGTTTTTACTGTATATTGGCAATTACCGGCAGAGGTAAATAGGAAAAGAATAAAAGCGATGGTGCCGCTAGCCAGATGGAAGTTATATCAGACTGGGTTATGTTTATAAGCAGATAAAGAGGTTTCTCAATAAGCATGGCTTACCTAGTATTAGGTTTCATGATTGTAGCATACATTTGCTACTATGCTACTAGAGGCAGGAATAGGCCTTAATTTTGTAGTTAGCCCACTGCGTAGTTAAAGAGCCTTTAACTTATCTCTAAGTAGTGCAATATCCGGTGAATTAACGATACTCTGTCCAATTGATAATAATTCGAAATATACCACTCTTTTATCCAGAACTTTAAGGGAGCCGTTTTTTAAAAACCAGTCTAAAAGGTATTCTTTTGGTGAGTTACGTTTAGCATCATAATGGGCACCCCCATGTTTATTGGCGAAAAATGTTATAAGCTCACCACGGGTTAGTATTTCTTGTTTCATTCCACCAGATGGGTATCTTCGTGTTATTAATAAACACGAAGACTGTTGAAATGCACTTACCCTCAATGGTTTATAAGGTGGTTCTCCCACTTGCTTTTCTGGCGGCCTAGCCATATCGAGTATTTTCATTCCCGCAACCTTTGCTCCTTTATAAAGTGCTCCCCCCGCCGCGGCAAAATCTATTCTTAGAATGGGATCCTCAGATATCATTTCTTTTAAATCTAATGCTAAAATAATAGGTTCCTTAGAAAAACCCACTTCCCGCCATGCTCTTCCTAGATCTCCATAAGTAATGAGCCTTCTTAATATGGGACTTGTGACTCTCAAAGATTTATCATCAATCTCCTGATCCCATTTCTCATTCAAGTAATCCAGTGCATCTAAAACGCTATCTAAAAATTCTTTATCCATAAACCATCCTCCTTATTATGAAGGAATTCGGCTTTTGGGAATGATTTCCTCCAATTATTCTAATGGGTCATACATTTAAATTCCAATAGGTACAAACTCTTAAAATTTTAATAAGTATTAAGAATTATGATTTATAAACATTACAGTAAAAAGGGGAGAACCAAAAATATGCAAAAAACAAAAACCGCGCAAATCCGCGCGGTTACTTACTTTCACCTGGAGCCGATGGCCGGATTTGAACCGGCGACCTGCTGATTACGAA
>DBQJ01000001.1 GCA_002305205.1 candidate division WWE3 bacterium UBA1397 | reverse complement strand
TATCAAAATAGAGTTGCCGATAAATTAAATGAAAATTTCAAGGACAACGGGATAATACTTGATGAATTTCTAGTAAGACAGATTAAATTTGCCGATCAATATGTTGCTGCTGTAGAACAAAAACAAATAGAACAGGAAAAAGTAAAAACTGAGGAATTTAAAGCCCAGCAGGAAGAATTTATTAAACAACAAAAAATTATTAGGTCAGAAGGGGAAGCTAAAGCTCAGGAACTTCTGGCTAAAACTATAGATCCATTAGTACTGCAGAAAATGGCAATTGAGAAGTGGGACGGTATTCTTCCCACATACCTTGGGGGTAACGGTGAAATACCAATGATTAATATTAAGTAGTTTATCTTATTACAGGTGTAATATCTTTAGATCCTAAGGATAGTATCAATTTTAATAAATCATTTGTATTATCAACAACATAATCCGGATTGTATCTGATCAATAGATTTCTAAAATGAAAACCCCAGGTAACTGATACTGCTCTCAGATTATTATCATGAGCTGCTTTTATATCTCTTGTTTCATCTCCTACATATATTATATTTTTTGGAGATATCCCTAGGTTGTTTATTACTCTTCCGATAGCTCTTCTCTTATTTATTGGGAACAGTGGGCTGGCAATAAAATCAAATAATTCTATATTGTTTATCTTGATAAATTTCTTAATATTCTTAACGCTGTTAGTAGATACGATAGCTAATTTAATATTATATTTCTTAAGTTGAAAGAGCACATCCTTAATACCCGAGAATACTTCCACTTTATCAATATTCTTTCCCAATATTGATCTTATTCTTAACAAATAATATATTATTTTATATCTTGGTAATTTTAATCTTTTTATAAAATCTTCAGTACTTATACTTCTGAATGCTTCTAAATCTATTTCCTCTTTTCTTATCAATTTCAGTTCATCGTTAATTTTAATAGCTATATTAATTGATAAAGGTAATGTATCTGCTATGGTACCGTCAAAATCAAATATTACTGCTTTGACCGGATATTCTTGATTTAGTTCATCCATAAAACAATTGTATTTGAACACCAATACTTTAGCAATTAATACGATAAATCTAATATTTGGAAAAAGGAGTCAGAAAATTTTTCTAATGGTGAAGGCGGCGGGACTCGAACCCGCGACCAAGGGATTAAGAGTCCCCTGCTCTGCCACTGAGCTACGCCTCCGTATCTATATGTAATCAAATGAGATTATATCAAATAATACTACCTATCATCCCCGGATGATTTAATAACATTTCTTTCCATTCTTGATTTAAGTTTCTTAATATTTGTTTCAGCTATGTCATCTAATTCAATATCTAATTCGGTAGATAATTGAGAAATATACCATAACACATCCCCTAATTCTTTCTTTATTGATTCAATAAATTCTTTATCAATAACCCCGTCATTATTACGTAATAATTTTTTAAATTTCTCAACTACTTCCCCTGTTTCTCCTGCTAATCCCAACAATGGGTATATATAATTCTTACCTAGATTTTGATAAACTGCCGTTTCTCTTGACTTTTTTTGATATTCTCTAAAATTCACACTAATATTTTACTAACAATAATCAGGAAAATATATACCCACGATCAAATAATAAATAATCGTGGGTATTTTTATACTATATGAATAGTGCTAGTAGTGCGTAAATGATACAGATTACACCCAACACCACCAACAACCTCCTCAATATTTTTACTATTGGGCCATCGCTTCCCAATAGAAATATAGCATCCAGAAAAAACTGGATGCCTAAGAGTGATATATCGAATGCCTCTTGGCTACTTATTGCAACCAAGAAAAAAAAACCGGTTGCAGATATACACGCAACCGCCATCACCTTCTGAAATTTATCCATTTCCTCCTCCTTTACACTGGCGCCCCCAGAGGGACTCGAACCCCCGACCCCTCGTTCCGAAGACGAGTGCTCTAGATCCACTGAGCTATGGGGGCAGGCTGAATTAGTATTTCGGAATTACATTATACCCTACTCAATGATAATATTATAACGTGGGATTAAAAAATATATTAAGGAATAAATACCTATGGGTAGCTGTGTATATTATATTTATTTCCTTAGTGTATTTCTATATTGATTCTGTTTTAAAGAGTGATTCGATAAGTACTACAGATAAGGAACCTGAAGAGAACACGGCCATTGAAATTAAACCTGTTGATGTAGTTCTAAAAATAGAATCGCCTCAATTAAATAAAGAGTATTCCTTAAAGAAGACAAATACTGATAGTGTATTGGATCTTCTGAATATTCTCAGATCGGAAAAAGAATTTACTTATGAGAAAACAGCCTATATAGACAGGATAGAAATTGACCGTGTTAATGATATATACCCTCCTGAAGGATATAAATGGAAAGTATTCCTTAAGGATGAGGATATAACACAAATCATTGCTGACAAGTATCTTGAAGATAATAGTACATATGTATTAAAACTATCCGAGTAATATATTCTCCTATTCGTATCTGAGGGATTCTATCGGATCTTTTTTACTGGCTGACATAGCGGGATAAGTACCAAATACCACACCTACCACTACAGAAAATCCAAACCCTAAAAGTACTGACCACCAAGGTATTTCTGCTCTTATCCACGAACTGGCTATCAGAGTTCCTATCCATGCCAATATTAAACCCAAAGCACCTCCCAAAAAACCTATCAGAATTGATTCTGTTAAAAATTGTATTAATATATCCTTGGAAGTAGCTCCTAATGCTTTTCTTAATCCAATCTCTCTTGTCCTTTCAGTTACTGAAACTAACATAATATTCATAATGCCTATTCCCCCTACAAAAAGAGATATCCCGGCGATAGCTGCCAATCCTACGGACAATACATTTAAAATACTATTGACTGATGATAAAATGTCTTTCTGGGACATAACCGTAAAGTCATCTTCTTTTAAATCTCTAAGTACAGCCAATTTTATCTTTCTTGATGCATCTTCCATATCCTCATCATCCTTAACTCTGACAATAATTCCTGTGTACCTATCAACACCCAGGGATGATTTAATCGTTGTATCGGGTATGAATACCCTATCATCAAAATTGGGCCCCCAGGGTTTTGCTGTTCCTATTACTGTAAAGGAAATACCATCAATCTTAACCTTTTCTCCAATCGGATTTTTTGTGGGAAACAATTCTTCTGTAACTAAGGATCCGAGAATAAGAACCCTGGCCTTAGAATCCACCTCGGCTTTACTAAAAAATCTTCCTAAATCCAACTGAACATTAAGTATTTCATACATTCTTTCTGTACCACCGGTTAGTGTCGCTGTGTATGTCTTAGTTTTATATTTTATAGTCTTAGGCACTCTTACCACGGAAGATATTTCGCTGTATATATCGGAAGCATATCTTTCTATCAATTCAACATGTTTGCTGTCCAGTTTGTTATTAGCAAAACTTGGTTCTCCCCCACCCTGTTCAAAACTAACCATACCCGGCATTACCCATATTAGGTTAGAACCCAGTGAATTAAACTGATCGGTAATATAATTCTCAAAACCTTTTACTACGGATACCAATGCTACCACAGCAAATACTCCTATAATAACTCCCAGCATAGTCAAAAATGTCCTTATCTTATTTAAAGATAGGGCAACTACTGAAGATCGGAATATTTCTGAAGTTCTCATTGTTCGATAACCTCCCCATCTTTAATAATTATCTTTCTTTGGGCTAAATCTGCAATTTCCTCATTGTGAGTTACTATAACGACAGTTCTTCCCTGCTTATGAAGATCTGAAAACAACTCAATAATCTCATCTCCTGTTTTTGAATCAAGATTTCCGGTGGGCTCATCTGCTAATATTATTGAAGGATCGTTAATCAAAGCCCTTGCTATAGCTACTCTCTGTTTCTGCCCACCTGATAATTCATTTGATTTATTATGCAGTCTATTTTCCAATCCCATCATTTTTAGCATATCCAAGCCTTTCTTTCTCCACATATAGCTGGGTATATCACTATACTTCAAAGGAAGCATTACATTATCCAGTGTGGTTGTTCTTTGGAGAAGGTTAAAAGATTGGAAAACAAATCCTATCTCTTTATTTCTAATCTTTGCTAATTCCTTTTCCTTCATTCCTTTTGTATTCTGACCGTTTAGAATAATCTCTCCTGATGTAGGTGTATCCAATAAACCAAGTATATGCATCAAAGTAGATTTACCTGATCCTGATTTACCGATTATTGAGATAAACTCACCTTTATATATTTCAATATTTACATTATTAAGGGCTGTGATAACCTCGGAGCCCAAATCGTATATTTTTGAAACATTTATTACTTTCATCAATGATGCCATATCAGTATTTATCAAAAAGTTAATTAATTATCTTAGCTTTATAGCCCTCTATCATCTCATCATTTTCTTTAGCCGGAACAAGTACTTCATTGGGTACATTATTTTTTATTTGAACAAATACATCACCATCTACACCGATTTCAATAGGATACTGTTTGATCTTTATCCCGTCTAAAATCCAAACATAGGGATTATCACTTTCATCGTAAGATACTTCATCTATAGTGATGCTGGGCACTTCTGTTGTACTTGTTTCCAGGATTATATAAGCATCTCCTTTCATCCCCAGTTTTATATCTGTTCCTTCTCCGGGAATTATTTCAATTTCTATTTCAAATTGTTGTGTAACATCATTGGCAAAATATGGAAGAGCTAAAACCTTACCCTTTATCTTCTTTCCGGGATATGATTCTAACTCTATATCTACATCCTGTCCTTCTTTTATTAAACCATAGTCTTCCTGATCAACATTTATTTTAAATACAAGATGATTTAAATCAGATACTTTTATAACTATCTCACCTAACGAAGCTGTTTCCCCCAACTCCTTTGTAATCTCCGTAACAATGCCGTCAATAGGAGAATAAATGTACATATTATTTAATATCGCTTGTTGTGCTTTATAGGCAGCTTCCGCTTGTGTTATTCCTTCATCGTATTCTCTAAGTTTTATATTGAATCTTTTATCTCCTCCATATAGATCTTTATTCCCTTTATAATCATCTGCAAATAGATCTCTTTGTCTTATTTTTATATCTAATGCGTCCTTATAATAAACAACATTCTGATATTGAGAGGATGTATCCTGATAAGCAAGCAGCTGGCCTTTCTTAACCATATCTCCTTTTTCTATACCCAGATATGATATTTTTCCTACAGTAGGAAAAGATAAATCTGCTTGTTTTTTTGCTGACACTATTCCTACCGCAGTAACTGATCTTATTACAATTCTGTTTTTTACTTCTACTTTCCTAACAAATATTGAGTTGTTCTTTTCCCTTATCATAAAGAACCAGACCGGTAGTGATATCAGTATTACAGGTATCAATATACTTAATATGTTTTTTATGTGTTTTCTTTGTATTTTCATATCGTTATATTAACTTAATCCCTCCCGAAGATCGTATGATATCATAATACTATGATTAATATAATAAAGTCACATCATCCTTTGAGACATATAAAAAGCTTTAAATATGCTTTCCAAGGTATATTTCATGCTTTTTTAAACGAACCTAACTTTAGAGTTCAATTACTAATAGTTATAATATCCACTGTTCTGGGTTTCTATTTTCATATTTCAAAGATTGAATGGGGCTTTCTGGTTCTTACACTTGGAATGCTCCTATCTGCTGAAATATTAAACACAATAGTTGAAGAGTTTATTGATAATTTAATTAAAGAGTACCACGAAGGAGCTAAAGTTATAAAAGACATGAGTGCGGGATTTGTATTAACCTCAGCTGTGATATCTTTAGTCATCTTATATCTGGTATTCTGGGATAAAATAGTATTTTCCTTTTTTTAGCTTAATATCCCATTTTTTGAAGCTCTTCTATTGAACCGGGTTCCATAAGATACACACTAACTATTTCCTGGCCGTCTCTTGAGAGTGTATACACCGGCTCATATTTTCCAGTCCAGTATTTTGGTTTTTCCTCTAAAATATCATTAGTAAAACTCTGAGGGTTTTTTATATAGACATAAATACCTGCTTTATCAGAACTTTTTTCTAAATTTATAAAATATCTGGCAATAGATTTTCTTTCATTTGTTGAATATGCCTTTATTGTAGGTTCATTTAATGTTTTAACAAAATCCCTTATTCCCTCCCAATTACGATAGTAGGGGAAACCAAACATACTTAGATGAAATATTGGATTAGGTCTTGGAAAGGTCCAAAAGAAGAATTTCTCTTCTTTCCAGGGATATTCAGTCTTATTCTCAACAAATACTGCAGCGCTCTGAAGGTAAAGAAAAGAAAATAATAATATTAATCCATATATAAATATTGGGGTTCCTATCTTTGATCCTAATATCTTCTTTATAATACTTTCACTAAAATATATTCCAAAGGCAGCGATAATAAAAAGAGGAATGAGGTAAACATATATATGTGTACCGGGTATATATACTATTTTCTCCATTACAACAAAGCCAAATAAAAACCATATGATTAGTGCTGTAAGTGCTTGTTTATTGTGAATGGTATATATAGATAATTTACTTATTAATTTTCTTATCAGCTGTTTCCTCTGCAAATAAGATAACGCTGTTAAAAGAAAGCCTAGCAACGATAATATTGTATAAAAATGAAGTGAGTAGATTGGTTGATATACCGTAAAAAGATATCTTGAGCTTGATATTTTACCTGATACATCTCCTGTTAATCTCCCCTCCCAATAGTCCGTTGTACTTCCTGTTAAGGACAGCAGAAAGGGGATATAGAAAGAAAAAAGGAGTATACCTGATACAGATAGGGACAATGCCAGTGTTTTAATCTTATCCTTCTTGCTTAAAGAGATATTTTTCCACCATCTTATTAACAAATAAAGAGCAAAGGGGGTAATGAACACACCATCGTAATGAGAAAGCAGTGATAATGACCAAAAAAGAAAACCTAAGAAAATACCCTTTCTCTCATATCCCTGCTTGGATAATGTAATTGTCATGAAGTAAAGAGAAGCTAGCATGAAAACAATCACAAATGACTGGTACTGAACTATCCTGGAAAATGCGATAAGAAAACCGTTGGTAACAAAAAAGGATGAGGCATAAAATGCAATTCTATTTCCAAAATGCTCCTTTACCAGTTTATAAAAAAAGAAAACAGATACGACTCCTGCTAAAGTAAAAGGTATACGGACTAAAAACTGGTTATCGTATGATTGGTCTACTATCTTCAATACGAAAGTAATTAGAAACTGCATAGGACCTTTTCTCTGGGTTAATAAAAAATCTCTTATACTCTGGCCTGCCTCGGGTATAAATAGTGCCTTTATCTCATCTCCTTGATAATCTGAGTACCCCAAGTAAAATATTCTAAGAAATGAGGCAAGTACTATCAGGAAAGTTAATGCTCCGTAGTATTTATTAAATATTTTTTTAATATCAAATTTCATTTATCTTTATTTTACTCCAAGAATTACTAAATCGTTCATCGCCCTTGTTACCGCTACAAAAGATTTCCTAGCATCTTCCTCATTATCTATCTTGTCAATATTTAAACCAAGTATATATACCTTTGAAAACTCAAGTCCTTTACAATTTTGAACATCGGACAGATAAACACCCACAGGTGTATATCTAATTTTATTGTCTTCGTTTAATATTTTTATTTCTTGCTTTGAATTAATACTTTTTAATATATCTTTCAAAACATCAATGTACTTTGAATCCATACATATTATCCCTATGCTTTTATTCATCTGATTAAGATCCTGTGAAATAACGTTTGTAAAATATTCAATCAATTGTTTTCTTTGATTAAATTTAACAATCTTTGGTTCACTTCCGTTTCTATTAATAGATTTAGGAAGATATTTCTTAGTATAAGGTTCCATTATCTTTCTTGCTATATTTATAATATCCTTCGTACTCCTGTAATTAGTGTCTAACTCAAATACACTAGCTTTCTTTGCTTCCAGTATAACCTTTTCTAAATCAGCCCAATTTTTTATTCCATCCTTCTCCATTATTTGATTAAGATCCCCAAATACAGCAAATCTCCCTCTAATAACCAATTTGCTCACAACTAAATACTCAAGCAGGGAAAAATCCTGAGCTTCATCTACAACACAATACTCATATTTTAAAAAACTTCGTAAACCTATTATCTCCATATAAAGATAAAGGTATATTAGTAAATCACAGTAAGTTAACTTGTTATTTTTATGAACACCGTAGTATTCCGTTTCTTTTTCCAATACCTTATCCTTAATTTCATTTCTTAGTTTATTTAGTTTATCTATCAGTTTTCTCAATGCCTTTATATTTTCTTTGAATAGTAATAAACGTTGTGAATTAGGGTTCTTCTTCATATATGACTTTTCAGATGCCAATTCTTCTTCTAAATCCGTAAGTATCTCTGATATGTTTTCATAGGGAGTCATACTCCTGGAATATTTGTTACTTTTAAATGTAATATATTCTGAATTATTAAATAATTTCTCAATTTTATCCTCTATATCTTGATGTATTTTATCTACTCTATTATGAAGATCTTTAATATTTTCTAAATCAAACGAGCCCGTATATTCTCCCTTTGCTAAATCAATATCCAAACCCAATTCTTCTCTAAACACTACGTTATATACCAAATCTCTTAGGGTTTTAAAATTGAGATCAAATATTCCCAGTTTAGGAAATAAAGTTGATAGATAACCGGCAAGTATTTGGTTTTTAGCCAGTAAAATAGTACGTGAAGATCTTATAATATTCGGATAATTAAAAAATATATGAGCTAACTTATGTATTGCTACTGTGCTCTTTCCGCTTCCTACACACCCCTGGACTATACATACTTGTCTGGGATCTGATTCTATTATATCCAGCTGGGATAACTGAATAGTTGATACTATATCTTCCAACACCCCACCTGTTCTCTTTGCTATCTTATCGGCAACAACAGCACTCTCATCTAGTTGAATATCATTATTGTAATATTTGTATAAAATACTATTTTCTATCTCGTAAGTTCTTTTTAGAACTAAATCCCTGAATTCCCTTCCTTTTGGCGTATCGTAATATATATTATTTTGGGGGTATCTGTACCTGTAATAAACGGACGATATCTTAGCCCTCCAATCAATTACTAAAGGTTCCTTATCCGTATATCCGAATTTCCCTATGTAGTAACTAGATATTCTTTTATCATTATTTTTTATACTGCGTAGATCTATACGGGCAAAGTACGGTTCTTTCTCGGAGAATAAAAGTTCTTCCATTCTGGCAAATTTGTCTTTCAAGTTAATATCATTTTTCTCTCCCAGCTGATATATAAAATACTCGAAATCCGAACCTGTTTCATTCTCCCTTATATCAATCAGTTTGTTCAGATTCTCTTTACCAATTATTTCCAGTTCTTTTTGAGCTTTCTTACGACTGTGAGAAATACGTTCAATAATTTCTTTAAGATGTGCATCCTCTTGCTTTTTAATATCTTCGTTCATTACTAATACCCCTCCTTTGCTATAAGAATAACAAATTCTCCCTTTAGCTTAATATCTTTTATATTTACCGTTACTTCATCTAAATACCCTCTGAAAATCTTTTCATGCACTTTAGTTATCTCATTCACTACACATATTTTCCTATTTCCCAGAGTATTTTTAATAATATTTAACAGCTTTTTTACTCCAAAGGGGGATTCGTAGATGATTAGTGTTGAATCCAATTTACCGTAATCATTTAATATCCTGGCTATTTGTCCTTCAGACTTAGGGAGAAATCCTAAAAATGAAAATTTATCAGTAGGCAAGCCTGAAACTACTAAAGATGCGGTTACAGCCGAAGGGCCCGGAATAGATATGACATTCATATTTTTACCAATTAGATCTCTGACTAATTTAAATCCCGGATCCGAGATTAGAGGAGTTCCGCTGTCTGTTACTATAGCAATATCATTTCCCTTTTCCAGTTCATTTAATATATACGGAAATATACTTTCATGATTTTGATCTCTGTAGGATATTTGTTTCTTATTCATCCCGTATCTTTTAAGCATTTTATCTGTCTCTCTTGTATCCTCTGATAATATTACAGATACATTTTTTAGAACTTCTAATGCACGGAGAGTTACGTCCGCAAGGTTTCCTATAGGGGTTGATATAATGTATAGTGTTCCAATGGCCATTTGACCTGTAAGTATACCACAAATATGGATAAATTGGTTATAAATAATAAGAAAATAGAACTGCCTGCTTTCTTTCCCGATGCCACTTACGGCTGTATTAAAGGTGTCTCTCCCGATGATTTAAAGAATGAAAATATTTCCAATGTAGTAATAAATACATACCATCTTCTTTCCGGTAATAACATCGGTACTGTTAATAAGGTTGGGGGTATACATAAATATTCGGGTATATCCGGTATTATTATTACCGATTCAGGGGGTTTTCAGGCTATGTCCTTAGTCAGAAGAAATAATAAAATGGGAAAAATTGATTCCGGAGGAATACATTTTAAATCTTCAAATGGGCAAAAAGAAATCTATCTAACTCCGGAAAAATGCATTAAGACTCAAATAGATTTAAAAAGTGATATTGTAATGTGTCTTGATGACTGCACTAACCCCGAAGAAAGCAAAGATAAACAAACAGAATCAGTAGAAAGGACAGTTAACTGGGCTTCGGAATGTAAATATTTCTTTAATAAATACACGAAAAATTTAAAAAATAAACCTCTTCTTTTCTCAATAATTCAGGGTGGTAATTTCAAAGATTTAAGAAAAAAATGTGCGGATGCACTAATAGGAATTGGGTTTGACGGATATGCCTATGGAGGCTGGCCGGTAGACAAAAATAGAATATTTTTATCCTCAATAGTTAAATATACTGCAGAACTAATACCGGACAATAAACCTAAATATGCTATGGGTGTAGGAAAACCTGAGGATATTAAAAAATGCTTTGGTTATGGGTACAATATGTTCGACTGTGTACTCCCTACAAGAGATGCCAGACATCAAAGATTATATGTGTTTAAAAACAGTTCCTACGAATATATTCATATAAGCA
Source organism: candidate division WWE3 bacterium UBA1397 (assembly GCA_002305205.1). Classification (GTDB taxonomy): domain Bacteria; phylum Patescibacteriota; class WWE3; order UBA101185; family UBA10185; genus UBA1397. The sequence continues at coordinate 6,016 of DBQJ01000001.1, read as the reverse complement.
ACTGGAAATATAAAAATGATACCAAACCAATATCTAATAACTGCGGATGCCACACATGTAAAAACTATTCCCGATATTTTCTTTATAATCTATTCAAAAACAAAGATCCATTAGCAATAAGATTAGCTACTATACATAATCTAAGATTTTATTCAGATCTTATGATTAAATTAAAACAACTGAAGATATCTTAAAACTAAGTTATAATGGAAATAGATCTCCACTTATAAAATGTCCAATGATGAGCTAGTTAAAAAAGCTGAATACTTATCTAAAGAAATTTACCGAGATAATATAAGAAAATCGGGAGATACGTATTTAGAACATTCAAGAAGGGTAGTTAAACTTCTTCTTCAAGTAGGTATACAGGATAAAAATACTCTTGCTGCAGCTTATCTTCATCATATTTTAGACTTCTCACCCAAGCCGGATATAGAAGAATTATTCAATAAAGAAATATATGATATTGTATCGGATTATAAAATACTGTCTGAAGATAATTTTAGCAATATAAATGCTGAAAATGTTGATGAATCACTGGTTATACAAACTTATCTGAATCTGGCCAAGAATCCTAAGACTCTTCTTATTCGTCTTGCGGACAAAACCGATAATATTACTTCAGCGCATAATTTACCCAAGGAAAATTCACAAAACATAGCAAGAAGAGCTTTATACATATATTCTCCGATATGCAAAATACTTGGCATTCATAAATTTGTCCGTATTTTAGAAGACGGGGCAATGAAGATTTTAAATCCAAGAGACTACTTTAAAATACAAAGCTACATTGATAAAAACTACCCAAGAGTAAATATGCAGCTGGAAGAAATAAAAGAATTTTTATCAGGTATTTTAGAAGAAAACGGAATCCATGCTCAAATTGAATATCGTACTAAGGGTATATATTCAACATATGCAAAAGTAAAAAAATATTTCGAGAAAGGCTCTATTAAAAGAACGGATGACTTGAAGAGTATATTTGATTTTGCCGGCCTTAGGATTTTAGTAAGTACAATCCCCGAATGTTATAAAACTGAAGAGATAATATGCAATATGTGGGATGTTATTCCCGAAACAAGAAATGATTATATCTCCAATCCGAAACCAAATGGATATATGTCCCTTCAAAGCTCATATTCGGTATCCAAAAATTTAATACTAGAAATCCAAATACGTACATTTGAAATGCACGAAGAAAATGAATACGGACAAGCAAGTCATGCTGTATATAAAATAGGAAGTACAGTTAAAAAAGATCTTTCAAATAATCCTAATTTATTGAGAGAAATAAGCTACTCCCTAAATAAAGAGAATATTAACATCACACAATTCTCCAAGTATGTTTATGTATACACTCCAAAGGGAGATATAAAGAGACTGCCTATTGGTTCTAATCTTCTAGATTTTGCTTATTCTATACATAAAGACTTAGGTAATAGTGCCATAGGAGGCAATGTAAATGGTATATATAAACCACTAGACCATATATTAGAAAATGGAAATGTTGTGGAAATAAAGACAAGCAAAAACAAAGATATACCAAGCATTAAGTTTTTGGATCTGGTAAAAACAAGAAAAGCTAGGGATGAAATAAGAAAAGCAAACAAATAAATTTACACTATATACTTAGTATTACTTCAATTTCTGTATCTCTTTGTGAAGTGTATGTTTTCTGAGCTTTGGGTTATATTTCTTTAACTGCACCTTCTCAGAGGTGTTTACCTTGCTTTTTTGTGTAATATAGGAACGCATACCTGTTTCGGTACATTCCATTAATATCAATATTCTATTGCCTTTCTTTTTAGCCATACGGGGATTCTACTTTATTATATTAAGCTACGCAAGAGAGTGTCTTTCCGTATTATCAACCGCGGTATTTTGATGTAATATACCCTCATGGGTTCTTATAACCATAAGGAAATAGAGAATAAATGGTCTTCTAAATGGTATGGGGTTAACCTATATAAAGCTGAAGATTTTTCACCAAAACCGAAAAAATACATACTGGCTGAATTCCCCTACCCTTCAGGAAAAGCACTTCATGCAGGTCATCTCATGAGATTTACACTTCCCGATATATATTCTCGTTTTCTAAGATCCAAAGGTTTTAATATCATGTTCCCTATGGGGTGGGATGCATTTGGGCTTCCTGCAGAAAATTATGCAGTACAAACGGGTATTAATCCTGCAGTTACTACAAAAGAAATTATTAACGAGTATAGAAAATCAATATATAGAGTTGGATACAGTATTGATACGGAAAGGGAAATAAATACAACCGATCCTAAATATTATAAATGGACTCAATGGATATTCTTAAAATTTTATAAAGCAGGTTTAGCTGAGTATAAAGAGATGCCTGTTTGGTGGTGTCCGGAATTAAAAACCGTGCTGGCTGATGAGGAAGTACTAACAAATAAAGAAGGTTATAAAATATCAGAAAGAGGGGGCTGCTCTGTTGAAAAGAGAATGCTAAAGCAGTGGGTTCTAAAAATACCTAGATATGCGGAAAGATTAATATCAGGACTTGATAATGTTGACTTTCCGGAATCAATAAAAAATGCTCAAAAAAATTGGATAGGAAAAAGCGAGGGTGCGAAAATTACATATGAAATTGAAACACCGGGAACAGATAAGAAAGAACATGTAACTGTTTTTACTACGAGGCCTGATACTAACTTTGGTGCTACTTTTATAGTTCTAGCACCTGAACATGAATTAGTTTCTAAAATAACTACCCCTGAAAATAAGAAGGCTGTGTTTTCTTATGTAGAAAAAACAAAGAATAAAAGTGATTTAGAAAGAATATCTGATAACAAGGATAAAACAGGTGTATTTACCGGAAGCTATGCTCTAAATAGATTAAATAATTCAAAAATACCTATCTTTATTTCCGATTATGTATTAGGTAATGTAGGTACCGGTGCTGTAGTAGGAGTTCCCGGATCAGATGTAAGAGATTTTCTCTTTGCAAAAAAATACAATCTTCCTGTAATAAGAGTAGTAGTTGGAAACAACAAAGATACTTCCGAAATCATAAATGAGAATCAAGTAGAAGAGGGAGATGGTGTAATGATTAATTCTGATTTCTTAAACGGTCTTTCAGTTAATGATGCTATAAATAAAATTATTTCTTATCTTGAGGAAAAAGGATGGGGAGAAAGATTTACTACATACAAATTAAGGGATTGGGTTTTTTCCCGACAAAGATACTGGGGAGAACCAATACCTATGATCCATACAAATAATAATACTGTAGAAATGGTGTGCGATCCTGATAATTCCGAGGAGGTAAACAAATATCTTCCCTTGATTCTTCCTGAAATAAATGATTTTAATCCCACAGAGGACGGTCTTTCCCCTCTGGAGAATAATGTTGAATGGGCAAATACCAAAGATAAGAAAGGCAATACAGCTAAAAGAGAAACTAACACAATGCCTAATTGGGCGGGATCAAGCTGGTACTACATAAGATATTGTGATCCAAAAAATGATAACAGTATCGCCGATTTGGATAAACTTAAATATTGGCTGCCTGTTGATAAGTATTTTGGCGGAGCTGAACATACCACTCTCCATCTTCTATACTCCAGATTCTGGCATCAATTTTTATATGATCAAAAATGTGTTCCTACTCCGGAACCTTATTCCTGGAGAATAAACGGGGGTCTTCTTTTAGGTCCTGATGGAAAGAAAATGTCTAAGTCAAGAGGCAATACTGTGGAACCAATACAAATTATTGATGAATATGGAGCTGATGCCCTAAGAATGGCAATTTGTTTTTTAGGTCCTTATGAAGATACTTACCCATGGAATTTGAACTGTGTAAAGGCAACTGCAAAATTACTGTCCACGATATTTAATATGAAAGATAAGGTGTCTGATAAAAAACAGGATGACGAAATAAATAAAGCATTTCATCAAATGCTTAAGAAAATTACTTCAATGCTTGAAGATTTAAAGATGAACACAGCTATAAGTGAAATAATGATATTTGTTAATAAANNGCACCCTTTGCTCCATTTATATCTGAAGAACTGTGGTATTTAATATCCAAACATAGTGAAAATGAATGGCTTCCTAATATGAGTGTACATAAACAATCCTGGCCGGTATACGACAACAACATCTCAAAAGAAGATAAATTAATCATTCCTATACAAATAAACGGTAAAATAAGGGAAGAATTGTTAGTATCAGCAGATATTAGTGAGGATGATTTAAAGAAGTTGGTTTATATAAATCCTAAGGTTAAAAACTACACATCTGACAAACCGATAAAAAAATTCATATATATACCCGGCAAGATAATTTCAATTGTTATTTAGCTAACTACTAGACTTACTTATTTAACCCAGTAAGTAACTATTACTGTCTTTTGTACTTCTGTAGATCCGTATTCAACGGGGAAACCTCCCCCTCCCATCATTTCATAAGATCTTCCATACAATATAGGGGATGTATACGCATCACTTTCAGATATATTCTTTATTCCCCCTATCTTCTTTCCCATTTTTACTGCTATTGCCGTTGCCTTTTCTTTTGAGTCATCCAGTGCATCTGCCAACAGAGTGGATTCATCAATATTCTTATTATCTATTGTTAAACTGGGACCGTACATAGATGAAGAATCAAATCCTGCAAGAAGGGAGGTAAGTTCGGATGATTTTGTTACATCTCTTAGTGTAATGTTAAGTGTGTAAGATGCGTACCAATTTCCCGGTCTGTATACCTGATACCCATTTTCTATAACAGGTTCCTCTCTTTGATATACATTTAAATTAGTAGTTTGCAGATCGGAAGAAGATATACCAAATTCCTTAACTGCCTGATTAATTTTATTAGCTTTTTCTGTTACATCCGATACTGCTGTTTGTTTATTTTTATTATTTGCTTCTACCGTAATCGAGTAGCTGGCTATTTCATTATTCATTAATGAAGAGGAACTCCCTGATACAGTTATGGTATTGTCTAAACTTAAGTTATAAATATAGAAAGTGGCAAATATAAGAATAGAAAGACACATTGCCAATCCCGCCAACGTTAAACTCGATCTGTTTCTAGACCCATGGTAAGGGGGAAAAGGAGGGCGCGCACCGCCTGGGAAATTTAAATTATTCGCCTCACTGATATTATTTTCATTATTATTTTCTTGCATATTTAAATATTATCATATCTAAAATTAATTAACCTAAGTAAATTTATATTTAAAAGTGAGCATTGCTGGCCTAGTAAGATATTTTCATTAAATTGCTATATAATCCACACTATGAGTTTTAATGGGGTTAAAAATGCCGACAATTTTATAAAGACAAGGGAAGAACAGGATATAATGAGGGAAGGAGGCGCTATCCTAGGCAATATTCTTCTTGTATTGAAGAAGATGCTAAAACCAAACCTTGATACGTGGGAACTTGAAAAAGAGTTCTTAGTCCAATGCAATAAATACGGTGTTGAGCCTTCTTGTAAAGGATATAATCCTTTCAAACTATCCCCTTTCCCAACAGGATTATGTTTATCAATTAATAGTGAATGCGTACATTGCTACCCCAAGAAAGGAAAAATACTTAAAGACGGGGATACTATTGTTATAGATACAGCAATAAAATACAAAGGATTGCATCTGGATAGTGCCTTCTCATCCGGTATTGGAAAAATATCCTCAAAGGACCAGTTATTTTTACATACTGCTCAAAGAGCATTGTATAACGCTCTTAATGAAGTAAAACCGGAAATTAGAATAGGAAAGATATCAAATCAAATATATAAAACAGTAAAGAAGGAAGGATTTGATGTACTAAGGGAATATACAGGACATGGTATAGGAAAAGAAATGCATGAATGGCCTCAGATTCTATGCTATGGAGGTAAAAATGAGGGATCAAAAATAAAGGCCGGAATGACTTTATGTATTGAATCCCTTTGCTGTACAGGTAACCCTAAAGTATTGAATAAGTCCTCCTGGGAGACAGAAATGGCCGACGGAGGTAAGTTTGTTCAATTTGAGCATACT
>DBQJ01000027.1:2941-33285 GCA_002305205.1 candidate division WWE3 bacterium UBA1397 | reverse complement strand
CCTCTAAAAAAGGGGTACTTGACAAGTAGACCCAAACTGTGATGAGCCTTATGTTAATGAAAACGAGCTTATTGGAGAACTAATAAACTATGTAGGGCTTATCGAAAACAAGAAGGACTCTAATCTGCATCTAAATAGCAAAATTAGGGGAAAAATGGAAAAGTTTTCAAAGTTGCGGGAATCGCTACTAGCAAGCAAGAACGTCTATATTTCCGATAAAGTTACATTCACGGAATACTTTAAATACATTATTTACAATGGTAATGATGAGGAGAAACAAGAAGCAATTGAAACACTAAAACTTCCACTTTTCATTCATAACAAGACTGTTTACACCCATCCCTTAGGGTAGTTTTAAACCAAGGCTCGACAGTCTTCGTTCTGTTTCAATTTCCCATTTCGGCTTAATGTCAAGTTTTGTTTTGAGTTCCTCAAATCTCACATCTTCAACCTTTGCAACTCTTTTAATATCAATTTCATTAGGGAGTTTATTTTGTTTCCAGTTATATGCGGCTTCCCCCGCATTGACGACAATTGTGTGTATTTCCGGGTTAATAATAACAAGTTCTGCAATCGTATCGGGTGTTATTTGTAATGGTCTTATAGTCCATACAGGGAATGGATTATTGATAGAATTGAGATAATCTCTGATTTCTTCATAATTTATTGGGTCAGGGGTGCGTAGCTCTACAAGTATAAGATACTCAGGACCATGTATTGGTTTGGCGGGTGTTTTGGTTCTTCTAAGTTGCTCTAATAGGGTTTCGCTGTTGTTTTTGAAGTAATGTGTTATTTCGACCTTCAGTATTTCTAAGGTGCCTTTCTTCTCTTTCGAGTGGCGCATTATATAACCATCCGGCGGATCGTTTTCACTCAGATTTATGAATGTAGGATTATCAGTGGTCGAATAAAGAGCCAGCGCGCTAATCGCTATAGATTTTGCTTCCCGCAACGCCTTAAACTGCTTATCCAGCTCTACGGCATCCATTAGAGTTAGCAGTTTGTAGTGGTAAGCAAAAGGCTTTATTGGGGAATAATATATTCGTGGCGTATCAATTAACATGTCTACATTTTATCACTGGACAATATAAAGCCAAATCAACCTAAAATGCGGTTCGGGAGTTGGAAAAGCGATAAGGGTTTTATCAAACGGTTAAATGTAATTTCAAGCATCGTGGTCTATACGATGCCCATTTTGGTCGGGGTGACTGGACTCGAACCAGCGACCTCACGGTCCCAAACCGTGCACTCTAGCCAACTGAGCTACACCCCGTAATATTTAATCCGATCTATCTTACTTGATACAATTAGACTAGTGAAACGTACACTTTCGTTAATAGTAGCTAAACACAGCTTATTTTATCAAATATGTATATACAGTGTATTCCTTTTTATATATTTTTACCTTAGATTAAGAGGTATCCAAAGACCATTCTGGCAGGATGAATTAATATCTCTTTCTACTTTGAATGCTAATATACTAAATAATCCTTTTTATTTCGGAGTATCAACCAACCTGCCTTTCTTTTACTATATATTAAAAATATATTCTTACTTTCTAAATACGTTTAATATCTCAATGCAATACTATCGTATTCTTCCTTTGATATTTAATTTAGCTACCCTGGTATATTTATCCTATCATACAAAAAAACGCTGGGGTTTATCCGTATCTATAATATGTTCTCTCTTTTTTTGTCTATCACCAATTCAAGTATATTATTCATTAGAATTAAGAGCTTACTCATTAATCCAACTATTGTTGTGTATTCAGGCATTTAAATTCTTAGATATATTAAATAACAAAAATAATTATTCTTCATTTTTACTCGTATCGATACTCTCTATTCTCACCCATTACTGCGCTTATATTATGATTGCCGGAGAATTTCTATTATTAATTATCCTAAAAGTACTAAAAAAAGATATTAAATTGAAATTATTTCTGAACTTTAGCCTTCTTTTGTTTATCTCTCTTGGCATATTTTTAACAATGGGTCAGTCACAACAATTTTCTAAATCCATTAATTTTCTTTCCGGATACAACAGAAACATAACTATTCCTGATATGATATCGTTTTCTTCCTTAGTTAGAATAAAAGAAGTAATTACCTTCTATTATTTCTTTGGATTATATTACTTTCAAGCAGATCCATGGATTCAATTCTCAGTCAAAAAAATATCTTTATTATTGATATTTATAGGATTGTTATTTATATACAAAAATAGAGATAAACATACATTGAGAGACATAAGTATGTTGTTCAGTTTATTAATTATAAATCTAACTATATCCTTGTTTGGAGAATATCTTGGACTATATTTCTTTGGAGGAAGGCATATAATGCCCTTTTCTTTCTTAATATATATCTATCTTTCCTGGGTTCTTTCTGTATTATATAGAAAATCAAAACTTACANNAGGAGTTCCTGAAACAGAACAGGGTAATCTTATAACTCAATGCATAAATAGGTTATAGTTCCGGTATTAATACTGAAAGATTAACTTCAAAGGGTTCTGATTCATAAACAATACGCGAATTTCTAACAAGATCTGCAAGATGAAGCTTAATAGTGTATGTACAAACACTGTCTATAGAGCATTCAGAGGGAATAACCTTGTCTTTACCTCTGCTCATGGAAAATTCAGTAATTACCAATACATCATTGTCTATAAAATAACCTCTATCAAAATAACAATTTGCCTCCTTAAGACAACTCACAATTCGTGAATCAATAATTTTATCTTCCTTTTGTCCAAAAAACCTTACTTCCTCGGGAAGATATCCATCTCTTATCTCGTTTCTATAGTCTAGGAATTCTCTCTCACTTGGTGAAAATGCTATTTTCTTTAAATTCTTTACACTACTCATTGTTTTATCATAGAGTTCTTTTTTATCCTGATCATCCATCGAATATACTTTCATCCACATAGAATTATATATTTCATTTTCCTCGATCATTCTGAATTCATCAGCATTTTTATCTACGCCTTTGTTTTTTAAGTTGGTTATCCATCTTTGAAAACCTCTGCTCATCTCTACTCTTTCAGGAATTTTTGAATCATCAACTGCTTTTTCTTCCCTAATATTAATAAATACACCCAGAATAATGAGCAGAATAATTAGGATAATACTCAATACCTGATATTTATTATTCATATGGTTAATTATACTATCTGAGATATTAATATTCTTCTATTTAAATATCACAGGAATGACAATAAAAGCACAATTTTGTTCTAATCCCGAAGGATTATTTTTTTCAAATATAATATAACCGTTATCTGTATTGCTGATATAAGATATTTCTAAAGAAAATGGTACTAACTTTTCTGTCATCCAATCCCCATTCAAATTAAAACTAGTGGTATTTAATATGTTTCCTTTACTGTCTTTAATATGCACAATACAGTTATTTTCAAAACACCATGAACCCGATAATAACCCATCAATAACCAATGGAGACTTAACGATATATTTATCACTTGGACTTTCATTTAGTGAATTAATACTTTCTATATTAATATATTCATTTGGTAGATATATATTTCTTTGACACGTACTTATTACATGGTTAACTGAAATCTCTTCTTTCTCTGTATCTTTATCAACACTGTCTACTTTGGAACTCTCTACGTTATTTATTTTATCTATGTAGGTATATTCAATAAATAAATATCCAAGTAATAGAATTAAAATAGCTATGAAGATATATATAATCCTTTTCATAAATATATATTAGCAGTAGTATCAAATAATATAATTTGGATCAAATCCAAAATATTTCATATAAACCATTTTTTCATATTCTAAAAGCCTATTCTGATCATTTTCATTACAGTTGAATATTAAGTTCTCAATCATAATAAAATATCCAGCAAAATATTTTATATCGGAAAATAATGGATTTGATATTCTTTGATATAGATACTCAATAATTTCTTTCTTTACTCCAATATACGAACTATTATTAGCCACTTCATACGCATATAATATTGCTAGTTCATGTAATTCAAAATTAAATTCCCATGTATCCAATTTCTGCGTATATTTAAGTAACGTATTAACAGCATGCGACACGTTATTTTCATTCTCAGCTCTGTATCCGGCACTGTGTATAAAACCAAGCGCCTCATAATGTTTATTAAAACTATCCTGATCCGACGTGGGATTAATTTCATCAAATATTTTAGCGTAATAATCTATTTCTGATATTATATCCTTCTCAGTAAATATTATATTCACAGGAGGTATATTTTCTTCATTATTCATATTATTATTTTAATGTTTTGGTGTAAAAAATCTACTTCTTAGTCTATCTCCAACAACTTTCCAAAAGAATTTACTTCTGAAAGCAGTAAAACTGTTTAGATATTTTGCCATCCTTATTTCAAAAGAGGAAAGAAAAGGATGGTTTAATATGGTATCCCAGGCGTAAGAATGTACTAATATTTTCTTCTTCTCATTTACATAGTTCTTTTTATAACAATAATCTCCCAATTCAGTGCCTTTTAACGGAAAGAATATAGATGCCATTACAAAATCGGGGTTACATCTTAGATTCAACCACATTGTTTCCAAAATCATTCTTCTTTTTTCATCGGGCAGCCCCACCATTACAAATGACCAAGTTAATATTCCTTTTTTCTTTAGTCTTTTAAATGCACTAACTATTTCTTCATTAGACATATATCTTTTCATCATCTCTTTTCTATATTTTTCATTACCGCTTTCTATACCAAGAAGAACTAAATCACACCCTGCCTCTTTTAATATGTCTATTATCTCATCGGTGCACCTCTCCACTCTTGTAGCACAGTAGAACGGAAGATTTATTTCTTCTCTATAGATCTTTGAGAATTCTTTTAACCAGTTAGTATCTAATGTTAGATTATCATCGTGAAAACCAACTCTTTCAAAAATATATTTACTTTTTAGTTCCTTTATCTCATCTATTACATTTTGGGGGCTTCGGAATCTTAGGTATTTATCCTGATTGGGAAAATTTTTTCTGAGAAATACATTACTGCAGTATGTACATTGGTATGGACAGCCCCTGGTAGCCATCACCTTTACATTTCTCTCTCCTACAGGTTCATAATTTAAGTGTTCCTGGTAATCAAATATTTCTCTATCAGGATATGGCAGACTATTCAAATCTTCTATAAGGGGTCTTACAGAGTTTTTAAATATTTCCCCATATCTTTTTATCCATAAACCTAAAATATCTTTTCTATTTTCTTCATCACTCATAATCTCATCCAACGGTATTTCTCCTTCTCCACGGCATACAATATCTATATCCGGACATGAGATTACTTCCTCTGGTACTAATGTTGCGTAATAACCCCCAACTATTATTCGTATTTTAGGCCACAACGTTTTAATATAATGGGATATTTCAGTTATCCAGGGAAAGGCAGTTTCATATGAACTAAAACCAATAAAGTCCGGTCTGTACTCTTCAATCTTATGTTTAATATCATCCATATGACTAGATTCCAAATACTTGGGTATAATTAAAGGAAGCATACTTGCCTCATGTCCTGATCTTTTAACATATGCAGATAAAGCTGCAATCTGTAGGGGAAATGACGGCTCATTTGACGGGTATATAAATAATATTTTTCTTTTAGCCATGTATCAATATTGTGATCTATGTCTTCTTTGATATCAAATAATTCTCTAAAGCAATATATTTCAATCCCGAATTAATAAATGTGTTAAATGATTGTTCTAATGTACCGGCTAAAGGATATCCATGTATATTAAGACTTGTATTCATCATACCTCCCATATCCGTTTTTTTCTCATAAAGTTTAAATATATTAAAAATATCAGGATTATCTTTTTCTTCTAATATCTGAGGTCTTAATGTTTTATCCTTTTGATGTATTGCAGCTCTTAAATGTTTCTGTGCTAATTCTGTTGAATCAAATCCCAATATCATATATTTAGAACTATCATATATTTTATTCTTTAGCATGTCCCAATTTTTTATATATCTATCCGCCCAATGAAATAGTATTGTAGGTGCGAAGGGCATCCAAAAATCCCTCATTTTTATCATGTTATTCACTTCATGGAAAGTCTTAAGATCACTTGCATTTCCTAGAATTGTTCTATTGCATAAAGAACGGGCCCCCCATTCTCCCCTACCCCGGTGTAATGCTACTATTTCGAAATTCTTTAATAAATCTGTAATTTTTTCATATAAATCATTTCTGTTTTCAAAATAATCTATACAATATTTATCTTCATATCCTTTTAGAAAATCTCCTACTTCGCTGTTAGTATATGATCGTCCCAAATACATTGTCTTTACAGGTATTAGTTCTATATTATTTTCCCTGAATATTTTTGCTGCGCACCCGATTACTGAACTATCGTCTCCGGAAGATGGTTGAAAGTATACTTTCTCAATTTCTTCCATTTCTGATATTTTTTTATTTAACTTTACATTCATAAACACACCACCGCTTAGTGCGACATTTTTAATACCGGTTTTATCTATCACCGTTTTTATATATTCGATAACTTTATCTTCTATAAATTTTTGTATTGCAGCAGAAATGTTATCAAACCTTTCTCCTACTAGATTATTTCTAAGTAAATATTGTATGGAGATAAATGTATTTACTTTGGATTTAAATGTTAAAGTATTCTTATCCAGCCAGAAATATTTTTCCAGCATTTTATATATATGATTGTAGTATTTGGAATTGTTTACATAAGCGGCTAATCCCATTACTTTATACTCATGTTCGTTTGGTTTCATACCTAAAAATCTTGTTATTTCTGTATATAAAAGGCCTAAAGAAGCACTAAAGGGGCTTTGAGCAATCATTTCAAAATTATCTTCATTACTATGGTAATGATATATCCTTGAGAAGTAATTATCTCCCAAACCATCCATTGTTATATATAGAATATCTTTCTTTAATTGACCTAGTCCATAGAAGTAATGAGTTGTTAATGCATGCGCTAGATGATGCTCTATGTATTTAATCTTCTCCTTCTTTATTCCGTATTCCTTTTCCAATGTTAACTCCATCTGTTTCTTAGCATTAGGTGTAGCAATATTGTGTAGATAGTATTTAAATACATCACTAAATATTTTGTAGTTTCCAAGCACATACCATAAAAGATAATATATATTTTTAGCCCATTCTAATAATCTACCCTTATATGTATTCTGTTCTTTTATTACGTCATCTATATATCTATCGTCAGGATAATAAAACTGTTGTTCTGATGTTATTGTTATATAATCAAATTCATTAAGATTATATATACCTGATAGGTATTTTAATGCTCTATGAGGCCATCCTAAATGATGCTTTTTGTTGCTGAATTTCTCCTCATGATATATACATTCACATTTACCATCAATAAATACTCCTACATTCGCATTGTGCGCCGGATATATTGCTAAAATCTTCATTTTCTGATTATAAAAGATTTTAATTAGGATAAACAGGATATATTACTATTTCTCTTTTCTTGATAAATAATTCATAATTAATATATGAGAATAATACCCCATGATGAACTATCTGCAGAAAGTATTCAAGATACATTGGAAAGATTAGGAAGAAAAGGGGGAAAAGGGGGAGGAAAAAAGAGAAAACATAATTCATTAACTTCAAGAACAGCCAGAAAACAATCAGTAGAGGATTCAAAAAACAAGAGAACTAATGAGATATCATTAAGAATAAATAATGTTATTGACGTACTACTGCAAGGTGTTCCGGATGAAAAGAACGACAGTATAATAAAAGAATATATGACATGGGTAAATCTATGTATTGAGAATGGTGAGTTGGTAATGGATGTAAATAGGGATATAGAATTTTCGTATTTTAGATCTTCCGGTCCGGGAGGACAAAATGTAAACAAAGTCAGCAGTGCTGTGAGAGTAGTTCATATAATATCTGGTATACACGCCGAAAGCCAAAAAGGTAGGGATCAGAAGGAAAATAGAGAAGATGCATTTATGAAACTTGTTGATAGATTAAATAAACATATAGAAGATTGGAAAATGTTAAAAGAATATAAACCGGATATATTTGAAAATAACACTGTATCACGAAACACCATAGATGAACTTATTAATTAAAAGTAATCCCCTACCCCATTGAAAGAAAAATAGCCCCTTCCTTGTATTACTTATAGTAGATTAATTAAGGAGGTGATTTAAGATGAAAAGTAAATTTATATACCTAAGTATTATGTTAGCAGTAACAGCGTTAATATTATCTTCTACTAAAGCTTTTGCTTATAGAGGAGACCCTACGGTAAAAGGTCCCAATTATACTGAAGAAAGACATGAAGCTATGCTTAAAGCTTTTGAGAATAATGACTATAATTCATGGAAGTCACTTATGCGGGGTAGAGGAAGGGTATCCCAGGTTATTAATGAAAGTAATTTTCCTAAATTTTCTCAAGCTCATAGATTAATGCTTGAAGGTAATATTGAAGAAGCTAAAAAGATAAGAAATGAATTGGGTTTAGGATTAAATAGTACAGCTGGTAAAGGTCTTGGTCAGAATATGAATGGAAACTGTAGATATAGTAATTAAGGATAGCACATATACACCCCGTAATATTTAAATACGGGGTGTAATGTAAAATATGATTATCTTATGGATGAATTTAAAAACAAAAGTGATGAGGAAATTATAGATATGGTCAGAAAAGGAAATAAAGACCTTTATACATATATTATAGATAGATATGAGGATAAATTAAAAAGATATGCTAATTATATGTTAAGAGATGAGCATAAGGTTAATGATGTTGTGCAGGATAGTTTTATAAAGGCATTTATTAATTTGAATGGTTTTAATATAAAGATGATATTTTCAAGCTGGATATACCGCATAGTTCACAACGAGGTTATGAATATTATCAATAAGTATAAAAAAACAACATACTTGGATATTAATATGGATTACGGTAGTAATATTGATATAGAAGATGAGTATGTTAAAGAAGAGCTTATTCACGATACTCACAAATGCTTAGGTAGAATGAAACCGATATATAGAGAAATCATATCTTTATATTATCTTGATAATAAATCCTATGAAGAAATAAGTGATATTTTAAGAATACCGTTAGGAACAGTAGCTATAAGACTAAAAAGGGCTAAATTAATAATGAGGGAGATATGTCAAACACAAATGAATTAGAAATAAAAAATTTAATAATGAATAAAGTGAAATCCGGTGAATTAAAAATGAAACCTAAGTGGTATTTTATAGCCGGATCAATAATATCATTTATAGGATTAATAGGGTCATTATTTGGATTAATATTTCTGACTAATCTAACAATGTTTTTAATTCATAAAAAGGGTCCGGGAATCGGAAGAATCAATTCTATGCTGGAATCATTTCCTGTATGGATCCCAATTCTAGCTATTCTATTTATTATTACCGGGTATATCTTATTAAGAAGATACGAATTCTCTTATAAGAATAATAGATACATTGTTATTGTTGCAGTAGTATTAGCAATATTAATATCATCGTTAATTATTAATCTTTTAGGCTTGGATGAAATATGGTTTAAAAGAGGGCCAATGAGGAATATAGATTGGAATAGTAATGTATATAAGATAGGTAAAAATAATAATTTACACAGACGTAACTAAATAAACTCTATGAAAAATATAAATTTTCTACTCATATCGTAAAGCTTCTATTGGTTGTAGTTTTGATGCCCTATGTGCGGGATACCAACCGAATATTATTCCAATTAAACAGGATACTCCTACTGCTAGTGATATGGATGTAATTGATATAACTGACGGAAGGCCCATTGTTTTTGTAATTATTAGAGAAACTCCTATCCCGAGTAACAAACCCAATACACCTCCGGTAAGTGTTAAGACTATAGACTCAACTAAAAACTGTTTGGTAATTGTCTTTCTCTTAGCGCCTAGTGCTTTTCTAATACCTATTTCTCTGGTTCTTTCAGTTACGGTAACCAGCATTATATTCATTATTCCTATACCTCCTACCACAAGAGATATGGCAGCTATACCTGTTAATAAGGTAGTAAATGTTCCTGTTATCTCACTTACTGTTTCTAATAAGTCCTCTTGAGATGTAATCGAGAAATCTGCATCTTCAGGATTTTTTATACCGTGTAATTCTAACAATAAGTATCCTAATTGATTCATTGCAGGATCAATCAATTCTTCATTTTTTGCACTAACTAATATGCTAGTCACGTGATCGATACCATATAATACCTTCTGTGCTGTAGTTAATGGAATAAATACACTATTATCCGATGATACCATCTCCGACCCTTTTGACTTTGTTATACCAATAATTTTAAATGAATTTCCATCAATTCTAATACCCTGCCCTATTGGATTTACTTTACCGGTAAATAATTCTTCTATAACTCCGTTTCCTATCACAACTACTTTTGAGCTGGTACCAATATCTTTTTGTGTTATCCCTACCCCATATTCAATCTCGATATTTCTTAAAGAAAAATAATTTTCTGTTATACCTATAACGTTTGTATTCATGTTATTTTCCTGAAAAGAAATTTGCGCACGTGATGAATACGATGCTGCAACTTTATCTACGGTAGTTAATCGATCGGATTTTTCTATCTCTAACGCATCATTGTATTTCAATGTTTTTGCATCATCCGGACCTCCTCTAAGAAATCCTGATTGAGTTCCTCCCGGGGATATAGTTATTAAATTCGATCCTAAAGACTGTATTCTTTCTTTTACACTCTGTTGACTTGCTTCCCCTAATGTTATTAATGAAATTACAGATCCTATACCAATTATTATACCCAGCACAGATAATACGGTTCTCATTCTATTTGTCTTTAATACTAATATACTTTCTTCCAATATTTCCAATAATTTCATATTAATGTCCTTTAATTTAATCTGCCTGTATCGTTAACAATTTTTCCATCCATAATGGATATTATCCTTTTAGCTCTTTTAGCTATATTTTCTTCGTGTGTAATTAATATTATTGTATTTCCTTTTATATTTAATTCATCAAAAATATCCATAATCTCCATACTTTGTTTTGAAGCAAGATTACCTGTGGGTTCATCCGCAAGAATAATACTTGGTTCTGTAGCCATAGATCTAGCAATAGCTACTCTTTGTTTTTCCCCACCGGATAATTGATTGGGTGAGTTAAACAATTTGTTTCCCAAACCCACGGATATAAGTAGTTTCTTTGCTCTTTCATACCTTTCTGTTTTAGGTATTCCGGCATAAATCATAGGCAAACATACATTCTTTATAGATGTTGTTCTTGATAAAAGGTTATATGCTTGAAAAACAAAACCTATCTCTTTATTACGTATATTTGCTAATTCATCATCATTCATATTTTCAACATTTCTACCGTTTATTATATAAGTACCTGATGTAGGGATATCTAAGCATCCAAGAATATGCATCAAAGTTGATTTACCTGATCCGGATGGACCTACAATAGCAACAAATTCACCTTTTTCTATCTCAAACGATACATCTGATAATGCCTTTGTTGCTATTTCACCACCATTGTATATCTTTGTAATACCTTTAACGTCAATCAAAGGTATCATCTCATGAAACCTCCCATGCCGGGCATTCTCATATTTCTATCGTCAGTATCACTATTAAATCCTTCTATCGGAAGTGCATCTATTTGTACAATATCTCCAATATTTAATCCAGATATTATCTCAGTAAATTTACTATTTGAAATTCCTGTCTCTACAACTACTTTTTGAGGTTGGTTGTTATTTAATACTGTAACTGTAGTTTCTTTACCTAGTGTTTTTATTGCAGGTGTTGGTACTAATATAACTTCTTGTTTTTCTTCTATTATAATTTCAGCATCTACTCCCATGTTTGGTAATACAAAATCTGAGCTTTCATCAAATTTTACAATAACCGGGTAATTTGCTACTCCAGCGGATGTAGTGCCTATCTTATCTATCCCCACTACTTTACCATAGAAATTTTTACCCTCAATACTGTTTAATACTAAAATTACTTTTTGCCCTACTTTTATTTTATTTATATCTACCTCAGTAATATTTAAACTGGCTATGGGTGTACCTTCTTTTCTTATTGATGCCACAGTAGATGAAGTACGTTCTGATAGTGAGTTCGAAATGTTCATTCCTTCAACTACAAGAATATTTGATATTATCCCATTATCCGGAGCCAATATTACGGGAGATTGGGCTTGATATGATAGCCACGCCTTATTTAGCGATACCTCTGCCTGTGTTATTGCTTCTTTTTGTCTGTCGTATTCTGACTTGGCAACCAGATATGAATTCTCCGCAATTTTATATGAATCTCTTTCTTCTTCTGTTTGATAACTATTCTCTACTTTCTCATCTTCAAATAAATTTTCTTCGTTTATTAAGGATGTTTCTTTAGTTAATAGATCATTGTTAGCTTTATTTAAATTAATTTTAGCTGTTAAGTATGATGCATATGCAGATAATCTATTTTCCTCCCCATCCGAATTTAAAATAATTTCCATTATTTTTTGACCTTTCACTACCTTATCACCCTCCTGTACATGTACTTTTTTCACAATCCCATTTACACTAGTTGTAACTGCAAGATAGTTAGCTGTTTCTATTTTTCCTGATGCCGATACACTCAAATTAATGCTCCCTTGGGTAACTTTTGATGTTGTAGTGACTATATCTTTATTATTTGATTTATTTTTTCTTAATAGATATATACACAATACTAGTAGAATAATTGATAGACTTATTAACAGTATTTTATTTTTTAATATAATTTTTGAGATATTTTTCATGTTCTATATATCCCTTCTCTAATAAATACTAGGTGTATATGATAATTTGCTTAACGAGATTACATCTATATTTTTAAATTAGCAAATATTATTAGAACTACTAAGTATATTGTCGAAAAAGCGTCGAGTGCTAACTTCAGCTTAATTGAAAATATAGATATGTGCCCAAACGAAGAGTTAATGAAGAAGTCTTATCGATATAAAGAAAGTGAAAGAAAACCTATAATGCACTTATTGCATTTTGTAAAGAATTAATTGCTATTATCAGAAGAATCTGGTGGGCGAGAAGGGAGTCGAACCCTTATATCCTTGCGGACAAAAGATTTTAAGTCTTTCGTGTATACCATTCCACCACTCGCCCTAATACATGGCGCCCTCGGCGGGAGTCGAACCCACAACCTCTTCCTTAGAAGGGAATTGCTCTATCCTTTGAGCTACGAGGGCATATTTTTCAAGATAGATTTTACATTAAATATCTAATATATCAAAAGATAAGATATTTTATCCTCTTCTATTTCTCCTTTATTTTTACTAATCTGTGTACTTTTCCTATTATTCTTATTACACCTATATTCTCCGTGCTATCTTGTTCATTTAGTTTAATATTTATTTCATTCTGCGGCATCTTTATCTTTCTTGGAGATATAATAAAAGCTATTATTGATACTACAGCTGATAATATACCAACAATAAGAAATGTATTAGAAAAATCAAAATACTTAACTGATAGCCCCAGTAATATAGGTCCAAATGAATATGCTAGATTATGTGAGAACTGAAGTATACTGACAATATCATTACCTACAATCTTTGCTCTAGCTACATAGTCTTGAAATGTTGCATCAATTAAAATTATTGATATACCATAAAATACGGCAGTTAAAAATACAAAGGAAAGCGTTGTATATATATTTTTACTCAGACCGACAAATACCAAGCATATCCCTGCCATAGCCGCTGAGGTAAATGCTGTTTTTTTCTTGCCAACATCTAACTTTAACTTCTCAGTAACAATTCCTATGAATAATGCAGGTATCCCATATACTACTAGAAGTAATTCACCCAGAGGAGTGCTCTCACTTAATTTACTCATGTATAAAACTCCCATAGTCCACATAAATACATCGATTAAGGAAACACACACAACAAACAATACTAATATCCATAATCTTTTAAGAAGTATCTTTATAACTTTGAATTCTTTAATTATGTTTTTTTTAGGAAAATCAGGAAGTACTCTACCCTGTTTTCTTCTTTGCATCTTACGTACAAGGTACAGGTAAATAAATATTGATATAAATACACATAATATAGCAAATATGAAAGGAAGTTTACCCGATATTGTTAATAGAAATACACCAAGTCCGGGGCCAAGCATATAAGCTATTGAACTTGAAGTTACCAGAGTAGCCCATGCTTGAGTATGTTTCTTAGTATCTACATGTTTATAAACAAAATTATATTTTGAATATCCGATAAATTCATAATAAATAGACCATATAATCATGGACAGTGCCAACAGAATAGTATTATTTGGAATAAACAACAGTAATATTGGAAATAGTAATGAAAATAAAAAGGCCTTAGTCATAAAAAAATGAAGGCTTTTATATGATAATTTATGAGCCGTAAATACATCCAAAAGTAAACCAAAAAAGGAAGAAATTGATAATATTAACCCTACATATGCAGTATCGTGTACTTTCCTTTCAATGGTTACAGGAGCCATATATGCCATAATCCCGTCTGCGAGAGTTATAAAAAAGATAACCAAAGAAAATACAACCAGTGAAGTAAATATTGAAGATCGGGCAGGTTTAATTATCCTCATTGAATAAATGATATCAGAATTGTAGAATGTATTTTACTATCTAATATGCGGCGGTAGTTCAGTGGTAGAATGTCTCCCTTCCAAGGAGAAGGTCGCCGGTTCGAATCCGGTCCGCCGCTCCAGTCTTAGTCATCAAAACTCCTTTAGTTTTTTCAAAAGATCATTCTGTTGTTTTATATATTCTTTATGTGAAATCTTTCCCTTATTCTCAAGTTCTTTAAGTCTGTTCATGGATCTTTCGTATGATATTACTTTGTGCTGACTATTATCCGGAGGAGCATTGTGTTTAGCATGAGACCTATATATTTTCTGATCAATAATATTTTTTGCGTAATTCCCTTTACTTTTTGATATATATTTTATTCTAATATTATCTGTTCCTGTTGTTTCTATTTCCAAATGTGCAAATAATAATGACTTGGATAATGTAACTCTGGCTATTTGGTTATAAGATATTGTTATTTCTCTTAGAATAAACCAGCTTCGTTTCTTGTATATAAGAAGATCATCATATACAAATAGCTTAGGGGGCCATATAGTACGATTAAATTCAGGGTTCCCTTTTAATTCTAACAATAGATTAGACATTAATATTATTATTAATAATTCTGGCTTCCGTCTAAATTTTCATCAAATTCTTCTCTTTCCAATTCAGGTATGTAGTCAGTAGTATCTATAATCTTTTTATTCTTATTGGGTTTTATAACCTTTAATACATCAGGATCTAGTTCAGATGATCCATCGTCCGTACTTATAATAGGATCTTCATTATCCAATTCTACAGAGATAACATCTGTAGCTAAACTATCTTTCCCTTTTTTTATATTATTTTTGGCAGTCTTTTTCTTCATAGGATATATATATGATGTATAATTTTTTTATGCAAGAGGTAAATTTTGACGTCATAATACTGGGAGGCGGTCCCTCGGGGCTAACTTCGGCCATTTATACTTCCAGATCAATGCTTAAAACCCTTGTAATTGCAGGCAATCCCCCCGGGGGACAGCTAATGGTTACAAGTGAAGTTGAGAATTTTCCGGGTTTTCCGTCTGGAATCACCGGACCTGAGTTAATAAATAATTTCCGTAAACAGGCAGAAAAGTTCGGATGCACAATTACAGATGAAAATGCAGTATCTGTTAAAGGATCTTTTACTGAACTATTTTCTATCTCTACTGACTCTAACAATATATATAAGGCTAAGTCAGTAATTGTGGCAACAGGAGCATCTGCTAAATGGCTGGGATTGGATAGTGAGAAAAAACTAATTGGCAGAGGCGTATCCGCCTGTGCAACTTGTGATGGATTTTTCTTTAAGAATAAAAATATTGCGGTAGTAGGAGGAGGAGATGCTGCTATGGAAGAAGCTGTGTATCTAACAAAATATGCTAAGGAGATTACAGTACTTGTTAGAGGAGATAAGGATAAAATGAAAGCCAGTAAAATTATGCAGGAGAGAGCATTTAGCAATCCTAGGATAAAGTTTATATTTAACCACACTGTTAGTGAGATACTTGGAGATAATTCTGTTAAAGGAATCAAGATTAAAAATACCCAGAGTAATGAAGAAAGATTAATGCCTGATATTGAAGGGTTATTTGTAGCTATCGGACATTCTCCTAATACTAAATTCCTGGAAGGAATCATTGAATTAGACGCTAAAGGTTATATTAAAATATATAATGGTTCTAGAACTTCTATTGAAGGTATATTTGCATCCGGTGACGTGGCCGATTATAAATATAGACAGGCAGTTACAGCATCGGGATATGGCTGTATGGCTGCATTAGATGCTGTTAGATTTTTATCTGAACATGGGATTGAAGTTAAGCCTTCCGGCTATTAATAAAAAGGAAGTATTATACATACTCCTCATAATATTACTGTCCTCTATTCCCAGAATATGGGATTTGGGCTACTCTCATTTCTATGGTGACGAAATAAAGGTATTGTATACTGATAAATCAGTACCCGCAGTAGAATTTTTAATGAACCAGAGAAAAGGCCCGGTACAGTTTATTACCGCCTGGGTAATGGAAAAGATATCCAGTGGATACAGTGAAAAAATAATAAGGCTTCCTTTTGCCATGGCGGGAATAATAAATGTTTTCTTATTCTATATATTAGTGAAAAAGTTATTCGGATCAACATCTGCTCTAATATCCACTTACATATTTTCATTAAGTGGTATCCAAATAGCGTTTTCCCGTACTGTACAGTATCAGTCATTTCTTCTTCTTTTCTCTTTTCTATCTTTAATATTTCTTATGGATAACGATATGAAGAATGTTAAATTAAAATATGCACTCTCATCATTATTTTTCTCCCTGGCTTTATTTTCTCATTACGACGCCGTGTTCATTCTCATTCCCATGTATTTTATACTTAGAAATACTTCTAATTTCAATGTAAAACACTTTCTTTGTTACTTCATTATCCCATCTGTTTTAGTACTATCCATCTTTTATATACCTTATATATTTAAAGGGTACTTCTCGAACAATACTATAAATTATATAGCTAGAAGGATCACAGGACAGGAGTATAAAATAAACAATTCCATATATACTTTCTACGTTTATAATCCCTCAATTGTATATTTTATCCCTATAGTATCCTCCCTTATCTATCTTTTATTTAATAACAATAGTGATTGGAAAAAAAGAATGCTTTTTTCCTGGTTCATTATTACATTCTTTTTCTTCGGTACTATTGTTATAAATCCCGGTACACATATAAATAACTATCTTCTACCTCTTTATATATCGACCGGACCTTTATTAATAAATATTTTGGATAAACTAAAGAATTATTCTAAATACTTTATCTACCAAATATCTATATTTACCTTATCTTTACTATTATTGTTTATTTTATTTCTTTCTTATTTAACATTCATACCGGGATTAAACAGAGGCTATCCCTTTTCTAACGATACTAAATACACTTTTCTGAGGAAGATTAAAAAGAACTCTTACCATCTATATCTATATGGTTTTCCATATAACAGAGGGTGGGATCAGATATCAGAATATATTAAGAAGAACGGAGGTACCAGAGGATTCTATACAAACGATGACGATGATGTTGCTTCATATTATCTATTAGGGTATGACTTTACCCCTCCGGGAAGTAACTATCTTCCCGATACATATATAGACGTAATAAACAATCTTGAATTTAAAGAAGCTGATCCTTTGTTTATTTTAAATTACAACAAGGTAACGGATATCGTAACTGAGGGTAAAGTCACAGCAAGTATATATAAAATCAAAAAATAATCTAAAAGATAAGTAGATATTTTATTTTCTATATCTTCTAATTAATTTCTTAATTATTACATAGGCAACAATCAGTACTAATATTAACGGTGAGTAAACAGCCACCCAAATGAGAAGCTTGCCTATTCCCTGTAATGTCGTAAGCAAAGATCTTACTGCATTTTTAAACACCGCTTCTGGTTTCCAGGGATTCTCAGGGGCATAGGGAAGAGACATTTCATCTGTAGCTAAGTATATAGTTATTTTACTTGTTCTGGTAATGCCCTTCATGTAATTAAGCTGTCCCTGATATGAATCTATTTGGTTTTGAAGTTGGAATATTGCATTTTGTACCGACATCAACTCTTCAACAGTGTCTGCAGAATTTAATATTTGTTCGAACCTAACTCTTTGTTTTTCTAAATCAGAAAGTCTTCTTTCTATATCGACATAGGTGTCAGTTATATCTTTTCTTTCAATATTCTCGGATATAACTTTGACTGATGAATCTCTAAGAAATGTCTTAATCTCCTCAACATTGGCAACCGGTACACGTATAACTATATTAGCTGTATCAGAGTATTCTCCTCTGTTTATATTTGAACTTACAGTATAGGCACCCTTAATCTCAGATATTTTCTTCTTAATATTATCAGTGGTTTCCGTAACGTTTTTAACCAATAATGAGAAGTTAGAATTTTCTGCAACTTTCCTTTCCTCTACATCAGGAGTAGGTGCTGCCTGCCCCCTTCCCGAATACATTGCATCATTTCCTCCTGAAATTGAGCTGTATGAGTACTTTTCAGAAGGCATTACAGAAGCACCTGGAATATTACTATAAATAGCGTATCTATCTATTGGAAAGGAATAAAATGCAAATAACAATAGAAATGCAATAATAATGGAAAGGATCTTGTGTGATTTAATCCAATTAAGCATATATCATTAATAATAGTGTCTATATTCAACAAAGTCAAACAGAATCGATTAACTTCCTATTGGATAATATGGTAATTTTAGGTTTCTGCGAAAATATTTCCTTATATACCTGCAGTATATTAAATCTATCAGATTCCTCAATAATCTTTATCTCCTTTCTTATATCCGGATCTTTAACACCATGTAAAAGAAGTCTTGAGTAGTATTCAGCACGAAATGATGTTTTCTCATAAGAAAATTCCAGATCAAGAAGATACTGTTTCTTTGCTTTATCAATGCTGCTATTTGTGAATAACTGGGAGACATCGCCTAATAACTTAAATATAGTATTGATGATATGAGGTACTTCTTTACACGATGTAGCAAGATATATCCCTAGAATTCCGTACCCTCCCGAAGAAAATGAAGTACATTCAAGTATATAAGACAAACCCATATTTTCTTTTAACACAGTTCTTAGATAATTATTAATTACTCTGGATAATATTTCGGTGTATATACTCTTCTTATAAACAGAAACATTTGATGATAGCGGATATCCATAGAAATCTATCTTTATATGATTCTGATTAAAATATTTATTTACAATGTTTTGTATTCCTTTTTTATTATCTTTTTTAAGATCGTGAAGTGTAACTGATTTCGTCTTTTCTAAAGAAGAAAGATATTTATTTATCAATTTCTCTGTACCAAATCTATCAATATCTCCTGAGATTGATAAAATAAAATTTGAAGCGTGGAATAATCTATCTTTAAATTTTAATACATCAGACAAACTTAATTTATTCAAATCATTTATATTACCTGTGTTAAACGAAGAAACCCTCTGTTTGGGAAAAAGAAGCTGATAAGACAGTCTTCCTATTAACTTTTCGGGGACATTTGAGAACCTTCTTATTTCCTCAATAACTACCTTTTTCTCATTATTAAATGTTTTATTATCAATATCAGTTGATTTTAATATTGAAGATAGGTATTCCAATGCAATTTCCAAATCAGCTTTCCTCACTTTTACCATAAATAATAGGTCTTCCCTGCTGGTCACTCCTACTATCTTTCCTCCTTGATTAAATACCTTATCTCTGTACTTATTATTTAATAATAAATGCTCTAGTATATGAGAAGCCCCAACCTCTGTGTTTTTTTCAAATCTGCTTCCTGCCAAACCTCTCAGATGGACAGTAACAGAACCGGTATCTTTCTGGCTTATTAAGATATATCTTAATCCATTTTTAAGTTTTGATTGATAAATATCTTTCATTTTTTAGTATTTTACTACTCTTTTCTATTTCAACTATTGACACCTATTAAATTATTTTTTAACCTTAATCTAGATATGAAGTTTTATCCAGTAAAAGTATTATCATTTCTTTTTATATCATTTATATTTATTCCCTCATTCTCATACTCAGCAAATCTAAGTTTAATCAAAATCGGATCATTAGATCTCGGGGGTAATAATTATACCGAATGGTGGTATACAGGTGAAAATCCTGTATTCTATGGCAGTGCATCTCCTAATTCTGAAGTATCTGTTAAAATTGGGGACAATACATACAAAGTAAATAGCGACAGCCAGGGCAGCTGGAGTTATCCCGCTCAAATACTAAAAGGAGACTATCAAATATTAATCACTCAAGGAAATGAATCAATAACTTTTACCCTTCATTTAGGCCAGAATTTACCTGCTAATACGTCATCTCCAACCGAGGAAAGTACTGTACCGGCTACAGGTTCTAATCAGATAGTTTCTATGGCTATGGGAGTAGGTGTTCTTCTTCTTGCTACGTATTTTTATATCAGCGGAGATCCCAGAAGAAGATCAGTATTTGAGGCTAAAATGCTTAAAGAAGATTAAATACCCTTCTTTCTAATATATTTAGCAGTTTCTTCTAATTCCTGAGCACTCATCTGAGGACCTGTCTGAGTAGATATATATCCTTCATATTTTTCAAAGTACTGTGGATTTAAACTAAACTCTTTATTTGCCTGTGATTTATAACCGTGCAAAGGATATAGTTTCATATGAAGGTGGGGAACTCCTACACCTTCAAATACTACAGCTACTCTTTCTACATCAAATGCCTTCTTAAGTATTGATGATATAGTTTTACCTGCAGAAAATATTGCTTTTATCTCTTCATCAGACGTATCAAATATATCAGAAGATGAATGTATTTTAGGAATCAGCAGAGTCATTCCTTTGGTTGCCGGCTTTATATCTAAAAAGGCAATAAAATTATCATCTTCCCATATTTTTGCGCAGGGCATTTCTCCTTTTACTATCTTGCAGAATACACATGAATCCATGCATTAATATTATCAAATAAGCATTAAATTTAAATACTTTTAAATAAGAGGTATTCATTCATTCCTTTTTTGCTCTCTTTTTTTCTGAATCTATCGTATAACAGATACCCCTTGTTTTTCATGATATCTACTATTTGATTTATTTCTTCATTGGTGTAGATATGAACATACCTATATAATTTCTTATCGTTCTTCCAGGAGAAGAAATAGTCGTTTAATCCAAAAATAGAAGAATTAATATCCTTTATTAGATATTTACTCAAGTATTTTTTATAAACTTTCCAAAAAGAAAATATTATATATTTTTGTTTATGTATATTTCTACTAATGATGTCGTTAATCCATACTTTTGTTAAATATTCTGCTGGTATGTGATGTGTAAGTCCAAATACACAAATAACATCATAATTATTAATATAATTTCTTAGTTCATGTGTATTCTCTACAACATCAATGTTTGATATATTAAATTTCCTATCATTTACATATCTTTCTTTTGAGATATCAAGCAATATTTGATTTTGATCTAGTCCTAAATAATCAACCATCAAGTTACCATATTTTTTTCTAAGATATTTAAACAACCTGCAGTTGCCGCATGCGATATCGAGAATCCTATATTGTTTCTTTTCTTTTGATATTTTAGAAAATACCCTACCCCACCCTTCCCATTCTAAATCCCTAGTCTGTGAAAAAGATACGGCATGCTTTTGGTAAAATTCTCTATTTTGGACTAAAATCTGTTTCACTATGGATTTCATTATAAGCAAAGAAGATAAACTATATTTAAAAAAGATAATAATGGAAATATCTTCTCAGTCAAATATTAATCCAAATAAGATTACTAAGATATTTAATAAGTACAAAATAAAATCCGGTATTAAATTAAACAAAGCATTTATTTTAAGATATTTTAATTATCTTACAGATCATAAATTAATTAACTTTAATGAAACACAAAGACAGATATTCCTGAATAATATTAAAACTAAAGGTATAAGAACTTTATCAGGTGTAACTACAGTAACGGTAATGACTAAACCATACCCCTGTCCCGGTAATTGTATATACTGCCCGAATGATCCTAAAGTACCTAAAAGTTACATATCCAACGAACCTGGAGCACAGAGAGCTATTCAGAATAATTTTGATCCCTATCTCCAGGTAAGTAACCGTCTTCAGGCTTACATAAATACGGGACACCCCGTAGGAAAGATAGAACTGATTATTATAGGAGGTACATGGTCATTCTATGAACCTAAATATCAGGTATGGTTTATAAGAAGATGTTTTGAAGCATTAAATGGTTTTAAAAAGAGAAATATGAAATCAATATTAAAATCCAACGAAATGTATTCTTTAAAAAAGGAGTTAAGAATATTAAAATCAGCTCATTTTAACAATGAATCTACGTTATCAAGATGTGTAGGTTTATCTATTGAAACAAGGCCGGATTATATTAATAAGAAGCATTTAATATTTCTAAGATCTTTAGGAATAACAAAAATACAACTAGGCGTGCAGTCAACCAACGATCGTATATTAAAAAATATAAACAGAGGACATACTTCTAAAGATACTGTTGAAGCAATTAAACTGTTGAGATCAATGGGATTTAAAATACAAATACATTGGATGCCAAATTTACCAGGAAATAATCCGAAACGTGATTTTAAAGAATACTTAAAGATATTTTCTTCTGATAAATTTAAACCTGATGAGATAAAAATATATCCCTGTTCCTTAGTAAAGAATACATCTTTAGAAGAGCTCTATATTAAGGGAAAATGGAAACCTTACAATAAAAAGACACTTATCAATCTACTTATAAAATGTCTTATTAATACACCGAGATATTGCAGAATAACAAGAATGATAAGAGATATATCTTCAGAAGATATCTTGGCGGGGAATAAGAAGAGTAATTTAAGACAGGATGTTGAGAATCTATCTCTTAACGAAGTGGTTGAGGAGATAAGGTATAGGGAAATAAAAAATAAATATGATATTAATCAGAAGCCTGTATATAAACACTATGTGTATAACACTACCTCAGGAAAAGAATACTTTCTTGAATATACAACAGTAAATAATAAACTACTTGGATTTCTTAGACTTCATATACCGAATAGAAATACATCAACAATAGATGAATTATTAAATAGCGCAATAATTAGGGAGATACATATATACGGCCAATCTTTAGAGATAAATAATATGAAAAGAAACAATAGTGTTCAGCATATGGGATTAGGTAAGAAATTACTGGAAAAAGCAATATTGATATCAAAAAAGGGAGGCGTAAAACGCCTCTCTGTCATATCTTCTGTTGGTACGAGACAATACTACAGATCAAGAGGTTTTATTGACGGACCTCTCTATCAGTATTTAGATTTACTGACAGTTTAAATCTTTTTTACAGTTTGCTATCTCAGCAGCTGATTCCATTTGATCACAGGCACTACACATATCTTTCATTATCTTGTCACTTTGTTCCTGCATTGCTTTCATTGTTTCTCCAATATCTTCAAACTTAATATCGGAGGGTACATTAAATTTAGACTGATCAGCTATCAATACAGGAGTACATTCGTATATTGTTCCTTTCATAGCTTCTCTAATAGCTTGACTGCTGGTCTGAGGGGAGTTTTCGTCCTGTGCTAAATCTGAATATTTTACTTTAACTCCCTTTTCCCCTACTTCATTCCAAATGTACGACCAATCTCCATCGGATACCATATGAAATTCTTGTCTTTTACCGTCAGCGTCTACTGTAATAGTATCGGTTCTAAACTTACTGCCTGCAATATATGCTGTAGATTCAATCTTTCCACCATCCTTTTCATCAATCTCATACTTACATGATGCATTACCTCCCTTAGCTATAATATCCTCTACTGTCCCCTGAATTACTTCTTCCGTTTTTTGTATTACATTTTTATCTTTTGATATATTTTCTTCAGTATTCTTTTTTGTACACCCTGTAACACCGATAACTAGCAAAGGCAGAAGAATCAGTAACGTTATTTTTTTACTATTATTTATTTTCATATTTTTATACTGCTGACATTAATTAAAACTTTAGGAACTTTTCCGCATATTTACCTATTACAGGTAAATATTCTTGTTTTCCATTTGCTGCGTTTATAATACCTATAATTATAAGGACGAGTGAAGCTACACTAACCAACGGAGAAACAAATGCCCAAAATGGAATTATGAAAGAAATAATAAAATTAATAACTCCCAGGGCGAATAAAATAATTCCCTGCTTTACATGAAACTTAACGAACGGATCATTCTTTGAATCCGTTAGTAAAGGAACAAAAAATATAAGGTAGGCAACTATTGCCATACCGGTATTCTTACCCTTATCTGTACTATCTTGATCCTTAGTAGACTGAACATCCTGATTATTTTCTTCCATAGAAACCTCCTTCTAATTATTTACATGCTCAATTGAGCTAAAATAAATACTTTTATAGTTCTACATTCCTGTAGCTATTTCTTTTATTCTCCAAAGTTCATCCTCTCCTTTTATTACAGTAATCCACCTAATGTTATCCCCCTCGCCCCATCCAAAATTTGGAATAGTAGCACCCTTAGCAATATCTTTTATTTCAACTTCTATATTTACTTTAAACTTATGCATAGTATCTGTCCAGATATCTTTCTCAGATTCTTCTATATTTAATACTTTTACAGTTTTAAAGGCATTAAAATGTTGAACCCAAGTATCTATCTGATCTTGTGTTTGAATAGTAGATTTATCCATCATAGATAAAGCAATATTTATATTTCCGCTTTGTATAGTATTAAAGAATAATTCTATAAATTCCGTATCAGTTGGAATTTTTAGGTTTTCCTTTTGATTAGGTGATATACCCTGGCTGTAAGAGGATTCTCTTTGCAAAGTATCTTCCTGGGTTTGATATGGGTGATCCCCCATTAATGCAATATTATTTATAAACAAGAGAGATACAATTGTCAGTACGGGTATACCTAGAAGAATTATTAAACCCTTTGTGTTCATGTTTACATTATATTATTAATAGTACTATTTTAAAATAACAGTATCTTAATGCGCTTTTAGATTATTTAATATATCATATCAGTAATATGTATTTATCAATTGATATAGGAAAATCCAATACTAGGGTTGCTTCATCCAGGGATTTAAAAAGTATTGTTGATATTACAAAATTCCCCACATCTCCAGACCTAACAGAACAGAAAAAAAACATAAAAGAGTCGGTATTTAAGGTATCCGGTGGAGAACCTATTCAATCTGCTGTATTGGGAGTACCGGGAATTATCAATAGATTCAGCGGTTCTTTCTTTAAAATGAATCTTTATCCCCAGTTAAACGGTCTTGCTTACGAATCATTCTTACAGGATTGTCTTGAATACAAAGAAGTATTTGTTGAAAATGATGCATTATTAGCGGGTTATGGAGAAGCTGTAGGAGGATCAGGTAAAGAATTTGATATTGTTTGCTATCTAACATTAAGTACAGGTGTCGGGGGATGCAGAATAGCACACAAAAGTGCGGATCCATCATATTATTTCCAGGAACCGGGGCATCAAATAATACTAGAGGGAGGAAGAGAATGCCCTGTATGCGGTCAGAAGGGGTGTCTTCAGGCATATACTTCAGGACAAGCTTTTGAAGAAATATATAAAATGAAACCTGAAGACTGTTCTGATGATGCTATATGGGATGACTACGCTAAACATCTTGCCTGCGGTATAAACAATTTGATAGCCATGTGGTCTCCTGAAATCATAGTAATTGGAGGAGGTTTATCTCAGAAATTTGATTTTATTTATGCTTCTCTGACTGAACAAATGAGCAAAATGACCTTCTTTCCTGTTCCTGAGATAAGAAAATCCGCCTTTGGTGATGAGTCAGGAATAAGGGGAGGATTTTTTGCTATTTCTAAGATTATTGAAAAATAGCTTTTGATGTATTCCAAAAAAAACTATTGTTATTCATTTCTTTTTCCCAATACCACCACTCTACTCCCCAAAAATACATACGGTCAAAACCTGCTTTTTGGGCATAATTAAGGGTATCTATAAAATCATTTCTGGACATAGTCATATCTTTATCTTTCTGAGGAAGAAGGGAGTTTATTACCGGACCCCATGGTTCTGCTTGTAACTCCGTAACAATAATATATTCCATAGGAATTCCGACCAAATCAGCTTTTATTTTATAAGTCCAGTGGGCTAAAGGATACTGGAAATATATAAAATTACCCATAAATAAACCCCAGAAGTCATACCAGATTTTCCTATACATAGATATGCCCAAGTAATCCCCCAAAGCATATGTTGGGTACCAAAATCCCCCTTCTCCGCTGTCTTGGACAAGAATAGGTCTGGTGGGATCATACTGTCTTACTATCTTTATTTCATTTTCCAAAACATCCTTATCTGTTTTCTCACAAACTCCGAATGGGAAGAATGGTTCATTTTCTACCTGCCAGATTTTTACGGCTTCATATTTCTTTAGTTCTTCTACTGTATTTCTAACATACTCAAGTAATTCCATTTCTTTTGTATTCTTAGAATCTAATTCTTTCCACCAGTCAGGTTCAAAACATTCAGGGTATCTAGGCACTTTCCTTCCTAACGTTAATATAATATCTACATCTCTTTTCTGTGCTTCTTCTATCTGCCATATTATATTGGAGTAATCATATTTATCCTTGTCTTTTTCAATATCATCCCAGTAAGCTACTATTCGTATATTTTTTGCTTTAAGATCATCTAATATTTGTGTATATACGTATTTCCAATCTAATCCCAGATCTCTGGCATATTTATCGCTATAATTTACTCCGTATCTGATATTGTCTGCAGGTTTAGGTCTGTGAATAAAAAATATTACAAAGGGAAAAAGAAGTATAAATAATAATGCAATTAATATTATTCTTACTAATTTAAATGATATGAGTTGCTTTACTAACTTAGATGCTTTCTTTGATTCTTTTTTTAAAGTAAGTTTTCTTTTAAAAAACATAATTTAGTATCTATATTATTTCATTATTTTTGCATATATTTGAATAGTAATAGAAAGATTTTCTTGGAATACGTTCGTATGTATTCTTATCAATTTCACATAACCCAAATTTAGGCCAATACCCCTCATGCCATTCATAATTATCCAAAAGAGACCAATAGAAATATCCCTTTAGATTTACTTTTTCTTCTATTGCTTTTAAACAAGATAAGAGCATTATCTTTATAAATCTTTCTCTGATGGAGTCTTTGCTGTCTGCAACTCCATTCTCTGTTATATATATTGGCAGATCATATTTCCTAAGATGCTTTAATACGTTAAATAATCCATCAGGATTAATCCACCATCCCAAATCACTATTAAAATCATCAATATTCCTTTTTTTCAAATTGGATATGAATGTTGTGAAATAATAGTTTAGACCAATAAAATCCAATTGTTTTTTTATAGGATCAAGAAAGAAATCACAGTTAAGCCAAAATAATATCTTTGCTGTTATTTTATCCAGCCAATTACCGGATTTAGGATGCTTGTCGTACCATACTATATTTTTAACAATTCCAACAGGTATATTTTTTATCTTTTTAATTGCTTTATATGCTTTTTTATGAGCTCGTAAGAAATTTATTTGTACCAATAGTGAATAAAAAATATTTTTTCTATTTGGAGGCCATGTTCCGTTAACATATGACATTAGAGCATATACCTGCGGTTCATTTATTGTACTTATATTTTCTACATAATCTGAAAATTCCATAGCGCATTTTTTTGCATATCTTTCAAAATGGATTGCGGATCTATTATTTAACCAACCTCCCTCTTTTGAAAGCCAGGAAGGTGATGTGAAATGGTGCAGCGTGAGATGTACTTTTAAGTTGTGCTTCTTTGCAGAAATCAATACATCTTTATAATGTTTTATTTCTTTCTCGTCATATTCTCCTTTTTTAGGTTCTATTCTATTCCAAGCCAGTGAAATTCGTACCGCGCCATTGTTTAACTTCTCACACAAAGAAAAATCTTCGTCATACATTTCATATGATCTGCATGCATCCCCTGATTTTTCTAACGGGTATTTATACTTTCCCTGTCTTTCCAACTCCCAATCCCACCAATCACAATTTTTATCATTGCCTTCTATTTGATGGGCAGACATGGCTGTACCCCAAGTAAATCCCTCTGGAAATTTCATACAGATAGTATAACTATGTATTTATCATAAATACAAGAATATTTAATATAGTTTGATATTTTTTGCTAATACATCTATTATTACCTTATGAAGTTAATACTAAGATTAGTTGCCTCTACTCTTTCTGTGTTTACAGCGGCTTACATAATTCCCGGAGTAACTGTTGATTCATGGAAAACAGCCCTTATAGTTGCTTTAGTATTGGGTTTTCTAAATATGTTTATTAAACCGATACTAGTTATTCTTACTCTTCCCGTAACAATTCTAACCTTAGGTGTATTTTATCTTCTTATTAATGCTTTAATGGTAATTATTACAGCATCATTGGTGTCGGGATTTCAGGTGGATAGTATAGTAGCAGCGCTTCTCTTTGGAATACTTGTATCGGTTGTTAACTCGTTTTTATCTTCCTTAGCAAAATAGATGCTATCTTCTCATAGCTACTATCTTTTTATCTTTATCCATCAGTTCAATTGCATATCTTAATGAGGTTCTTGGCATCCTATCTTTATTTTTTAATATATATTTAAATATTTGGTCCTCATTCTTTCTGCTTGCTTCCTTTAGCAACCAGCCATATCCTTTCTGTACCATGTCTTCATTATCTTCCAGCAGGATATCAGATACAGTAAATACTTCTTTAAGATAAAGGCCTTTTCTTGCTCCTGTAACTAACGATACAGCAGATGCCCTTCTCATCCATTTATTTTTAGATAAAGACCATTTAATTACCTGCTTAATCTGAGATGGGTATTTATCCAAATATTTTGATATTACTCCGCAACAGAAACCGTCACATTTAGCCCAGTTATCTATGTATTTATTTATCCACGATCTGAATATATTTAAATCAGCCATGGTATATAAATTATCTAATCTGGATAACCATCCTGTAGAGATGAATGCTTCTTCGCAATAATTAGAACTATATAATTCATTGCATATACTGAATATATCTTTTTTATTCATTACAGATATACGGGGATAATACTTTTTCATTAATTTCACTGTATTTGTACTGTTTATACCGTAGCACTTAACTTTCTCTTTAAAAAACCTTTGGAATGTATTTAAATACTTCTTATCTGAAGCAATTTTTAGATCTTTTCGTATATTCCTAATTATATCCTTCATATTTTACTATTGTAGTACATTTTGTTAGTATCCAGGTAAGAAGTACCTTTAAAACAAACCTGCGGAAAGGAGGAGGATATGGGACGCCCTAATTCAATGTCATCTATTGGGGCATTCTTAAGATGCCCTTACTTCTGGTATATGAGGTATATCCTTGGGTACAAGGAATATATCACATACCCGCTGCTGTGCGGGAAAGAAGTCCACGAATTCATAGCTTTTATGGAAAGGAGAAGACCTAAAGATGGGGGAAGGCCTTATTTTTATAAAAGCTTAGAAACTGCACAAAAAGCGTGGTTTCTAAGATGGAAAAATGCATTAACAATCCATGACTCGATATTTCTTTATAAAAATGTAGAGGAGGGGAAGAAATACTCCGCTATAGGATGGAAATGCATATCCAACTATTGGGAATCAATGGGAAACAAAGAGAAACCAAGTTTAATTGAGTATGGGAGTACTCGGAGAATATTTGGTTTCAACTTTATCACTGTTATGGATCAGATCAGACCTATACCAGTAGATAAGATACAAAAGATTCGCCCGGATCTTATATCAGATGGGGTTCTCG
Organism: candidate division WWE3 bacterium UBA1397; assembly: GCA_002305205.1. Lineage (GTDB taxonomy): Bacteria > Patescibacteriota > WWE3 > UBA101185 > UBA10185 > UBA1397. The sequence goes on along the minus strand of DBQJ01000027.1, from coordinate 3,195 downwards.
ATAGCCATTATGGTCCTTTCATAATACTGGACCTAAAAACACATCGTGGTAACTGGGTCCCTCCTGGAAACACAAGCCATGAATACAAAATGGCAGCACTTTATCATCTTAGCGGTTCATTGCAGGCGATAGCTTATACAGAAGCATTTTTTCAGATACACCATGTGTGGCCTGTTGCTTTCGTATACTATCTTCTCTCAGAGAATAAATTTTATTATGTTTTCTGTGAGAGCGATGAATCAAAAAAGATCCTG
>DBQJ01000027.1:0-2845 GCA_002305205.1 candidate division WWE3 bacterium UBA1397 | reverse complement strand
ATTCTGATCTAAATAAAGCCATAAGCGCTATACTTATGGCTTTTTTATTGACATTTATATATAGTTACCAGAGGTTGTTTATGTAAACTATATGTTTTTTCTTCCTCTTCACACTGAGGGATAATTCCTTGATATGTTCTTGAATTATGTGATATTACCGCATATTGATAAGTATCGTTAGGATTTATAGTGTATTTTCCTTTGAAATAAGGACTAAAAGTATGGGTATCTCCCGGTACGAATACATTTATATCCCTTCCTTTTTTATTTAATTCTAAAGCAGATTGTGAAAAATACTCTCCGTTTGTATCCAAAATACCTATATTCTTAGCAAATTTAATACCACCGAATATTGGTGAATAATATAAAGAAGGAAAAGGCCAGTATGTTATATATAATAGTATGTTTGCTATAACAAACAATAATAGTACTACGTGTTTTACAAATAATTTAGTTTTCCATATATACAAACTGCATATTAGAAGAATGGGAAGAAGTACAGCTATTATGTACCTCTCAATCTTTTGTTCTGATATTAGAAGAAGAAGTAGATTAGCAAAAAGGTAATATATTATTGTTTTTGTTTCAAATCTTATCTCTTTTCTAATACCCAGCAATGAGAATATAGATAATACTAATGTAAATGGAGATAGTTTCAATAATAATGTAAATATATAGAATAGATGTGGATTATATTCGGCAAAATATACCGATCCATATTCCCCGGCAACTGCATTTGCCCCTGCTTCCCAAATCTTCCTAATTACATACAAGGGATCCACCCACAATGCAGGGAACAGTATAAACACAAAAATCAGTATTACGGATAAAAATAATAAAGTATATTTGAATAGCTTACTTTTATTATCTTTCCTTAATGTTATATATATTATCAAGGGTATAAATAATATTACTAAAGCACTGGAAAACTTTGTTAATACAGCCAATGCTGAAAATACACCGGATATTATTATATCTTTGTTTTTTCTGTTATTTCTCCAATTCAATATGGCTAGAAGAGAAGCAAATGCAAAGAATGCTTCCAACGATGTTAGATGATACCAAACACCTATCCCTACTAAATAAATTTCAGATGATACTAATGCTGTAAATATTAAGCCCTGATACCTACCAAATATATTTTTTATGTATTTATATATTATTATTAACACTATTAGCTGGACTGTTATTAATAATGCTTTGCATGATGTATCAATTATTAAAAAACCATCTGTATTCTCTAATGTCCTATATTCCAAGTTTAATATTTTTGTAGAATATTTATAGCCTATATTAACAGCAGAAGTTAGCCACATTAATGTAACTCCGGGATGATATCTTTGGTATGTTTCTTTAAAATCACCACTTTTTATACCGTTTAGAAATTTTATTGATCTTGTATGCCATCTCCATGCATCACTGTTAGACATGGTTACAGTTAATAATGGGATACGGAATAGTAAAAACAATAGAAATATTGACAAAGTAAAGAAAGAAGTACGATGTTTCTTAATAATTAATTCTCTTTGAGAAGGATATTTTTTAATTTCAATATCATTGTCCATATCTCTATTTTAATGTAATTGATCAGTTATTTCTATTATCATAATTATTACTATAGACCTATAGCTATACTTAGCCCTATAGTTATGGTATATAGAATAAAAATGAGTAAACAAAAGGAGGAAGATATGGAAAATATAGGTTTTTTTCTGTTCTGTTTAGGAGGGTCGATTGTTGTCCCCCTCCTGATTTTTCTCCCGCTCATCATAACGGAGAGAAACAAGCCTCCCTACAGTAATGTAAGGAGATTCTCTTCGGAGGGGTGCCACCGTACCCTCATAAGAGCAGAGAAAAATGACAGGAGATATGAAAAAAAATACGGTAGGGGGGATTAAATTCAATATTCCCGGATTACGTTAATTCTAAACGTTATCCGGGGATTTTTTATATCTTCTTAGGTAAGTATTCTCCTTTAATCTTTTGAAATTTATCTCCTATATTTGTTTGATTATATGTATTTTCATCTACATTTACTTTATATTTTTTACCTTCTTGTGTTTTAAAGAATAACTTGTATACATGGTTTTCATTATCTTCATCGGAATATGCTTTCTTTTTGATTACTTCCCCTACCCATGAAGAATCTTTATACTTCTTACTCTTTATAGTGAATACTAAAGTAATTACTATTACTAATATTATGGTAGCTACTATTTCATATGTTTTTCCCATAGCTAGATTATAAAATAAATTACTGAAAGATTATATACGTATAATGTTGTAAAATATTCTTTCCTGTTGTAGTAAACTATGAGATTATTACCCATGGACACACTATGCTAAAAGCAACAAAGACAATACTATTCGCACTTCTCTACACTACCGCCTTATATATATCTATACCCGTTACATCCGCATCTTCTAAGATTGATGTATATTTCTTCTGGGGAGAAGGTTGTCCTCATTGCAAGGAGGAGGAAGAATATCTTAATGTTCTAAAATTAAAATATAATGATCTAGTAATTCATGATTATGAGGTATGGTACAACAACGATAATCAAGAATTATTAAAAGATATTTCAGAGAAACTAAATATTAAAGCAAACGGGGTACCGTTAACAGTCATCGGTAACAATTATGTAGTGGGTTACCTAAGTGACAATACTACAGGTAAACAAATAGAAAATTATATTTTAGACTGTAGGGATAACGGATGTATTAATATTTTTAATGAAGATCCTATTAACTCCACAAACAATTTAAATCTTCCAAAAGTTGGGGGATTTGATTTATCAAAGCTATCTCTTCCTCTTCTAACAGTAGTTCTGGGGTTTCTTGATGG
>DBQJ01000020.1:26247-45543 GCA_002305205.1 candidate division WWE3 bacterium UBA1397 | reverse complement strand
GTAGAAATTATTGATTATAAAACAGGGGGAATAAAGGATCAGAAGGAAGTAGATAACGACAATCAGGTAACCATATACGCTATTGCTGCAAAGGAATCGCTGGGATTAAATCCAAAGATTCTTTCTTTATATTACGTTGAACATGGGGAGAAATTATCTACAGTCAGAAATGAATCTCAGCTCGAAAAACTAACCGAAGAAGTAGAAGAAATTGTTAATGAAATGAAAGAAGGTAATTTTGAGGCAACTCCGGGAATGCATTGTGCATTCTGTGATTATAGGAGTATATGCCCCCACACATTTAAATCCTAGTTAATTCCCAAATCTATCTTTTATCTATATGGGAAGTGTAATTATTTTACTTAGAGCTACTAGCAGCTTGCTCGAGTATTTAATATATGGATGGGGAAATCTAACAATCTCCCCTCCGAATTTTTCTTTGAAATGAGTAAAGCCGGCCCAGTGAGAGGTAAAGAATGGAAATCTGGAATCATCCACTCCCTCCAAATCCAGAGTTTTATAACCTGTACTTTTTAAATAAATAACCGCTTTCCATAAAAGTTCGTATCCGATCTTCGTCTTTCTTCCGGCATCAGCAGTACCTCCTATGGAATACAATACCAAATCATTATGCCCTAGGAATAATTTGCCGCTCATTAACTCTCCTTTATTGTTATATGCATTTACCAAGTGAGATTTCCTGCCAAAGGATTTTGATCGGGACAACACTTCAGAAAAGGGGAGTTTATAAAACTTCTGACGTACAGCAGTTTGTGCAAATATCTCATAGAAAGAAGAGAGAGCTTCCTCCGTGGGATTCTCATAATACCTTATCTGCACACCTTCCCTCTCAGCTCTATGAATTGAATACTTACCACTGTGGGATACATTATTCCAAAGATCTGCTTCACTTTTAGTTAGATCAATGTACATGGTTGAAGGAACAGAAAGCGGGGTATAACTTTTTAGGAAACCAAACTTGGATAACAGAGTTTCATCTTGACCGGGCATGGGTTCTAATTTAACCAAAAAATATTTCTTCTTTTTAGCAAATTCATCTATCTCTTTTATATCCTCTTCACTAAGTACTTTTGGTTTTTGTATTTTAATAAAACTCCTCCCCAGCATTTTTTTATAGGCCATTAATACTCCTCCGGGGGTTCTGAATATATCCCATCCTATTGAATTTAAATATTTCCCCCAATTATCACTTTGTCTGATGTCTTGAATTATTTCAATCATATTACCTAAGAAGATTCAGCACCTTCCATCTCAAATTATTAGCTAGGTTGAACATTTTATAAGCAGGGGGGTTGAGAATAAAATCAAAGGAATCCATATATAATACATGTTTCCCCCCATACTTAGCCTTAAATTGTGAAAATCCGAAATAGGGGTCTTTTGTATCATTTAAATCCTCAGAAGCTCCCCACATATCAAAAATTGAACAGCCTTTTAATTTTCCGTATTTTATAGCTTCCCATCCGATCAAACAGTTTGCTTGAAGATTTTTCATATTCTCTGTTGATCCTCCATAAGGATAGTAAAGTATGTTATCGTATGTAATTAACATCCAGGAGGAAAGCGGTTTACCTTCATATTCTGCTATCAATATATCGCATGAATTGTCTCTGGAAAATATTTCCCATACCTTTTTTAAATATTTTTCCGAACGGAAATAAAATCCCTGTCTGTTACCAGTTTCTCTATACAAGGAGTAAAAAATATTAAAATCACTTTCTCCTTCTGCTTTTCTAACTTTAACACCTTTCTTTATTGAATAATTAATATTATATCTTTGTTTATTGTGCATATTCTGAAGAATGATATCCTCGCTCTGATTTAAATCCAAAAGGAAATTAGCTTTAGCAAATTCCTCTCTCATAGATTTAGTACAGCGAGAACGGAATATCTGCTGTGCCTGTAGTTCTTCCTCTGTATTTTTAATAATATTGGGAACATCAAAATGTATGGCGACACATTGGTTTCCTTCCAATGAGGAACGCAGGGTATCAAAATCTATAGAGAATGGATTAACCCTGGGACTATATGCATAATAGTAATTAGTAAATGGTATTTTATGTTTTGTATACAAGACACCTCCGGACATAATTGCGGGCGTGCCGAATGAATTCTTAAATTCCTGCCATAGCTCAGATTGTAGTACGTGCTTAAACATGAATGGAGTATAACATTGACTTTTATTTATTTATAGGATAGTTTTTAGTGGTTAGTACAATTTCTCGTCCTATTTGGGATGAGGGTAAAAAGAGAGACGACCCGGATGGGCTCTTGTCTTTTGGTATAAATAAGTACTGGAGAGCTCGTTCGGGTCATACTATTTTATCTTCTTCCAGGAAATATTCTTTGCTGTCTTTTTTCTTTTATGCATCTTATTTTTATTTCTATTTTTTGATAATATTTCTTCGTTAAAATTACCGAATTCATATTTAATAACCCTGTTATCTTTTATAGGTCCTTTTAGAAGGACTAATAGATCGGCAAATAGTATATTAATGATGTAAGGAATTCTTCCCTGCTTGTCAAAACGTCTTACGGATACGTTTATTCTGGGATCTTTAATCAAACTATATTTATATCCCTCCTTGTTCATTCTTCTAACTAATTCATAATCTTCACCTAATACTATATCTTCGGGAAAACCACCTATATTGAAAAAGGGTTTCTTTTTAATATACATAAAAGCACCTCCTCCTCTAGGAGATATTTTTTTCACTGCTTCCAAATAACTGTTTGTCATCTGAAAATAGAATTTATCATCTACCCTTTTTGATATAGGATTGAACCAACAACATAATAAATCCGGATTGTTCTTTTTAATATGCTCCATAACTTTATTAATAAACTGCGGTTCTATTGTTACATCTGCATCAAAGAATATTAAATCATCGTATGAAGATAATTTTGCCCCCAAGTTTCTCTGATAAGATATACTTTTCTTTGGAGATTCTATAAATCTGATGTTTAAGCTTTCCTCATACTTTAGTACAACATCCTTTGTTTTATCCCTGGATTTAGCATCTATAATCAATACTTCAAAATTTCTAAATGTTTGGGTAGATAAACACTTTAAAAGGTCGCCTATGTACCTTTCTTCATTCAGTGTGGGTATGATAATACTAAATCTCATATAATGCAGGATTTAGTTTACTGAAGAAATTCAGCCACTGCTGGGAATCAAGATTTTGCGCTCTTATTGAGGGGTTTATTCCCCCCTTCTCCAACTCTTCCTTGGTAAATATCTTATTTAGCATTTTTCTGGGATGGGAATACGCTTTGTGCAGAAAACCTTCATATTTGGATACAAAATCAGAATTATATGAAATATTTTTTCTCTCAAGAGAGATTATTCCACCATCTACTTCCGGTTTTGGATCAAATCTATCTGCGGGAACTTTTCCTAGGTAAGCAACTTCATAGAATGTTTGCACAAATGAGGATAAGTACGAAGAATCCGGCGCTTTACAGTTTATCTTTTCTGCTACTTCCTTTTGAATTAGAAATACACACTGCTTTGGTTGCTTCTTCATTTTTATTACTCCGTGTATTATCGGAGATGTAATGTAATAAGGAAGCGAGCCAAATATTTTAAACTCTCCTTTGGGGGAAAATTCAGGTAAATAATCAAGCACATCCTTGCAAATAATGATGATTCCGGGATCTTCCAAGAACATTGTTTCCAGTTTACGGCAGAATCTTTCATCTATTTCTACGGCATATATTTTCTTGTCTTTCCCCTTGATACGTGAAACAGCCATTTGAGTTAAAACACCATGTCCGGGACCTATTTCAATAAACTCCTCCCCGTCTTCCAAATTAATACTATCAATGATACTTCTAATTATGTCTGTATCCAGAAGAAAGTTTTGGCCTAAATGTTTCTTTGGCTCAAAGTTCATATCTTTATTATATCTCAATCCCAAGAAAAATTAGTTCTATCAAACTCCAGATCATCGAGAAATTGATCCTCATTACCGTTTTTTCTGAATGTAATTTTTAACCCCTTATATTCTATTAAAGGTCCTGGTATTTCGGAAAGGAATCTACTGGGAGGATTTGATTGAATATTCCCAAAATATAGTCTGGATCTAACATTAGTTAAAAATATCTTTTTCATAGCTCTGGTTAGTGCCACATAACATAATCTCCTTTCTTCTTCTAAATCCATCAACTCGCCTAATGATTGGGAATGGGGGAACAACCCTTCTTCCATTCCGACTAAAAATACATAGAGAAACTCCATACCTTTTGAAGCATGCACTGTCATTAAATTTACTGCATCATACATATCTGAATTAGGCTTTGAGGAACTTTCTATCAAAGAAACATTTTCTAAGAATTCTTCGGGATTAGGAAATTGAGATGCAACGGATTTTAATTCTTGTATGTTTTCTATTCTTTCCATACCTTCTTCAGATCCGTCATTGAGATACTCAATATAGCCGGTATCCTTTAATACTTCTTCCATTAACTCTGTGGTTGTTAATGTTTCTATATTTCTAATCCACTTGCCAATTGGTAAATTAGTTTTCTCCTCAATCTCATTGATATCCCAATCATTTTCTTTAAGTTTTTCTATACTCTTCTTTCCTATACCCCTTGCCGGAACATTAATTACTCTTTCCCAGGATATATAGTCTTTGGGATTATAAATTATACGAAGGTAAGAAATAATATCTTTAATTTCCCTTCTGGAATAAAATCTCTGCCCCCCATATATTTTATACGGGATATTGTTTTTGATCAGATGTTCTTCAATATTACGTGATTGTGCATTAGTACGATAAAGTACTGCAATATCCTTATGCTGCACTCCATCTTTATTCAAATCCTTTATTTGCTCTGTTATAAAATCGGCCTCTTCTACTCCTGAACTTCCGGTAAAAAGAAGAAGTTTATCTCCCTCCCCATTCTGAGTCCATAAATCCAAAGGAATGTATGTAGAATTATTTTTAATAATATTCTTAGCTGCTTCTAAAATATTCTGTGTAGATCTGTAATTCTGAGCTAAGTTATATATTCTGGCTTCGGGGTAATCGTTTTGAAAATTCAATATATTTCTAAAATCTGCACCTCTAAAACCATAAATTGCTTGGGACATATCTCCGACTGCAAATATATTCCTATGCTTTTTAGCTAATAAAGAAGACAGTACATACTGTGCTTTATTTGTATCCTGATACTCATCAACCAAAATAAAAGAAAATAAATCCTGATACTTTAGAAGAACTTCAGGAATCTCTGTAAAGAGTCTGACTGTTTCGGAAAGTAAATTATCAAAATCCAAAGCATTCATCGCTTTTAGTCTTTTTTCATATTCAGGGAATATTTTTGCAACTGTTCTTTGGTAATAACCTTGAGCGTAAGATGAATATTCTTCCGGTTTTACTAATTCAGATTTAGCACTGGAGATAGTTTCAGAAACCATACGGGGATGAAATTTCTTAGGATCGATGCCAAAATCCTTAATAATTCCTTTTATTGCTGCATCCTGATCATCTGTATCAAATATTACATAAGAAGGTGGTATACCTATGCAGTAACCGTCTTTTCTCAGAATCCTTGCGCATATTGAATGGAAAGTTCCGCTCCAAGGGAGTTTGGGTTTCCCGGGTAATAAATTACTCACCCTGTTCTTTATCTCATTTGATGCCTTATTAGTAAAAGTCACACATAATATATTGGTTTCAGAAATATCATGTTCAAATATCAAATTTACTACTCTGTGGGTCAATACCCTGGTTTTACCACTGCCCGGACCTGCTACCACTAACGCCGGTCCTAAAAAATGAGTAACGGCATCTATCTGTACTGAATTAAGTTCTTTAAAGAAGTTAATGCTTTTCACAATTAGAATAATATCATTGTCAATCTAAAAGATGATGTTCTATCTTCATATTGAAAAGAGAATATCCGTAATCAAGCATCTGGATCATATCCCCCTTTCTATCAGTACTATTTAGAACTACACCTATTAATTCCCTATCTTCGTTATTTACATAAGTAACCAAACATAGACCTGCTTCCTCAGTATATCCTGTTTTTACTCCTGCCACTCCGGGATAGGTAGTAAGAAGATTAGTTTGGTTATAAAGATAAATATATTTATGATTTTCGGAATACGGTATTTCCATTTCTATTGTTTTTATTATCTCTCTAAATTCAGGATATTCTAAAGCATAGTTGGTCAATACTGCCAAATCGGCTGCTGTACTATATGAAGAATCATTAAGACCGCTCGGATCTGAAAAATGAGTATCTTTTAAATTAAGTTCATCTGATTTCATATTCATCCATCTAACAAAATTGTCTATGTTCCCTGCTACTCCTTCCGCAATAGCTGAAGCTGAATCGTTCCCCGAATTAAGCATCATTCCATACATCAACTCCCTGAGAGTATATTTTTCTCCTGCCGATAAACCCATGGAATTCTCACCAATCCCAGCAGCTAAAGGGGAAACGGGAATAATATCATCCAGGTTTTTATGTTCCAGAGCAACTACAGCCGTCATTATCTTTACCAAACTGGCAATAGGCCTCCTTTCACCGGAATTTATCTCATACAATATATTTCCATTGTTGTTATCTATTAAAATTGCATTTGTACCAAATATTACTGGGGCATCTTCTCCTATACTTTGTACTCTTTTCAATTCCCATGTATTATCTTTTTCTTTCTTATTCTTCTGTGTTTCATAATATATTTCTTTAACAATATCCCTTCTTTGATATTCTTTGGGGTTCAATTGAGGAATAATTTTACGTATATTTATTACTATTAAAAAAAGGAGGGGAACAAGTATAAACCAAAAAAAAGAGATTTTCTTTCTTATATCTTGCATAGGAGTTAGTTAAGGATTATGTTATCATATACCTCGTTCAATGTAGTTTAAATATTTGGAGAATAAATATGCTTAAACTTTTAGATTTTTATGCTGATTGGTGTGGGCCATGTAAAATGATGGCTCCGATTTTTGAAGAAATTGAAAAGGATTATGAAAATAGAATAGAATTTAAAAAAGTAGATGTAGAAGCAGAAGAACAGCTTGCAGGGCAATATAACATCGGAAGTATCCCTACTTTTGTTTTATTAAAAGATGATAAGGAAATAGATAGAAAAACAGGGGCTATGCCAAAAGAAATGCTTAAAGCATGGCTTGATAGCCAATTAAAGTAATAGGGTTTAAAATAAGAGTAATATGTCTGCCCGTATAGCAATAAATGGTTTCGGAAGAATAGGTAGATCCTCTTTTAAAATAGCTTTGGAAAAACAAGGATTGGAAATATCAGCAGTTAATGATTTAACTAATCCCAGAGTTCTTGCGCATCTTCTTAAATATGACTCTGCTTATGGTATATACGATAAAGATATTTATCTGGAAGAAGATGGAAAAAAAATCAGCTTAGAAGATAATAAAGGGGAAAAAGACTTCTTTTCTAAAAAAGGCAGGGAAAATTATTTAGTAGTTAATGGTAAAAAAACTTTGGTTCTTGCAGAAAAAGATCCTACACTTCTTCCCTGGAAAGAATTAGATATTGATGTTGTTTTAGAATGTACCGGAAGATTTACCCAAGAAAATTCTGCAGATGTTCATATAAAACGAGGGGCTAAAAAAGTTGTGGTATCGGCACCCACTAAAGGAGGCAATGTCCCCATCTTTCTTTTAGGTGTTAATGAGGACCAGTATTTAGGACAAAATATTATTTCAAATGCCTCCTGTACTACAAACTGCATATCACCGGTGATAGATATAGTAAATAAGAAATTTAAAGTATTAAAATCCGTTATGACTACTGTTCACGCTTTAACTAATAATCAAAGTGTGGTGGATAGTGCACCTTTTGGAGAAGATTTGGATATGAGAAGAAGCAGGGCATCGGGATATAATATGTCCCCAACAACTACAGGTGCCGCCAAAGCTACAACAAAAGTAATTCCTGAGCTGGAAGGTCTTTTTGACGGAATATCTGTTAGAGTTCCTATTATTACAGGTTCTTTATCTGATATAACTATGCTGGTTAGTAAAAAAACTACAACGGAAGAGGTAAATAAAACATTTCTTGAGGCAAAGAAACTGGAAAAATACAAAAATATATTGGATGCCACTTATGAACCTATTACTTCATCGGATATAATCGGTAGCATATATTCTTCAATCGTTGATTTAAGCATGACAAGAGTAGTTGACGGTGATTTGGTTAAGATTCTAGCATGGTATGACAACGAATGGGGCTACTCCAACAGACTGGTGGAAATGGCTATGATGGTTTCCTAAATAATCCCAACATAATTACTATCCCTGTGTGCGTGATAAAATGTCTGTATGAATAAAATACAAGATGCTCCCATCTCAAGGGGAAATAGAATCCTTGTAAGATGTGATCTGGATGTTCCTATAGAAAACGGAAAAATTCAGGAAAAATATAGACTGGAATCATCCCTGGAAACACTAAACTATATTATAAATAAAGAAGCCATGCCTATAATAGCCGGCCATATAGGAAAACCTGATGGGAAATATGTAAAAGAACTTAGTACTAAATACTTAAAATCCTATTTTGAGGAAGAATTAGGATCACAAAACTTTCAAATATTAGAAAATCTAAGATTTGATCCAAGAGAAGAAGAAAATAGTATGGAGTATGCTAACGAAATATGCAAGGGAATTGATATGTACGTAAATGAAAGTTTTGCTACATGCCATAGAAAACATACTTCAATAGTAAGTATTCCTAAAATACTTCCTCACTATGCAGGATTTCATCTTCAACAGGAGATTGAAACACTAATTACTGTAATTGAAAATCCGGAGAAACCATTAGTATTTGTGGTAGGCGGAGTGAAGCTTGAAAGCAAAAAGCCTGCGGTGGTTAAATTCCTAAATATTGCTGATTGTGTACTTCTTGGAGGTAAATTAGCAGAAGATTGGAAGGAAGATGTTCCATCTAATTTGATACTTCCTATGGATAATATTGATGGAAAAGATATCGGTCCTGAAACAGTAAAAGAATTTAATAGAATAATTGAAAAGTCCAAAACAATATTGTGGGCGGGACCGATGGGAATGTTTGAAGATCCGAAGTATCAGAACGGAACCAAAAGTATTGCGTTCCAAATATCTAAAACCACAGACAATGGATCTTTGTCTGTAATTGGAGGTGGGGATACCATATCAGCTGTTGAGAAATTTGGATTCCTTGGTAAATATTCTTTTACATCTACAGGGGGAGGGGCTATGCTTCAATTCCTAAGTGAAGGGACACTTCCGGGAATAGAAGCTCTGGAATAATGCCTAAAGTTATAAAAATAGACAAACCGGAAGATTGCAACGGATGTGAGATGTGTGTATTTGAAATCCAAAGACAACTTGAAAAAGTAGGGCTGGAGGGATCTTTAATTAGAATATTGACTAAACATGATAATGGATATGAATATCCTGTATTTACTCCTGATGTAGACCCCAGAACTAATACAATAAACATTGAAAGAATAAAAAAAATATGTCCTAAAATGGTTTTTGAGATTGAGGAAGAAATAAAATAATAGCTATGGAAATAGTTAATAAAAAAGCATTAATAGTAGATCTTAATAAAAGAAGTAGCGAGGTAAAAGGGCTCCCTGATTTAAGAGTGTATATCGGAGGGTTAGGTTTAGGTCTTGCTTTGTATGAAATGTATAGAGATAAAGATCCGGTTATATTCTCTGTAGGACCATTAAATGGTTTTTTTCCTTTTGCCTCAAAAACAAGTATTGTTCTATCTGATGATGGGGTAATGGAAGATCTATATATTGGAGGAAACTTGTCCACCAGAATGAAATTCTCTGGTTTAGACTCTATTGTAATATGCGGTAGATCGGAAGATAGGGTTATTTTAGATATATCCAATACTTCAGTATCTATTAAGACATCGGATATGGATATTAATACATTGGGCCTTCCCGGTAAAAGAAGTATTTTATCTGTAGATTATGAGAAGAATAATGTATTGGTACAAAGTTACTTCTCCACACCTGATTACTTTCTCTACAAAACATTATCTGAAAAAAATATAATGGGTATGGTAGTAACGGGAACGGAATTTCATAAACCCAATAATTTCTCAGATTATGAAAACTTATATCAAAATATTTTAAATAAAATAAACGAGGTAAGAGTGGAAAAAGGAATATATCCTTCGTGTTCCAACTGCCCGATGGGTTGCGGTAAATCCAAATTCGGTGAAATCGGAGGTAATGTACTGGTACACTCTCTGGTATCATGCCATTACGCAGATAAAATCTACTCTGATCTGGGGATAGTCTTTTCCTGTCTTAATGTTTTAGGTTATGATTACACTCATGAAGACCTGGAAAATTTACCGGTTATTGTTGAGGAAACATTAAAGAGATTAAATTAAATATTTATGAAATATTTTATAGCTAACTGGAAAATGAATATGGATCTTAGAGATATAAACACATGGATTAAAACCTTCACCCATTCTCCTTTGTTCACAAATATGAAGGTATTAAATAACATAGAAGTAATATTATGTCCTTCTAACGCTCATATACTTTTTATTAAACATATAGCAGATATATTTCATTTAAAAACCGGTATACAAGATATATCCCAATATGATAAGGGGGCTCACACAGGAGAAACAGGTGCTTTTCAAATTAAAGGCTTGGCTGAATACTGTATTCTAGGACACAGCGAAAGAAAAGAAACATCTGATATAGTAGAAATAAAAAGAGGGTTGTGTCTTAAATATGGAATTAAACCAATAACATGTTTTAGAAATATTGAAGATTTATCTGGACTTTCTCAAGAAAATTCAATACTGGCGTGGGAAGATCCGAACAATATATCTCAAGATGGAAAATATCGTGAGAAAGATTCCGGGGAAATTGAGGAAGGGATTAAAGAGATCATAAAAAATACTCCTCCAACTGCAGAAATTCTATACGGAGGTTCTGTAAATAGGGATAATGTAAAGAAAATAAATAACATTAACGGTATAAAAGGGATATTAATAGGCAATGCCAGTTTGGATCCAAATCATTTTGCTGATATTATCATTTCCTGTATATGAAATACGCAGATCTAAATATAAAGGGTTCTCAGATACAATCTGCGGAACAAAATAACGAACATACAAAGAAACCAAAAGGCCGGATTGTATTGGTTGCATCAATATTAATTATATTAGGTTTAATTTATGTATTTAGAAATCATCTGAAGAATTCTTTTGACCCCGTTTCTATAGTGGCCAGTGTATCCGCAGCTGAATTAAAACAAACGGACGGGAGAACAAACATCCTTCTTCTGGGATCAGATAAAAGAAATAAAGGAGCTGTAACTTCCGTACTCACTGACACGATATTAGTAGCCTCAATAGGTAAAGTTGATAATGATGTTGTTTTGATATCAATCCCGCGTGATTTATGGGTGCAAAGCCCAAATGGGTATCATGAAAAAATAAACGCTATATATACTCTTGCCGAAAATTATGATGAGGGGGCAGGTCCTAAAGAACTTAGAGAAACTATTGAAGACGTATTGGGTATACCAATACACTACCATGCTTTAATTACTTTTGATCTATTTGAAGAAGCAGTAAATATCCTGGGAGGTATTACAGTTGAAGTAGAAAATTCATTTACGGATTATTTTTATCCGATAGAGGGAAAAGAGAATGCTCCGGAATATGAAAGGTATGAAACAATTCACTTTAGTTCGGGTGTACAGAACATGGACGGAAATACAGCTTTGAAGTTTGTTAGATCAAGAAAGGGAGATAATAACGAGGGAACTGATTTTGCCCGTTCCAAAAGACAGCAAAAGGTAATTGCCGCTATCAAGGAAAAAGCATTTTCTATGCAGACAATTCTGAGTATAGACAAAATAAAGAACCTCTATGATGCATACTCAGGGAATGTAGATACAGATATAGATTTTTCTACCATTCAAACTTTTTATCTCCTTTCAAAGCAAATTGATCTGAATAAAGTGATATCAATAGTATTGGATGATAGAAGTGAAGCAAATGAAGGAGGTTTACTATACGCTCCCGAAGATAGAACACTCTATGGAGATAGATACGTCCTAGTTCCTCAGACAGGAGATTATTCTCAAATACATGCTTTTGTACAAAGATACTTGTTTGATAATAAATAACCTATGATATATATAGTTCACGGGGACGATCTTTCAAAATCCAGGGAACTAATACTTAATCAGCAAAAAAAATTGGAAGTAGAAACAAGGATTGAATTAAATCTGACTGATATTACTCCCAACGACCTGTTTTCTTTTTCCCACGGAAAAGATTTGTTTGGAAAATATTCATTCATTGTAATGAACGTATCCGGAACCGGAAAATTAAACCTAGAAAGTTACATTGAAGTATTAAAAGGCTTGCCTGAAGAAACGGTTATGGTGATACTCAGTGATAAAAGTCTTCCCTCAACAAATATATTTCTTAAAAACTCTGCTGTTCTTAAAGCTAAGATTATATCCAATCAAAAAACACCTAAATCAAATATATTTAAATTTATTGATGCGTTATTCACTAAACAAAGAAGTGCATCATACAATGAATTATATAATCTTATGTTGGATGATACTGATCCCTATGAAATATTCTCTATGATTTTATGGAATTTAAGAAATATATCATCTGCCAAATTCCAAAGTCCTTCTTTTTTAAAAACATCAGGATTTATCAAAAGCAAATCATTGGGACAAGCAAAACTATTCACTGAACTATCTCTTCAAACATTATTCAAGGAGTTAAGTATTCTTGATAGGGAATCAAAAACAGGTGTTATAGAACCATCCATGTTAGTTCCTCTCACCATAGAAAAGGTGTTAGAATCCTAATCAATGCCAATTAAAAAATATATTAAAGATCAAAGTTTTGATCCTATATATAAAAGTATAAATCCCTACTTTTATTTTCAATCAAAGATATTATCAGGACTTCTTATGGCTGTAGGTTTTATGATATTAGGAACACAGGTAATTATTCCTCTGATATTTTTTAAAACACAGGATGCAATATCCAAACCTATAAGTTCCAGTGTTCTGGGAGTAGCAGCAGGTTTTACTGATTTTGAATTTAGTGAACTAAAAAATACTGATGATAATTTATCCGACAGTTATATGGATAGTGATTCTAATATTCCCAAGTATTTTTATCTAACTATTCCCAAGCTAGGTATTAAAGACGCTTTAATAGAATCAGAATCAGATAATCTAAGCCCCGAAAATTCTTTAGGCCATTATAAAGGATCCGCATTACCCGGAAAAACAGGTAATTCTTTTATTTACGGACACTCCGTACTTCCATGGTTTTTTAATCCAAAAAACTATAAAACAATATTTTCCACTCTAGATTACTTAGAAATAGGTGATGAACTTCAAATAAAGTATAACAATAAGGAATATGGTTATAAGGTGGAATCAAAAGAAATCCTTCATCCGGATAATGTCGATCCCCTTGGTGAATTCAAACCCAAATATCTTAATGCCCATACTGTTACTTTAATGACATGCCATCCTGCAGGAACCAGATCAAAAAGACTATTAATCAGAGCTGTTGAAATTAATTGAGTGAGATTACTTTGATTTCTTCAATATATTCTTTTCAAAAGAAGATATAGCAACTGATCTTGGATTTTTTGCGTTGTATATCATAGCAGCTATAAATACTGCTAAAGCAAAAAATAAACCCAAAGTCATTTCAATGTATCCAGTTGCCGGAACGGGTGATGTACTTTGAGTTGTTTCACCGGTTGAGGTAGCACCAGCCAATACTTCCTCTGAAATTATCTTAGGACTTGCAGCAGGTTTTTTCCCAGCAATTTTCCCAAATATTGTATCTTCATTTCTTTCATCTTGTACACCTTGAACAACAGGCTGTTCTTCTTGGATATTATAGGCAGAAGCATCTTTTGAACCGGATACCGACCCTGTCTCTTTTACTACTATGGAAATATCTCCCGAATCAATATTACTTTCAGGTTTATAACTGCTTAAAAGATAGTACACAGCACTGAAAATCATCAGAGATATTGATAACGTCAATATAAAGGTCTTAAATCCTTTTTTTGCACTTTCACTGTTGTTCATAGGCAGGGTTGAGTTCTCTCAAGAACTCTACATCTATAGTAACATCTAGGGGGCTTGCCATGTCAAGTGTTCTTTTTTCAATATATGTCTGCTTAGTGTAGGCATTGGCCCCATATTTCAAAAACATGTATACAGCACAAGCAGTGAATATTGTTAAAATGATAAATCTTTTCATAATGTTTTAATCCAATACAAATACTTTTAAATTAATAACTACCTCTTTTTCATCCTTTCCGTTGCGTACATCTAATTTTTCTATCTCCGATACTCTCTTCATTTCCTCAATCTTTCCAACAAGACTAACAACATCACCTGTCCCTTCATGAGAAGATGTAACCTTTAACGCGGTAGAATCGTCTGATTCAGATGTATTAATTAGGGATTTCAAAGAAAGACCTGTTTCTGCAGATATAAAAGAATAATCCACTAAATAATCCTGTAAGTTATATCCGGCGGATAGGTAACTATCTAATATTTTTATACTCTCTTCATTATCCTTAATTTTCTGAAATTCATTTTGTATACTGTCTCTTTTTGTTGATAAAGATTGGTTAATATTTCCCAATTCTTTAATTAAATTATTCTGGTAAATAATTCCTCTTATCATAAGAGATGACCCGAATATCCCAAATATAATAAATACAACAATTGTCCACCATATAAACAGAGATAGAGCTTTATCGCTATTCAACAAAACCAGATTTAATTTATTGATATTCCTGCTTCTTATCATTTTACTAATGTTCCTCCTATCTGCACCGCGAACCTATCATTAAGTGAATCGTAGCTGGCCTCTCTCAGAACTATTTCCGATACTTTCCCTTCTTCTAAGTAATTTAATATTAATCTGGTAAAGGAAACTACATCTTTTCCATACATAGACAAGGTAAATTGATCTTCGTACAAAATCAATTGTTCAATATATATATCGGGCGTGACTTTATCTGTTATAAACAGTAATTTATCGCTAAGAACATTTCTATTACTTACCGCGTCCTCATAAAAGTTTATTTTCTTTCCCACCTCATTAATTCTGTTCTCTGCTGATGTTAATAAAGATATTTCTTTTTCCAAATTCTTCTTCTGTAAATCCAAACTTACTACTTCCTTATTTAAGATAAAATTTATTAAAGTTAAGAATATAAATATAGCTAGAATAAGAATAGAAAAATTCTGATAAGCCTTTATAGTATTTTGGGAGATATCTTCCTTATAAATAAGATCGGAATCTAGACTGTGTTCGTCACTTTCCTGACTTTGTCTCTTTTTTAGTTTTGGCAGATGACCTAAAAAGGGCAGATACTTTTCCAGCATATATAGATTTTACCCTATTTGCCTTGTTTTTATGAATAACTTTTTCTTTTGAAGCTTTATCCAATACTTTTTGCAGAGAAATAAGCTTCTTTTCCAGCAAATCAACCGGTTCTTTGTCATCAATACCCCCCTTCAACGCTCTTAAAGCATCTCTGATTTTCTTCTTCCAAAGAAGATTGTGTTCATTCTTTCTATTTGATGACCTTACGGCCTTTTTTGCAGACTTAGTGTTTGGCATAAACGAACCGTATGATAACATACTCACGATGACGGTACAAACATTAGTCAATAAGACTCAAAATACTATTCTATCTGCGGCCTTCATAATATCCGCTTCCAGCGGAATAGGGGCTTTGCTTGGTGTGATAAAGAATAGACTCTTAGCCCATCACTTCGGTGTATCAAAAGAACTGGCTATTTTTTATACCTCTGATTATATTCCCGGACTTTTATATTCTGTATTAATTGTCGGGGCTGTATCTACTGTATTTATCCCAATATTTACAAGTCTCCTTAAAATTGATAAAAATACTGCGTATAAAACGGCTTCTTCAATAATTAATTCTGTTTTAATACTTTTCTTATGCTTGGGAAGTGTAATAATAGTCTTTTCCCCACAAATATTTAATTTAATCTCATTGAATAAATTTACGGAAACAGATGCGTCTTTAGGTTCAAACCTTATGAGGATAATGACAGTTTCTCAAATGCTTCTTGTAGCAGGAAGCTTAACTACCAGCATCTTACAATCCTATAAATATTTCTTAATACCCGCCCTGGCTCCAATTGTATATAACATTGGAATGATAATGGGAATTATTGTCTTATCCCCGGTTTTCGGTATATACGGTCCGGCTGTAGGAGTACTATTTGGTGCTGCAATGCATTTCATCATTCAAATCCCGATATTAAAAAATACAGGATTCATATATTTGCTTGACATTGATATCAAAGATTCAAACTTTAATAAAATGATGTCACTGATACCTTCCAGAATCGGAAGTGTCCTTATAGCTAATTTAATACAAACAATAAATAATTCACTGGCAATATTCATATCATCAGCATCAGTGATAACCCTTAAGTTTGCAAATCAGCTCCAAGGTTTTCCTGTTGCTCTTTTTGGTTTTTCTATTGCTTCGGCATCTCTTCCTACTCTATCTTCAGAAGGGGAAAACAAAGATTTATCTTCATTTAAAAAAACGTTAATAACTTCCTTTCATCAGATGATGTTTCTGGTAATGCCCTTGAGCATGATTCTTTTTATACTCAGAGTACCTGTAGTGAGATTAGTGTATGGTGTATCTAATTTTCCCTGGGAAGCAACTTTGGAAACAGCCAGTGTTCTATCAATCTTCAGTTTCTCAATATTTGCGCAAAGCGCAAATTATTTGCTTACGAGATCGTTTTATGCGCTAAAAGATACTAAAACACCTTTAATCCTATCTATAGCTACTTCCGCATTAAATATTGCTATTTCCCTGCTTTTAATAAAGGTATTTAAGTTTGGTATATGGTCCGTTGCTTTCTCCTATTCAGTTACATCTATACTGGATACAGTAATTCTTTTATACCTATTAGGCACTAAAACAGGAGGAATAGAAACTTCTAATATCTTTAATCCTTTTGCTAAAATATCTATTTCAACACTACTTATGGGCCTTACTCTCTATATTCCAATTAAACTTCTTGATCAGGTAATATTTGATACAACAAGAACTATAAATCTGCTAATCCTTACATCAATAGCCGGTATATGTGGTGTAATTACATATCTACTTTTTACTAAGATATTTAAAGTTGAAGAAATTGAACTTCTATATAAAATATTAAGAAAGTTAAAGATAACTAAAGACAGCGCCGGTACGGAAATATCTCCGGTAACGGAAACCCCTGCTGAATAATATGGATAAAAATAATATTAGAAATTTTTGTATTATTGCACATATAGATCACGGTAAATCCACACTTGCAGATCGTTTACTGGAGATAACAAAAACTGTGGACCAAAGACATCTCATAAACCAAACTTTAGATTCATTAGAATTAGAAAGAGAAAAGGGAATCACAATAAAACTAAAGGCGGTGAGGATGGAATATCAGAGTTATGAATTAAATCTAATTGATACTCCGGGGCACGTAGATTTCTCTTATGAAGTATCACGTTCCCTAGCTGCATGTGAAGGTGCAATATTGGTTGTAGATGCTACTCAAGGAATTCAAGCTCAAACCGTATCCAATATGTATAAAGCATTGGAAGCTGATCTAAAGATTATACCTGTAATAAATAAAGTAGATTTACAAAATGCTCAAACCGAGGAGGTAGAGGAGGAATTAATCAGGACCTTTGGATTTGATAAAAAAGACATTCTCAGAGTTTCTGCAAAGACCGGAGAAGGTGTAAAAGAATTATTAGATGAAATAATCAGGAAAATCCCCCCTCCTCAGGGAAAAGAAGATAGCGTTCTAAGGGGTTTAATATTTGATTCTTTTTATGATGAGCATTTAGGTGTAGTAGCTGTAGTAAAAATAATTGACGGGAATATTGAGTTAAAAAAGAAAGATAAATTAAAGTTCTTAGCTACTAAAGCTGTATCTTTTGCACAAGAAATAGGATTCTTTAGACCTCAAAGAGTACAGATTGAAATCCTTAATACAGGAGAGGTTGGTTATATAGCTACAGGATTAAAAGATATTCACGCAGTTAAAGTTGGGGATACCATAACATGCGAGAAATGTTTGGTTGAACCGCTGCCGGGGTATAAGGAAATAAAACCATTTGTCTTTGTATCCCTTTATACAGTAGATAATTCTAAATACAGGCAATTGAGAGAAGCTTTAGAAAAATTATCTTTATCAGATTCCTCACTGTCCTTTGAACCTGAAACTAATTCGGCTTTAGGATTTGGTTTTAGATGCGGGTTCTTAGGACTTCTCCATGCCGATGTAATACAGGAAAGACTGGAAAGAGAATATGGTCTGGATCTAATTTCAACAACACCTACAGTAGAGTACGGGGTAACAACCACATCTGATGAGATTATTAATGTCAGATCAGTATCTTCTTTTCCGGATAGATCAAGAATAAAGGAAATAAAAGAACCTTGGATTAAAACAAATATAATTTCCCCTTCAATATACTCAGGATCTCTAATTACGTTATGTGAAAAAAGAAGAGGGATATTAAAAAAGATGGAATATCCGAATGAAAAAACAGTATCCTTTGAATATGAACTGCCTCTCTCCGAACTCATATATAATCTCTTTGATGATTTAAAAAGAGTGACAAGTGGATTTGCTACCTTTGATTATTCATTCCTGGATTATAAAAAGGTAGATGCGGTGAAAGTGGATATTTTGGTTCATGAGAAAATTATTGAACCTCTCTCCTTTATTATTCTCAAAGATAACGCCATGGAAGTAGGAAAGAAGATGGTAAAAAAACTTAAAGATGTGATACCCAGACAAATGTTTAAAGTATCTTTACAGGCTGCTATTGGGGGAAAGATTATTGCAAGAGAAGATATACCTGCCATGAAAAAGAACGTATTAGCAAAAATGTCAGGGGGACACAGAGAAAGAAAAGATAAACTATTAGAAGAACAAAAAAAAGGAAAGGAAAGAATGAAAAAATTTGGTAAAGTAGAAATACCTCAAGAAGCATTTAGACAAATATTAGAAAGGTAGTAAAATATTTTTATGTCAAATATTAAAGAAAATATAACAAGTATAATGGAAGATAGTAACTTAGATAGTGATCCTAGAAGGGGAAAGGATAGATTTCTTTTAGATCAAAAAAGTGAACTTTTTTATGAAGAGGGTATGAAAAAAATAAAAAGTATAA
>DBQJ01000020.1:21680-26113 GCA_002305205.1 candidate division WWE3 bacterium UBA1397 | reverse complement strand
TGGCGACTTTTCCCAATTCTCCCAATTCCCAGGGAATGAGCGACGTTATAAACATGGGGGGGGTATTTTAGAGGGGGCTTTTAAAGCAAATCCTGTAGACAGAGTAATATATTATGATGAAGAAAACCCTAGATCAAGAACTGTAACCTTGGAGGACACAGAAGGATCACACATTGGGGTTACAATAGAAACTATTTATGACCCTGGTCGGGGTGGCTATACACAAAAGCACCCATATCCTTCTGAAGTACATATAGTTATATATAAGGCGAATAAGAGAGAGCCCCTTGCTGATCTCACAGTGTACTACACCCCAAAAGCAACAGAAGTGAAGGGTGAAATAAAAGGACAAAATGCCAGCGTTAATAAAAACCGCTTTGAAAACCCTTGACATACTTAGCACTCATGTTATATAACTGACAGAATGTTAAGTGAGCGCCAAATTCAATTATTACAAGCAATTATTACTGACTATATTGAGAGTGCTGAACCTGTTGGATCAGTAGAAATAGTCAAAAAACATAACTTTAGATGTTCCCCCGCTACAGTAAGAAATGAGATGGCTAAATTAATTGATTTAGGGTTTTTAGAAATGCTCCATACATCATCCGGAAGAATACCTACTAAACTCGCTTACCGCCTTTATTTAGAAAGTCTAATGGAGGAAAACGAACTACCCGTACTTCAGGAAGTAGCAATGAAACAAAGACTTTGGAGCAGCAGATTTGAAATAGAAAAACTACTTAGAGAAACAGTTCTATCCCTGGCTGAAAATACTAAAATGCTTTCAATAGCTACCACAACTGATGGTTTTGTTACCCATGCAGGTGCAGTAAACGTCTTGGATAATAAAGAATTTTGGGATATAGATGTAGCTAAATCAGCACTTCTTCTTCTGGATAATTATGAGTTATTGGAGAAAGTATTCAAATCAGCACCTTTTGGAGAAGACGTCAGATGTGTTATTGAGGAAGAGATTGGTATGGATAAATTAAATAAATGTTCCGTAGTATTTTCTCCTTTTAATGTAGGAAAAGTTAACGGCAACATTGCAGTTCTGGGACCTTCGAGAATGAATTACTCAAAAATTATTCCTACTCTAAGATATGCTAAAAATTTATTGGAGGAACTCGGAGGTTCTTGGTAAAAAGGAAGGTGTGTTCTCCGAAGTAATTAATTATTAGTATAGGTATGGAAGAAAAGAATAAAGATAAAGAAAAAATAAAGAAAATGGAGGAAAGAATTGAAGAATTGGAAAATAATTGGAAAAGAGCACTGGCTGATTATAAAAACCTGGAAAAAAGGACAGCTGAAGAAAGAGAATCTTTTATAAACTATGCAAATGAAAGTCTGATAAGAACTCTTCTGCCTGTACTGGATAATATGGAATTAATGGTTAAACATTTTGAAGATGAAGGATTAAGAATGATACTCCAGGATTTAAAAAAAACTTTAATGAACGAGAATGTTACGGAAGTGGAAGCACTAGGAAATGAATTTAATGCTGACTGTATGGATGCAATAGAAACAGTAGAAGGGGATGAAGGAATAGTGATTGAAGTAATTACAAAAGGATATCTTTTAAAAAATAAATTATTAAGACCGGCACGAGTAAAAGTCGGTAAAGGAAAACAATATTAAATAAAGGAGGATATATTATGTCTAAAATTATTGGTATAGATTTAGGTACAACAAACAGTTGTATGGCAGTAATGGAAGGGGGCAAGCCCAAAGTTATTTATAGTGCTGAGGGAAACAATACAATACCTTCCATTGTTGTACCCGATCAAAATATTGTAGGGGTTCCGGCAAAAAGACAACAGGTGGTTAACCCCAAAAACACCATCTTCAGTATAAAAAGATTGATGGGTAGAAAATTCTCCGATCCGGAAGTGCAGGAAATTAAGAAGGACTATCCCTACGCTATTGTTGAAGGAAAGAACGGTCTGGCTTGCGTTGAAGTAGAGGGTAAAATATATACTCCTCAGGAAATATCTGCAAAAATATTATCAAAGATAAAATCAGATGCTGAAAAATTTTTGGGTCAGACAATTACAGATGCTGTGATAACCGTACCGGCATATTTTAACGATTCACAAAGAACAGCTACAAAAGAAGCAGGGCAAATTGCAGGATTTAATGTACAAAGAATTATTAATGAACCTACTGCAGCTTCTCTTGCCTATGGATTAGATAAAAAAACAAATGAAAAAATTATTGTATATGATCTGGGAGGAGGTACTTTTGATGTCTCGGTTCTGGAAATAGGAGATGGGATATTTGAAGTTAAATCAACAAACGGAGATACACACCTGGGCGGGGATGATTTTGACAGAAAAGTAATACAATGGCTTCTATCTGAATTTAAACAAGAGACGGGAATGGATTTATCCGGAGATAGACAAGCAATGCAAAGGCTGAAGGATGCTGCAGAAAAAGCAAAAATAGAATTATCATCAACCATGGAAACCGAGATAAATATCCCTTTTATAACCGCTGATCAAACAGGACCCAAGCATTTAAATAGGAAAATGACACGGGCTAAATTAGAACAATTGGTAGATGATTTACTTCAGAAAACTATAAAGCCGATAGAAAATGCATTGAAAGACGCCGGTCTGGATAAAACATCAATAAATGAGATAGTTCTGGTAGGGGGAATGACCAGAATGCCAAAAGTAGTGGAGATAGTAAAGAATTTTTTTGGAAAAGACCCTCATCAAGGTATAAATCCTGATGAAGTAGTAGCAGTGGGAGCAGCTATTCAGGGAGGTGTTTTGGGAGGGGAAGTTAAGGACGTTCTTCTTCTTGATGTCACCCCTCTGACTTTTGGAATAGAAACATTGGGAGGAATCTCAACACCATTGATTAAAAGAAATACAACTATCCCGACATCAGCTTCGCAAGTTTTTTCAACCGCTGCTGATAATCAAACAAGTGTAGAAATAAATGTACTTCAAGGGGAAAGGGAAATGGCCGGAGACAATAAATCATTAGGAAGATTTATACTGGACGGCATTCCCCCGGCCCCAAGGGGTATTCCCCAAATAGAAGTTAAGTTTGATATTGATGCAAACGGTATCCTTAAAGTTACTGCAAAAGATAAAGCTACCAATCGTGAGCAACATATTACTATTCAAGGAGGTACGGGTTTATCTAAGGAGGAGATAGAGAAACTTGTTAGAGATGCAGAAGCAAATGCTTCAGCAGATAAAAAAAGAAAAGAAGAAGTAGAAACAAGAAATGTTGCGGACACACTATGTTATACAGCAGAAAAAGCCTTGAAAGATGCGGGGGATAAAGTACCTGCTGAAATAAAAAAAGACGTAGAGGATAAAGTAAAAGAATTGAGAAATGTTCTTCAAACTGCATCCATGGAAGATCTTAAGAAAAAAACACAAGAATTATCAGACACGCTTCAAAAAATTGGGCAAAGTATGTATGGCCAAGAAAACAATAACCAAAACAACGGTCCTGAAGATAAGAACGGTCAGGGAGGACAGGGTAATCCGGACAATAAAAATCCTGATGAACCTGTTGAAGGTGAGGTTGTTGAATAAACGATAGGGTAAGTGAAGAAAACAATTGACTTATAAGGCAGTTAATTAATATACTGAATTACTGCCTATGGATATTGTTCATGTAATTCTATCAAGTTTAATAATTGTATTACTCTGTGTTTTGATAGTTGCTGTTGTATATATAATCTTTATCCTGAAGGAATTAAAAGAAACAGTAAAAAAAGCAAATGCAGTACTAGATGATGTCCAAGGTGTAACCGGAGCAGTTTCCTCACCTCTCGTAATGATTGCAGGATTAATAAGCGGAGCTGCTGAAGGACTAAAAGCCATTAAATCAGTTAGTGGATTATTTGAAAATAAAAAGAAAGGAGGCTCATAAAATATGTGCGATTCCAATAAAGAATCTAAGTCTTTTGTGAAAGGAGCTCTTATCGGTACGCTTGTTGGTGCCGTATTAGGAATATTATTTGCACCTGAAGCGGGAGAAACAACAAGAAAGAAAATTAAATCAGAGGGGTTAAAACTTAAAAATAAGGGGATAGAGGCTCTGGAAGAAATAAAAGAAAAAATTGAAGAAGCGGAAGATAAAGTAGATGAAGCCAGAGAAGAAATTGTTCCCGTTATAGAAAATACATTCGGTGATATTGAAGATAAAAGCAATGAAATAAAAGAAACTATTGTTGATACAGCAGAAAGATTGAGTGAAAAAGCTAAGAATCTAAAAAATAAGTACTTCAAAAATACTAAGTAAAGTTTACTTGTCTTTTGAATATTACCCTGTTTTTTCATGTATTATATTATTTATACTTTAAAGTATTGATTTACTAGGATAAAATATTCACATGGATCTGCCTGTAATAAATAATAAAAAGGTTTATGAAAGACCTCTTAATCCTTTTAGTGTTGAAAGTA
>DBQJ01000020.1:0-21668 GCA_002305205.1 candidate division WWE3 bacterium UBA1397 | reverse complement strand
AATAAAAAAAGCGGTAATAAACCAGCCTCAAAAGTGATAAATAAAACAAAAGGGAAAAAAGAACTTCATACACTTAAAACTACTGACGTATTAACCACTATTGCAGACTTGCAAGAGGAAGAATTCATTGAGCAAGTTGATATTATCCATGAGCAATCTGCCTGAAAGCCTATACAACACAATATGGATTCTTGTATATCTTGGGATATTAATTATATTCCTCATTGCAGTAATTTCTTATCTAATATCAATAAAAAGAAAGAACACTGAAAAAAAACTTGCTTATAACTTAACTTTTCTCCAAATAAGACTTCCGCCCGACAATGAAATTGAAGTAAAAGTAGCTGAGAACATGTTTATGTCATTAATGGGTTTTGGAAAAGGTTTTTGGAAATCATTATTTACAGGGGAATATAGAATATCCTTTGAGATTGTATCAAAGGAAGAGGGTATTTGTTTTTATGTGGTTGTACCGGATGATATAGCTGCTTTAGTAGAAAAACAAATAAACGGGGCTTATCCAACAGCAGAAATAGATATAATTGATCCGGAAGAAATATGGGACAGGGGTGCTTATACAACAGTAACCGAATTAAAATTAAAAGGGCACTCCTATTATCCGATAAAAGTATATGAGGATATGAAGAATGATTCATTAGGCTCCGTAACATCTTCAATGAGTAAAATGAAAGAAGGTGAAGTATTAGCTGTACAATACGTAATACAACCTGCCAATGATAGTTGGAGAATGGCCGGAAGAAGATTTGTCTCTAATATCAAAGACAAAGCAGCTAATCCTGAGAAAAAAACTAATATAGATACTTCCTTTTTAGAAGGGATAGAGAAGAAAATTAGTCATCCCGGCTTTTATACAAAAATAAGATTGGTATCAATAGCAAAAGATAAATTTACTTCTGAATCTAATATAAAGAATGTCGCATCGGCCTTTGAACAATTTACCGAAGTGAGCTACAACAAATTTATAAAAAGGAGGTCTGTAAATCCAAAGAAACTGATTAATGATTTTATTTATAGAAAAATAAATGTCATTGATTACAACATACCTATAATGGCTATTCCAATTTATTCAAACGTATCTGTTCTAAATGTTGTAGAAATGGCTACAATATTTCATTTTCCTAATAAAGATGTGGGAACACCTAATATCCTATGGCTTACAGCAAGAAGAGCCCATGCTCCGACAAATATTCCTGAACAAGGGCTTTACCTGGGAAAGAATAAGTTTAGGGGAGTTGAGAGAAAGGTGTATATGGAACCAATGGACAGGACAAGACATTTCTATATCATCGGACAAACGGGTACAGGAAAATCCCAGTACATGATGTCCCTTGCTCTCCAGGATATTAGAAATGGCGAAGGAATAGCCATTATCGATCCTCATGGGACCGATGTAGAGGAATTATTAAAGAAAATTCCTCCCGAAAGAAAGGATGATGTAATTCTCTTTAATGCTGCGGATACAGAAAGACCCTTCGGAATTAATATGATTGAAGCACACAGCGAAGAAGAAAAACATATGCTTATTAATTCATTTATTGCTCTTCTATACAAACTATATGATCCCAATCATCAGGGTATTATGGGACCTTTGCTTGAGAGAGCAATAAGAAACGTAATGCTGACAGCTATGACAGACCCCGGAGCAACAATGGTTGATGTCATGAGGCTTTTGATTGATGATAAATACCATAAGAAATTCCTAGATAAACTAACAGATCCCTTGGTAAAAAGGTACTGGACAGATGAAGTAGCTAATACAAGCCAGTCACGTAAAGGAGAGGTTATGGGCTATTTTGTGGCTAAATTTGACCGTTTTATAACGGATATAACCATGAGAAATATCCTGGGACAAGCTAAATCCTCAGTTAACCTACCTCAGCTTATGGAAGAAAAGAAAATATTCTTAGTTGATTTAGCTAAAGGTAAGATCGGGGAAGAAAATTCCAATTTTCTAGGTCTTCTGTTGGTACCTAGACTGTTATCCGCCGCTCTTTCAAGACACAAGATGGTCGTAGAGGGCAAGGACTTTCCTGATTTTTATCTATATGTTGATGAGTTTCAGAATTTTGCTACACCTGACTTTGCTACTATTCTTTCCGAAGCAAGAAAATATAAATTTAATCTAGTTGTAGCCCACCAGTTTATATCCCAGCTTGATGAAGAAATAAAAAACGCAATATTTGGTAACGTTGGTACTATGTGTTGTTTCAGAGTAGGTGTTGATGACTCTGAGTATTTAGAAAATCAGTTTGCTCCTGTATTTAGTAAAAATGATTTATTAAATCTGAAAACAGGGGATTTTTATACCCGCCTTCTAGTCAAAGGACAGCCTACTCCACCTTTCTCTATGTCTGTAGACTGGGAATGGATTACATCTCAGGAAAAAAGCGAGGAAACAGCGAGAGAAATAAAAGAGAATTCCAGACAAAAATACGGGGTGCCTGCTAGTGAAGTAGAGGAGTATGTTAAAGAAAGAGCGGGCTATAATGATAAGCCCGAACCTACCACTCCCGACAATCCTTTTGCTAAACCTAGAATTCCCTTCTGATTTAATTTAGAATTAGTATTAATGAAATTCCCTTTTATATCTAAAGGATCCTCTAGAACAAATAAATTCCTTGTTGTAGGGCTTAATTCCAAAGATGTTAGATGTGTTGCTGTGTATTATGACTCCGGTACTTATAAAATGATCGGATCTGCAAAAGAACCGCTTGAACAGGGAAGCGTAAGAAATGGGGTAGTTATAGATAAAGAGGATGTTATAAGAGCTGTAAAAACAGCCTGTACTATTGCTACAGAGGATATGGAAGAGAAAATAAACAATGTGATCTTTGGGGTAGGAGGGGTGCTTTGTTCAGGTTCAATGACTACAGTTAGAATGAAAAGATCCTCGACAGAAGTAATAGATAAAAAGGAATTGGACGGGCTTTACACAAAAATTGAAGAGGCATCCGAGATGCAAGCTCAGAACGAGTACTTTAACACTACGGGTAATCCGGAAGTAGATTTGGATCTAATTACATCCTCCAATGTTTATATAAAAATCGATGGGCAGGAAGTAGAATCGTTGGAGGGAAAAACAGGGTCAGTAGTAGAAATTGCTGTGTTTAATGCTTTCTCCCCAAGTTTTCATATTAAAACATTACAGGATATTGCTAAAAAATCCGGGCTAAATATCCTTGCTGTAGGTTCAGAAATGTACGCTCTGTCCCAATGGATGAAACAATATTCTATCGGATTAAATGATTTTATTCTGATGTCTGTAGACAATGAGTGTACAACGGTGGCAGTCATATTTGGAGGGGGCATAGTGGGAATTAAAAGTCTTGATATCGGACTGTCTCATTTTGTTGACAGTGTGAGTGAAAAAATGGGTATTACCGAAAGAGAAGCTGATAAAATTCTTCGCGGCTATATCAATGGAAGCTTGTCCGAAAGCGAAACTGCTCTTATACAAAAATGTATTGAAGAAACCCTAAGAATATGGCTGATGGGAATGGAGCTTTTATTCGGTGAGTTCTCTAATGTAAAAACCTTTGCTCCAAGAATATATTTAACCGGCCACGGTGCTGAAATTAAAGATATCATTTCCACACTAAAAAGTGAGCCCTGGACAAAATCAATAGCCTTTAAAACATTCCCCGAGATTTCAAAGATAAATTTCTCTGACTTTAGTAAAATTACCGATGCAACCGGAAAAGCGGGGGGAACAGATTGGCTTAATCCAATATTTATGTCAATCATTTTTGAAGAGATATTTGGAAAATAATATGACTAAAATAGAACTAGAAATACATGACGATATAATGAAAGTAATAAGTAAGATAAAAAATTCCAATGACTCCGGTTTTGAATTAGTAATACCCAAGGGGTCTGTTTTATTTGATAATATTCTGGATCTAAAAGTTATAGAAAAATATACTGAGGAAATTGGAGCCTCGGTTCAATTTACTTCTGATGATGAAATAGGAAACAATTTAATCTCCAGTTTAGAAGGAGAATCCGATGCTGTATACAGCTCCGACAGTCTTGAGGAAAATTCAGAGAATTTTAAATCCGAAGAAACAAATATACTATCCGATGGAATAAAAACGGAGAGGAAAAAACTTTCTATCAAATTTCCCAGAATCTTACCTTCAGGTAAGAAAAAAATTATTAGATTTATTTTGGTTCCAGTAATTATAGCTGCAATATTTCTTATGATTGGTTTTAAAACCCCAAAAGCAGAAGTAAAAATAGTACTGTCTTTCCAGTCCTTAACAAGGAGCACTCCAATAAAAGTAAAGGCAGGTACAAATGATCAAAGTATATTAAAAGGTAAAAGCATTGAAACAACCATTCAAGGCAAGGGAGAAATAGAAACGACAGGAGAAAAAATAGTTGGAGAAAAAGCAGAAGGAAAAGTAATAATTTACAACAATGATCAGGAAGAGGATATTACATTAAAGAAGGGGGCTGAGCTCAAATATGAAAATAATGATTCGGAATTAGTATTTACCTTGGATGATGAAGTTACAATACCCATGGCTAAAAAAGAAAATTCCAGCGAGCCGGGAAGCCCTATAATACCGGGTAAGAAAGAGGCTGAAGTTACAGCTTCTGCAATAGGAGATTTATATAATATCGAATCAGGAGAAACTTTAGAAATATCCAAATACAAAAAAAGTATCCTTGAAGCAGAATCTAAAGAAGATTTTGAGGGAGGTAAAAGTGAAAAGAAAAAAATTGTAAGTGAAGAGGATATTAAAAATTTATCAGCACAAGTTCTTGAACAGAATAAGAAAAACGTTGATAAAACACTAAACAGCAGAGTGGTAAAGCCAAGTAAGATAGTACCGGGTGCCGTAGATATAAAAATAGCAGCGGAAGTATTCAGCCATAAGCTAGGGGATGAAACAGATAAACTATCTCTGGATCAAACCATATCCGTAACAGGTCTTTCCTATTCAGATACAGAATTAAACAAGCTGCTGGATAAACTGCTGGAGAAATTAATTCCTCAAGGTTACGTTGTATCCAATAAAGACAGGGTTGTTAATGTAGAAGTCTTGGGAAATTCGACAAACAGTGTATTAAATTCTAAGGAAGCTGATCTTCAAGTAACTATAAAAACATCAGTGGTGCCAAATATTGATAAAGATAGTATTAAAAAGGATATTGCAGGAAAAACTCCTCAGGAGGCAGAAAAAGTACTGGGCAGTATTCAGAGTATAAAAACATACTCTCTTGTAGTAAAACCCGGGATACCCTTCTTTAAAAAAGTACCCAAGGATTTCTCCAGAATAAATTTAACTATTGAAAATGAGTAAAAGCAAATCAAAAAATACCAATAAGAAGACTATACAAGGCACACTGATAGGAATTGATTATGGGGAAAATAAAACAGGCATAGCGCTGGGAAAGAACGGATTGGTTGCTCCTTTAAAAGTAATAAAAAGCAGATCTGCTGAAGAAGTAGTCCATGAAATAATTAGAATGGGAATGGAGAATAAAGCAGAAGCATACGTATTGGGAATACCTCTAACTTCTGACGGAAAAGAAACAAGACAGTCTCTTAAAGTAAGGAATTTTGGAAAGATTCTAAAAATCTTGTCTAAAAAACATGTTTATGCACAAAATGAATACAACAGCACAAACGACATATACACAGAACTAACTGACTTGGGTATCCAGCCGAAAAGAGGAGCAAACGATGATCATCTGGCAGCTGCTTTAATTCTTAAGAATTTTTTTCAAGAGCAGAAAGGTCTTTAGAACTCATTTTAACGTCTTTGGATCCGCACAACATACATTCAAAGTTTTCCCCCGGCTGTAAACATTTTGGGCATACATACAACCCTTCCTTCTCGATCAACTCTTCTTCTTTGCAGTGATTGCATAGGAAAATTACATCGTTCTGAGATATCTTCCCACAATTAGGGCATGTAAAATTCACTACTATATCTTCCTGTATGTTTTGATTATTTGTATCTTTCATACTGATTAAAATAACAAATATTTTTCCTAATGACAATGAAAACGAACTTTTATAGAATAATAGTATGTACAAACAATTCATTAAAGGAAAGAAAGCTGTTCTTTTTGATCTTGACGGAACAATAGTTGATACTCACCTCCTATGGTCTTTGGCTGTGCAAAAAACTCTGGAAGATATAGGAGTAGACTGGATAACTTCGGATAAGAGATACATTCCAGGAGTATCGCTGGAATCATTGTGGAAATATCTTATTGAGAAGCATGCGGTAAAAACAGACAAAACAATAGAAGAACTCGTAAAAAAAACAGAAGATACTTTTGCTAAATATGTAAGCACAGAAAATATTGAAGCTAGACCGGGATTCTGGCCTTTGGTTTATGAACTTAAAATGGAGAAAGGACTTAAAATTGCACTTCTCACTAATAGTGCTAAAAAAGCAGCTATGCCAGTCATAGAAAAACTAAATGCTACATCTGTCTTTGATCTAATTACATACGGCGACGATATTAAAAACCCTAAACCTGATCCCGAAATATATCTTGATGCACTCCAAAAACTTGGTATAAAACCAAACGAAGCATTGGTATTTGAAGATTCCCCTACAGGTGTGGAAGCCGCAAGGAAAGCTGATCTTGAAATGGTGGTTATTTGGAACGATGCCATAAATAAAGAAGGATACATTCCAGTAGATTTTAAAGGAAAGATATTTACAGTCATGCCTGATTTTACAGCCCTGCCTGGTAATTTAGACCTAACATATCGTGAATGGTATGATTTCAGAACTAAACAGATGAAAGAAAAAGAAAA
Organism: candidate division WWE3 bacterium UBA1397; assembly: GCA_002305205.1. Classification (GTDB taxonomy): domain Bacteria; phylum Patescibacteriota; class WWE3; order UBA101185; family UBA10185; genus UBA1397. The sequence goes on along the minus strand of DBQJ01000020.1, from coordinate 14,863 downwards.
AGAAATGAAGGAAAAGAAAGCAAGTGATATAGGAAAAGATATTTTAAAAACTAATCAATAAACTCAAAGTATATTGCATCCATCTTTAAGAAAGGAGAAGGGGTTTTAGCCAACTCAACTACTTTCCATAATTCTTTGGGGTCTCCTGATACAATAACTTCTGTATGATGAATATTACAGTGAGATATTCTCTCCGGGGATAAACCAAGTTTTCTCATTTTTTTCTTCATCACAATATCGGCCCATAATCTATGGAAAGTGCCTCTGACATTCATTTTTAATTTCTTTTTAATCTCATTCATAGTTTTATAGGGCGACCTTGCATTGTACCAATATACAGGAAGCAATGCAAATCTATATATTCTTATCCAAAGAAGAATATCTAAAATATTTAACTGTATGTTCAATAAATAAGGTACTTCCGACCAATATCCATTGCTTCATAATTGTGGATAACTTGTGTACTATTTTTATAGTAGAGGTCTGCCCTGAAATAATCTCCACCATAATAACAATATGCAACCAAATACCTTGGAAAACCCAAAGGAGTTCTGGAAAGCAGTACTAGGTGAAATAGAACTACAGCTTTCACCAAACTCCGTTGTATTTAAATCCCTTTTAGGAAGAGCGGGTATTGAGAAAATTACAGATAATATTATTTATCTATCCTGTGAAGATGAGTTTGTAAAAAAGAATATAGAAACAAAACATAGGTCTTTGCTTACCGAAGTGGTTAGTAATCTTGCTCGTAAAGAAATGGAAATACAGGTTTCTGTTAAAAAACAAAATACAAAACAAGTATTCAAAAATACTGAATATACAGCACCTCTCTTTCAACAAGATAAAGATACAAACCAACTTATTAAAGAAAAACAAATGAGATCTAATCTTTCTCCCAAGTTTACTTTTGAAAACTATGTAATGGGGAAAAATAATAATCTGGCATATGCAATAGCAACTGCTGTAGCAGAAAAGCCAGGAGAATTGTATAACCCTGTGTTTATTTATTCCGGAGTAGGTTTAGGAAAAACCCATCTACTGCAGGCTATAGGAAACCAAATATTAAGAAACAAACCTGGTACAAAAGTAATATATACAACCGGAGAAACATTCACCAATGAATTAATTGAAGCAATTCAGTCTGGAAAAGGTAAAGGTAAATTTGCTACTTATGAATTTAGAAATAAATTTAGAAAAGCAGATGTTTTCCTGATAGACGATATTCAATTTGTAATAGGAAAAGAATCAACACAAGAAGAATTTTTCCATACATTTAATGCTCTGTATATGGACCAGAAGCAAATAGTTATTACTTCGGATCGTCCTCCCAGAGACTTTACTAATCTTGAGGAAAGAATAACCTCAAGATTTGCCAGCGGGATTATTGCAGACATACAACCACCTGACATGGAAATGAGAGTAGCAATACTAAGAACCCTAAGGGATAGGGATAAAAGTCAGATACCTAACGAGGTGATTGACTATATTTCCGAAAAAATAAGTACAAACGTTAGGGAATTGGAAGGAGCCTATATTCAAGTACTTACTTATGCAAAGGCACAGGGACTTCCATTGACTGTTGAAACAGCAGCCTCTTCACTTGGACAGTCCGTTAGAGAAAAATTACTGAAGAATGTAAATATGAATGAGGTATTGAAAGCAGTATGCGTATATTATTCAGTTAAAGCATCTGATATAAAAGGTGAAAGACGCCACAAGGAATTAGTTGTTCCTAGACAAATAGCAATGTATTTAATGAAAGAGATGACCAGAACCCCATTCATGTCCATAGGTGAATTTCTGGGAGGCAGGGATCATACAACAATTATGCATGGTGTAGAAAAAATTTCTGAGGATATAAAAAAACAGGAAAAAACAAAACAGGATATAGTAAATATAAAGCAATTAATTTACGCAAATTGAAAATTAGAAAAGTGTGGATAACTTAAATATGCTAAAACAGTGTGTGGATAAGCTTGTTATTTTATCCACAAAGTATTCCACGAAGATTCCTAAGTTATCAACACAAGCTAGAAACCTTTGCTAAAGCAAATAACGGAGCCGGGAGGCCTTAAAACTCCAGGCAGCAGCAATCAAAGTTATTAACATATCTTTAGAAAGGATATTGATTGCAAAAACAAGTATAAAATAGGTTAGTCCACATATAAACAATACCTACTTATACGTCTTCTTATTATATATATAATTTAGTTATTGAAACTTAGTGTGGAAAAACCAATAAATTAAAATGATATATATTTATATTTTATTAACTAAACTATTTAAATTATTTATTAATGTTTTTCATCTTGGGTCCGGTTTAACTTGGCCGGGACATTTAGTTTTAAAACTTAGTCCTGGTATATTGGAGAAAGAATTACTCAAAGGTTATGACAAGTTTATACTCATTGCAGGTACTAATGGAAAAACTACCACATCAAAATTAATTAGCTTTGTATTAGAAAGAAAAGGGATTAAAGTAGTAAGCAATAAAAGCGGTGCTAATTTGTTAAACGGAATAGTTACTTCACTTCTTCTAGATAGAAATATATTTAATAAACCTCGTTCCTCAATAGGAATATTTGAAGTGGATGAATTTGCTCTTCCTGAAGTATTTAAGAGAATCAAACCCTCAATACTTATTCTTTTAAACTTATCCAGAGATCAACTGGATAGGTACGGGGAAACAGACATAATTTTTGAAAGATGGAAGGATGCAATAAATACATATACGGATAAGCAATCAGAGAAAGAAAAAAATTTAACAATAATTGCGGATATCGATCAGAAAGAATTTTTAGAACTAACCGATATTTACAAGGGAAAAGTACTGTATTTTAACGACAGCGATGTGTATTTAAAAAAGACTAAATTATACGGCAGACACAATGCAAAAAATATAAATGCATGCTTAGTGGCCTGTGAGCTTCTGAGTTTTAATGTAGATGAGTGCTCTGATTTGTTATCTGAATTTAAACCGGCATACGGCAGAGGAGAGACAATATTATTTAAGGGAAGGAAATACAAAGTATTTTTAGCAAAAAATCCAACAAGTTTTAATAATAATCTGGANNGATGGTATCCCTGATGGAAGGGATACTTCATGGATATATGATATAGAAAAAGTACCGCTGAGCAACGCTTCAGAATCAAGATATATTTATGTATCAGGGTCGCGTTGCTACGATATGGCAGTTCGTCTAAAGCATGCGGGGGTTAATATTGAAGAAAGAAACATAGTTCCCTCCATAGCATCTGTTGTGAAAGAATTATCAAAGAATAAAAACATAAAGGAGGTAATAGTACTGCCTAATTATTCTTCAATGCTTGATTTTAGAAAAGTAGTATTGGGAAGAAAAATATTATGAGGGATAAATTAAAAATAGGTTTTTTTTATAAAGAAGAACTTAATCTATATGGAGACAATGGAAATATAGAAGCACTTGTTTATAGAGCATCCCGTAGAAATATCCAAGTAGAAGTAATGGAAATAGACACAGAAACTAAGATGAATTCAAGTAACTTTACGGATATTAATTTTATTTTTATGGGAGGAGGTCCGGATTCAGCACAAAAAAATATATATAAAGATTTAATATCAAATAAGAAAGAATACCTTAGAGATTATATTGAAGCAGGAGGAGTAAGTTTATTTGTATGCGGTGCTTTTCAGTTGATGGGTAAGTATTATCTTTCGTCCGATAATTCTACCTTAGAAGGGTTAAATATATTTAGTCTGTATACTAAACACTATGGTCCAAAGAAACCCAGATGTATAGGTAATACCGCAGGAGAAATATCGGGAAGAATCACTCAGGACCCTGTATTTAAAAATATTAATCGTTTAGATAATTATTTAGTGGGATTTGAGAATCATGGAGGGAGAACTTATCTTGAAGATAAAGAACACCTTTTATCAAATGTGATTAAAGGGCACGGCAATAATTCTGAAGATAATACAGAGGGATGTATACATTTAAATTCCATAGGCACCTATTATCACGGACCTTTATTAGCCAAAAATCCCCATCTTTCAGATTATTTGTTAGCTAAAGCTCTTAATACGGACACTCTTGAGGTTTTAGAAGATGTTTTGGAGAATAAAGCTCATACTGCCTCTTTAAAACTAAAAGAATGAAAGAAGTGAAAAATAAACCAAGTAAATTATTTTTTCTTCTTCTGATCGTTTTCATATCTCTAAATATTGGCAAACATTTTGAAATGAGGGATTCTTATGTTTGGGGTATTTTAACCGATTATCTTGTACCGGTAATTTATATTCAAGATATATTAATCATAGCAATATTATTCTCATGGTTTATTGAAGATATTAAGTTATTAAAACGAGATTCTGTCTTAAGAATAACAAACAATCGTTTTTTTCAGGCTGCTGTATTATTTGTATTTTCTTCTTTTTTCGCTTGCTTGAATTCTTCCAGACCCATTCCTTCCTTAGCAATATTTATTCGTATGTTTTTATATATTCTTCTATCTCTTTATATTTCTTTAAAAATATCAATAAAAGAATATTTTCCTAGGATATTAAAAATTATGTCTTTTACTGTTATCTTTCTTTCTATCGTAGGAATATCTCAGTATATTAAACAGGGGGCCCTGTTTAATAATTATCTATTCTTCGGGGAGCAGCCTTATTCGAAATGTACCTGGGGTATATCAAAAGAAACGGTTCTGGGGGTTTCCAGAATCCCCTCCTATGGTTTTTTCAGACATCCTAATATATTCGGAGGTTTTCTAAGTATTGTGCTCATATGGCTGCTTAGCAGCTTTAAAAAGAAGTTAATATTCAGAATAGCATTTGTATTTGGAGTTATATCCCTTCTTCTAACATTTAGCTACTCTTCTTATGTAGCATTTTTGCTGGGAATTGCCTTTCTTTATTTACTGAACCAGGCATACAGAATTAGCGGAATAAGGAAATATTTATTGATATTTTTTATATTTTTTATATTTTGTTTAAACTTTTTAATTCTAGTATTTTCTACTTCAAGCAACCCTTCTTGGTACAGAAGGAGTAGTTTATTGTATACATCGGGAGATATTATTAAAGATAATTTATTGTATGGTGTGGGGCAGGGAAACTTTGTAGTATATGGAAAAGACCTTTATTTCAATCAGCCGGTGCACAATGTATTTGCCTTAATATTTTCCGAACAGGGTATTTTTACTTTTCTTTTTTTCCTAATTCTAATATTTTTAATACTTAAAAAATTTCTTAATGATAAAAACGAAATATTAATATACGTATCTTTTTTTCAGATATTATTTCTTATGTTTTTAGACCATTATTTTTGGACTATACATCAAACGAACTTATTGTTTTGGATATTGTTCGGTTTTATCATGCAGTTAGATTTTAAACAATCTAAAGAATTTTTAGAAAAGGACTAGCTTTGTAAAAAAATCCTGTTTATAATTTTAGACAGCTATGAAAAAAATACTAACAATTGCCCTGTTAGCCTTTCTGCCCTTTTTTGTAACCGGATGTGTTCTTAAAGATCTTCCTGTGATAGGGAAATTCTTTGGAAACATGCCTTCAATTAGCAAGGAAACAACTATTAACATATGGGGTATGTGGGAAAGCCCGGAGGTTATGGAAGCAGTTATCGCTAAGTACAAAGAAACTAATCCCAATGTAACTATTAATTATGAAGACAGATCAATTACTAAAGCAGATCAATATAAAGAAGTTGTAAGTACAAGGTTATCGCAGGAAGAAGGAGATGTTCCGGACATAGTGCTTGTTCACAATAGCTGGATTCCCCGTCTGAGCAGTTATTTAAACCCCGCTCCTTCATCGGTAATAAGTGAGGATGAGTACAAATCCACTTTTTATCCTGCAGCATTTACCAGTGCAGTTTCGGGAGGCAAGATATATGCCGTTCCCGCTTATTATGATGGTCTAGCCCTTGTTTACAACAGAAAGCATTTTGCCGAGATTGATCAGGAGACTGCTCCTACAGCATGGGAAGAGTTCAGAAGATTAGCATTGCTTCTGACTCAGAAAGATAAAGACGGTAATATTATTCGTGCGGGAGCAGCAATAGGCGGCGCAAATAATATTGATTTTTTCTCTGATATACTAGGTCTTCTTTTTGTACAAGCAGGTGTAAGTGTACCGTCAGAAATTGATTCAAAGGAAGCCCAGGGGGCATTGGCTTTTTATACAGGTTTTGTCAATGATGACGGGGTTTGGAATAACTCAATGCCTGAAGCATCTACATCCTTTGCTATGGAAAGAGTCTCTATGATTTTTGTTCCTTCCTGGAATCTATTGGATATTATTAGAGCCAGGCCCAATCTTGATATTGGAATAGCCCCTGTTCCCCAGGTAAGTGATAGAACACCCGCATCCTGGGCAAGTTTTTGGATGTATGCTGTTCCCAAGAGAAGCCAGAATTCAGAAGCAGCCTGGAACTTTATTAAGTTCCTGTCAAGTGAAGAAGCCCAGTTGTTAATGTTTAGCACTGCTTCTCAATATAGGCCCTATGGAGCTCCTTTCAGTAATGTTGCTTTGAAAGATCAGGTGGAAACAGGCCCCGCTGCTGAATACCTTAAACCATATTTAGATACAGCAGCTTATTCAAAATCCTCTATCTTTGCTGCCAGAGCAGGAAATGCTAATACCATAAGTGCTCTAAAAGAAGCTGTAAATAGTGCAGGGGGAAAGTTATCTTATGAAGAAATATTAGCCGGAGTTAAGGGTAAGTTAACCGGTACTTCTGCTTCTTCAGAAAAGTGAGAAAAGATATATCGTTTATGATAGTATTTTCCGGTGAATATTCTTGCTATTGAATCATCTTGTGATGAAACTGCATGTGCAATTGTTAAAGATGGAATTGAATGTTTATCCAATGTAGTTGCTTCCTCAAAAGATTTTCATGAAAAAACAGGCGGTGTAGTACCGGAAGTTGCTGCGAGAAAGCAAATGGAGTTTATTGTTCCTGTCTTGAATGAGGTACTTCAAGGGGACCGTTCAGGTAAAAATATCGATGCAATAGCAGTTACTACAGGCCCCGGCTTAGCAGGATCTCTTTTAGTCGGAATTTATGCAGCTAAAACTTTATCCTTCATGTGGAATAAACCAATAGTTCCTGTCAACCATCTAGTAGGCCATATATATGCAAATTTTATTAAGAAGATAGATATGAATGAAATTCAACCTTTCTTACCCGAGTTTCCTGCTGTTGCATTATTGGTTAGTGGAGGGCATACAGACCTTATATATATAAAAAATCATGGAGAGTATGTTTATCTGGGAGGTACTCTAGATGATGCTGCAGGAGAAGCGTTTGATAAAACTGCGCGTCTTTTAGGAATATCCAAATATCTTGGAGGCGTTCTTCTTTCTAAGAAAGCTTCAGAATGTGAGAATAACCTACTTAAAGGAAGACTTCCCCGTCCTATGATTAATGAAGATAATTATGATTTTTCATTCTCCGGACTCAAAACTGCAGTTAAAAGAATGGTGGAGATGGAAAATCCTCCGGTAGATACAGTTGCCTGTGAATTTGAAAATGCAGTAGTAGATGTACTTGTCTACAAGACAATGAGAGCAGTAAATAAATATAATGCCAGAACACTTTTACTGGGAGGAGGGGTATCGGCAAATAATCAGTTGAGAAACCGCATACTCCTTGAATCTAAAAAGAGAGGTATATCCTGTTTTATACCTCCGGTATCTTTATGCACTGACAACGCAGTATATATAGGTTCAGCAGCATTCTTTAATTACACAGAAAAAAACATAGATGAAATAAATGCTAACCCATCCTTAGGAATTATGGATAAGTTTTAATAATTCATCTTTACTAATAATTGAAACAGTATTTTCCTGTCTTCTTTTTATCTCAATATTTTCCCCCGTGTTTTTTGATACAACCAATCTTAAGGGTATTCCAATTAAATCGGCATCGGAAAATTTTTCTCCGGTTGTTGTATCAATTCTGTCATCATATAAAACGTCAATATTATTGTCTTTTAGATAGTTATATACCTCATCGGCTTTTTCTCTGGCACCGTTGTTTTCCAGATTCAGACCAATAAGATGAACTTGGAAGGGAGATACTGACTGGGGCCATATTATTCCTTTATCATCATGGTGTAGTTCAACAATAGTAGCCATTACTCTGGCAGGACCTATCCCGTACGCCCCCATGATTACGGGTTTTTTATTCCCATCTGAATCTAAATAGGAAAGTCCTAAAGGTTCGGAGAATTTAGTCATTTGTTTGAATATATTTCCAACTTCTATGGCATTTATTTCTTCAATATTCTCCCTGTCTAAACCCAAATCTTTAACTACTTCTTCAGTAAATACTTCTTTATTCACAGCAAGTCTTTTTTTCCTATCCAAATAAACAGTATCTTCTCCTGCTTCACATTCAGTTTGGAATTCATGGCTGTATTTACTAAATGTTCCCCCACTGGCAAAGGTAAGGTATGTTTTATGTCCTATACCCGCTCTATTAAATATTTTAATATAAGCCTCTTTTGCTTTTTCATAGAAATCATTTAAACCTTCTTCGTCTTTATTAAAAGAATAAAGATCTTTCATTAGAAATTCTCTGGTTCTAAGTATTCCTCCCTTTACCCTTGTTTCATTTCTAAACTTTGTCTGAAACTGAAAAGCATACACCGGTAAATCTCTGTATGACTTTATCTGGGATCTCATTAAATTAGTTATCGGTTCTTCATGGGTAGCAGCCAGTCCCAGTTCACTTCCGTTCTTTAATTTTGTCTTAAACCATATATCCATGGAATCATCGCTCCATCTATTGCATTTATCCCATACTTCTGGATTTTGAAGTGAAGAGAGGAATAATTCCTGTCCTCCTATAGCATTCATTTCTTCTCTAATAATCCGGACTATATTATTAAGTACCTTTAAACCTAAGGGAAGAAAGGCATATGCTCCGGCAATTTCTTTATGAATAAAACCTCCTTTTATTAAGAATTCAGCACTTCTGTTTATTTCATCTTTAGGAGATTCTTTATTTGTTTTTCCAATGAGTTGTGAATATTTCATAAACTGATTGTATCAGAAAAGATGAAATCTATTGATACATAGATAATACTATGTTACCCTCATTAGCATATGCACTGTCCCGAAGAATTAAATAGCGGAGAACAGCCTAAAAGTTATGAGGTTTTAAGAGAACAAATTCAAGAAGGACTAGACCGGATTTATCGCCAGTATTCGTACATATCTGAAATCTATCCGAATCAATGGGTACTCGATTTAGCAGAATTTGTTAATAAATTACCCCCGGAAATGCAACAGGAGATGAATCGGGTTCTTGATGCCGCATCATCCAAACTTAATGAAAATAAAAGCCCTGGAATAACAGAATGGCCTAGCTTTTTAAATGCAGACCTTCAGGATGAGGGTTCTATACCGAACATACTTAAGAGTATGGTGGATGCGAAAGACTTGGGTTTACTTGATGAGTTGTATAAGTACGTATACCAAAGAACTGAGGATTATTTTCTAGGACCAAATACATATTTCCTTGCAGATCTTAGTAGGATTTCTAATTTTGTATTAAGAAGATTTTCAAAAATAACATACCCAGATCCAAATTTGATATCAGAACATTATCAAACATTAAATGACTTAGTAAATCGTTGGGTATCTTATTGTAATTATTTATTTGAAGATATTAAGAGCGATATATATGATGTACGCAATGAAATAGATGTTATGTATGGTATCAAAAAAGAAGAACTGTCTTAAAAAGGTAATATTAAGATACCGATATTATTGAGGAGCTGCTATTTTCATGTTAATATCCTTATTATATGAGTGCCACTGAAATAGTTTCTACTGAAACAAATGAACTTGAATCGTGTTTTAATAACATTAATCTAGGACTGGATGAATTAACAGATATATTATTAGCTTCATACGATGGAATTCTTAGCGAACATCAGAATCTAGGAGGTATCTATAAGGAAATTATTACGGACCCCTTTTTAAGTGTAGTAAGAGAGATAGAAGAATATAAAAAGGGGATGCCTAAAAAGGATAATTCGGAGGAAAACTTAGGTACTGATAGTAACCATGGTTCTTCAATAAATAACCTTAGTAGTTATTTAGGTAGCGTAGGGAGTACAATCCAAGAACAAACTGATCAATTGATTAAAATGCTTATAATGCTAAAAAATGAAAAAATACTAGAGGATAATTTATTAAATTCATTATTACCAACTCTTGAAGATGAGTCCTGTAAAATTTTGAATAGATTCAATTCAATAAGTAGGCTCATTCATGAGAACATAAATCTTATAACAAAGATCGAAGGCCTTTCCAAAGGAGATAGTGAGTAATCATAGGACCACCCTTTTTTATTGAGCCCCTAATATATTTGTGATAGCATCAGCCATATGGAAAAACAATATAATCATAGGGAAGTTGAGCCCAAGATAAATGATAAATGGAAGAATCACGATGTATTTAAGGGAATAATAGATCCTGATAAAAAACCATATACGATAATACTTCCCCCTCCCAATGCTAATGGGAGACTTCATATGGGCCATGTACTAATGTGTGCTATAGAGGATGTGTTGATCAGATGGAAGAAAATGCAGGGATACTCCACACTATGGGTACCCGGTACAGATCATGCAGGTTTTGAAACACAGATTGTTTATGAAAAAGAATTAAAAAAGAAAGATAAATCAAGATTTGATTACGATAGGAATACCCTTTATAGAAACATTTGGGATTTTGTACAAAGCAACAAACATATTATTGAAGAACAGATAAGGGGAATGGGATCCGGATTAGATTGGAGCAGATATTCATTTACTCTTGACGATAAGGTTATTAAAACCGTTTATGATACTTTTAGTAAAATGATATCCGACGGTTTGGTTTACCGAGATGATTATATTGTTAATTATTGTCCTAAGTGCGGTACTACTTTTTCGGATTTAGAAATTGACCATATAACCAGAAAAGACCCTTTATATTATATGAAATACGGCCCTTTTATTCTTGCTACAGTAAGACCCGAGACTAAATTTGGGGACACCGCTGTTGCTGTACACCCAAACGACAAGAGATACAAAGAATATATTGGAAAAGAGATAGAAGTAGAGGGGCTGCTGGGTACATTTAAATTAAAAGTAATTGGAGACTCTTTTGTGGATCCTGAATTTGGTACGGGAGTTGTAAAAATTACACCTGCTCATGATAAGAATGATTATGAAGCAGGAAGAAGACATAACTTAGAGATCAAATCTGTAATCGGTTTGGACGGAAGAATGAATGATTTAGCAGGTCCTTATGCAGGAATGAAAATCATGGAAGCAAGAAAAAAGATTGTAGAGGACTTAAATAAAAAGGGATTATTAGTAAAGATCGATGAAAATTATGAACATAGTGTTGCAGTATGCTACAGAGGAAAACATGATATTGAACCTACAGTTCTTCCCAATTGGTTTGTTAAAGTTGATCCTTTGAAAAAACCGGCATTGGAAGCAGTAAAAAGAGGGGAAGTAAAAATATATCCCAAATGGCAGGAGATTACTTACATAAGATGGATGGAGGAAATGAGAGATTGGCCGATCTCAAGACAAATAGTGTGGGGAATCAGAATACCTGCTTGGTACAACATTAATGATAATCCCGACTTGATAGTTAACTTCTTGGATAAGAATGGAAAAGTAGTATTTGGAAAGATATCCGAATTGTTAAAGAATTACTCATTTGAAGAAATTGAGAAAGGACTCCAGACATTAGTTGCTCCTAAAGATGCCCGTTATCTAATTTCTGAAAAGAAACCTAAAGAATACTGTCTTCAGGAAACAGATACATTTGATACCTGGTTTTCTTCCGGGCATTGGCCTTTGGTAACCTTGGGGTATCCGGCAAGTGATGATTTTAGATATTTTTACCCTACATCTGTTTTAGAAACAGGATGGGAGATAATTAGATTTTGGGTATCAAGAATGATAATGCTTGGTATATACCTTACAGGTAAACCCCCATTCAAAGATGTGTATCTCCATGGTTTGGTTAGAGCATTTGATAATAAAAAAATGAGTAAGTCACTGGGAAATGTTATAGATCCCTTGGAATTTATACCTGAATATGGGGCAGATGCTTTAAGAATGGGATTAATAAGCGGTACTGCCAATGGAAAAGATTTTGCATTTCCTAAAGATAAGGTAATTGCTTTTAGAAACTTTGCCAATAAATTGTGGAATATGTCCAGATTTTATTTGTTAATGATTGAAGAAATGAAATCAAAAGGAAGAGATATTAAAAAATATTCTGATTTAGATAAGAACATATTAAATACAGACAGGGATATTATTAATAAACTATCTGAATTAATATCAAGTGTTGATAAAGCATTGAGTAAGTATCGTTTTTCAGAAGCTGCAGATAACATCTATCAATTCTTATGGCATGAAGTTGCCGATAGATATATAGAGGATGTCAAAAATAGAGAAGATAAAGATATAGCTTTATCTGTATTAGGATATGTTCTTAGAGAAAGTATGAAAATACTCCATCCTTTTATGCCTTTTGTTACAGAAGCTATATGGGAAAATATTAGGGAAGAAAGTGATTCAGAACTCTTAATTCTTGAAAATTACCCTAGAGCTTAGGTTGTTTTAATCCCCTACCTATGCTATAAGTTATCCAAAATCCAAAATATTCTTTTTTTCCTTGAAAGGAGGGAAAAATGAAATGTAATTCGCTGTTCCTGGTGGTTGGCATGATCATCTTTGCCAGCATGATCCTGGCAGGATGCTCAGATTGTTCAGAGGCTGTTGTTGTTGATTCGCCCTCTTCCGAAAGTGAGGAAGGGGATTTATTGGTTGCTCCGGTTTTTATTACCAAACCGGAAAGCAATGATTTTACAACAAATCTCGATCTTTCTCTCCGTTGGAGAGTGGATCGAGAGGTTACATTCAGCTGGGCCATATATGGCCCTGAGACTGGTTCAGAAATAGAAAAAGAAACCTTTGTTGGAGATAACTTCTCCACAAAGATCTCTGTTTTAAATATGATGGATGGGAAATACTCTCTTTCCCTCACTGCTGCAGCACTCGATGGGACTGAGTCGCTGTGGGAGGGTGTTTTGATTGTAGATAAAACACCCCCTCTGGTAGAGGGCGAAGCAGTTCTTAGGAATTTGGAGAATGTGGTGTGGGTTTCCGGGACTTGTTCGGAGCCCTGCTTGATCACCTTCGGGGAGGACTTCCAATCAGAAGGGGAGAAAACCTTCTACATGGAAATTCCATGGGGAAAAGAGGGAATCCCTGAGATGACAAGAACCTTCGTGTTGTCTACGAAGGACAAACTTGGAAATTCCCAGGAGATAACTCTTCCTGTTACTTACCCTCCTGATAGGTGGGAGAAGTTGGTAGCGGGAGAGTTGAAGAGATTTTATACGGATCAGGAATTTGATCCTTATAAAATTTCCAAAATACCTTTCCCTTCCTCGGTTGGAGTACTGCTTTTTGGGTATTCCTCAAGAACCGAGTGGGTGAAGTTCTCGGGACAGCACCCCTCTTTTCCAGTCCAAGAACCTTCTTCTTTGAAGAGGAGTAGAGTTGCAGCGTGGATTGGAATTATGACCCTTTTCCTTTTTGTCCTTGGTTTTGTGATCAAAGCTAAGATACAAAGAAGAAGGAATGAGGAAGAGGAAGAGGAAGAGAAGGGAGATCCCCAACCCCTACCACCTTCCCAAGTCCAAGAAAGCATACGCCCTGGGGGGATCTGGACAGGGGGTAAAAAATCGGGGTCAAGATTCGAATAGAACAATCCCCGCTTGAACATCATTTATGATGCGAAAAGCGGGGATATTTATTTTAAATTTAGAAATTATTATTTATCTTCTTTATTTTCTTCTTCCTCATCTTCTGGTTTCTTCTCTGCAATTGCTTCCATTCCTGCTATAGCTTCTTCTTCTGATACAGGGGCTACCTCTTCTTCTTTTTGTTCTTCCATCTTATCTAATCTTATTACATGCTCATCTATTTCAAGATCAACTATTTCTACTTTATCTTTGTCATAGTTTAGTTCTTTTACAGTTATTGCTTGTCCCACTTCCATTTGAGATACATCTATTGTAAATTCATGAGGAAGATCCATGGGTAATGCTTTTACAGTAATTTCATCAACAACATAGAAAAGCATAGCTTCTCCGCTTTTAATATGTTCATTTTTATCTTCTCCTATTACCTCAATAGGAACTTGCACTTCTATTTTTTCTGTTAAATCGGGTTTGTAGAATTCTACATGGTCTATTTTTCCTGACACGGGATTTAGTTGTATTTTTTTTATTAATACTTTATAGCTGTGAGTATCTACTTTTATATCAATAAGATCAGTTTCTCCTGATCTATCCCATACTTTCTTAAAGGAATCATAGTCTAGAGAAACAGGAATGGATTCCATCTTTTTTCCATATATAACACCGGGAAGATTTCCCTCATATCTTAGGAATCTTGTTTTTTTACCGAGTTCTTTTCTTTTTTCTGCATTAATTTCCATATTTTTTCTTTCTTTAAAGATACATATAAATCCAGTAATTCGTTGGAATTGACAGGTTTTACTCCTACGAACTTTTTAAACTCTTTTCCCGCAAGATCTGATTGTACAGGAACTATTCCGTTTCCGGAAGGTGTGATGGTTATTAACCCTTCTGCTTTGCAGGATGGACACACCGCATGTCCTATCCAAGCCATCGGGGCTTCTGTTATTGGTTCAACAATAGCATTTTCCAAACACTTACCGCATTTATAACAAAACGTTTTTTGTAGATTTTTAGTTATAAATTTATGTTCCAGCATTGCGGGTACCAGGTATTCTACTTATAAC
>DBQJ01000009.1:31817-64940 GCA_002305205.1 candidate division WWE3 bacterium UBA1397 | reverse complement strand
AATGGGTGATCAAACCCCGCGTGAAACATCAAGATTAGGAATATTTCAAAAAGTGCCTGCAGTATTTGTATTAATTGATCAGGGAAGTGCTTCTGCATCCGAAATACTTGCTGCAGCTCTTAGAGATAACATCGGCGCTAAACTAATTGGAATGAATTCTTTTGGCAAAGGAACAATACAAGACGCTAAAGAGTTTTCGGATGGTGCGGGTGTTCATATAACTGTGGCTAAGTGGCTTACTCCCAAAAAAGAATGGATTCATAAGATTGGACTATCTCCCGATGAGAAAGTAGAACTTACTGAAGAAAATACAAAAGACGGCGCCGATCCCCAACTTGAAAAAGCATTGGAACTTGCAAAAGAGTTCTGATATGTTTTAAAATCATAATCCTATGAGAGGCAAATTAAAAATCATAGCCGGAGTAGTGTGGGTTGCAGTATTTCTATCCATAATATTTGTTCTTTATTCATTTTCAAACAATAGAAAGAGTAATCTAAAAGATGAATATACAGGAGGAATAGATGGAAAAGGAACAAAGTTGTCCGGTTATATTAAAGATTTTCTTTTTTCAGAAAAGTTAGAGGAAGAAGAGAAGGTTGTTACAAAACAGCAGGTTGTTCAAGAAGAGTCTGCGGTAATAGATGTAGTGGAGAAAGTATCCCCTGCTGTAGTGTCCATAGTAGTTAAAACTACTGATTTTGATTTCTTTTCCGGATTATCAACTTACGAAGGTGGTATTGGTACGGGATTTATAGTTGATTCAAAGGGTATTATTGTCACAAATAGTCATGTTGTAGATAATCCTAACGGTGAGTATTCGATTGTATTAAAAGACGGAAGAAACTTTAAAGTAGATAAAATACATTTAGACGAAAATTCTGATTTAGCAATACTTGAGATTTCAGCCAGAGGTTTGCCTGTTGTTGAACTGGGAGATTCTAATGATATAAAAGTTGGACAGAAAGCAATAGCAATAGGCAACGCATTGGGTCAGTTTTCAAATACGGTTACGGTAGGAGTAATTTCAGGCATAGCCAGAGAACTTCAAGCATCGGGAGGTTTTGGAGATGTAAATACATATGAGGATGTAATTCAGACGGATGCAGCACTTAATCCGGGTAATTCAGGAGGACCTTTGTTAAATATAGCAGGACAAGTAGTGGGTGTGAATGTGGCTACTACATACAACGCAGACAATATTAGTTTTGCCATACCAGTAAATACATTAAAACCTATTCTTGAAGGATTTAGAAAAGAGGGAAGGATCGTTAAACCTTACATAGGTGTATCCTATCAAATGATAACTAAGGAGATGTCTGTATTGAATAACCTTCCGGAGGGTGCTTATATAGCGGGTGTAATATCGGAATCCCCTGCTGATAAAGCAGGTTTATCAAGGGGAGATATTATTAAAAAATACAATGATAAAGAACTAACAGGCAAAAACACACTATCAAAATATATATCTGCAAGCAAAGTAGGGGATAAAATAGACCTTATAGTTGACAGAGATGGTAAAGATATTTCAATAACAGTTACTCTTGGGGAATCCCCCCAGAATTCTCAATAACTGAATTATTTTCCTTTATACCGGAATTGCATTCGTTAAGTATTTTACCTATATCTCCCTCCATAATCATATTAATACCATGCCAGGATTTGTTAATTCTGTGGTCTGTGACACGGCTTTGAGGAAAATTATATGTTCTTATCTTTTCGTTTCTTTCACCGCTTCCTACCTGTGTGGATCTTAATTCACTGATATTTTTGACTTCCTGTTCCTGCATCATGGTATAAAGACGGGAATTTAATATCTCTAGGGCTTTTTCTCTATTCTTACCCTGAAATCTCTCCTCCTGGCATTCTACAACCACTCCCGTAGGAATATGTGTTAATCTGACTGCAGTAGATACCTTATTAACATTTTGTCCTCCCTTTCCTCCTGAACGGAAGAAATCCCATTGTAAATCAGATTGTTTTATTTCCAGATTTATTTTTTTTAATCTTGGTAAAACAGCTACCGTAGCTGTTGAAGTATGTATTCTGCCCCCCGATTCTGTGGCAGGAACCCTCTGCACGCGGTGCACACCTGATTCATATTTGAGCATATTGAACACATTATTACCCTTTATTTCCGCTGATATGGTTTTTAACCCACCTGCGGAATTTTCAGATCTAAAAATTTCAATGAATTTCCAATTATTCTTCTCACCGAATCTGTAATACATTCTGTAAAGATCGGAAGCAAAAAGTCCAGCTTCATCCCCTCCTGTACCCGCTCTAATTTCAAGATTGGCAGTATTGGGGTCAATATTATTATCCGGATTTTTATTACTTCCCGAAGAATTATCTATCACAGGGTATTTGTCATTATCCATAGAATTTAAAGTTTCCATGAGCTGAGTTTTTTGTTTTTGGAGATTATCAATTTCCTCACTGATTAATTTTGTAATCTCCTTGTCTGATTCTTTTCCTAACGCTAATACATTGTCTTCAATGCTTCTATCAATACGGGATATCTCTTCCAGTAAGTATTTATTATCTATAGTCATAGAAGGGATTATTATCTAATTTTCTTCCGATTTAATCTTATCAAGCATTTCTTTGACTGTCTGTTCTTTTCTTGGTGTTTTTGAAGAAACTTTCTTTGATTCCTTGTTTTTTCTATGTTCTTCAGTAGATTTTTTCTTTTCTTCAGCAATTTTAGCTTTCTTGGTAAATTTATCTATTCTTCTTTCCGTATCTACAAATCTTCTTTGTCCTGTATAAAAAGGGTGGCATGCACTGCATATTTCAACCGATATAGAAGGTAGGGCAGATATGGTAGTAAAAGTATTACCGCAGGCACAGGTAACAACGCACTCTTTATATAATTTTGGATGTATATCCTTTTTCATAGCGACAAGGAGTATATCAGATAATGGCAGATGTATTCAACAGTATAAAACTACGTATGTTTTCGGCTTACTATCTGCTGTCCCGTTTCAGCAATAATTACACCAATAACGACTATAACCGCACTAATAATCAGAGATGTAGTCGGCACCTCTCCCAGTAGAAGATGGGCTATGGGAAATGAAAAAACAGGTCCTAAATAACCAAATATCGCTGATTCCGATACCCTTCCTTTATCTAAAGCCCATTGATATAGTATAAAAGCTACTATTGATGAGAATAGAGACATATACAGTAAACCAAGTATTCCATGAATATCTATTTGGTTCATCAGAAAAGTATTAGCTTCAAAGATACCAAGGTTTTCCAATACAGCCAGGGGTATGGTTGTAAATAATCCCACATACATGCTCAGTACAGCTATAAGAGAGGGAGGGTAATTTTTAGTCATCGGTTTTATTTTAAACTTGGTGAGGATAACCTTAACACCCCCTTTAAATTTTTCCGGATTAGAGTTCATTTTGGACCAGATCACATATACCACCCAGGTTAAGTTATATATCACTGCTAATGCATTTCCCGCTACTCTGTAATGTGTAGGGATACTATTGTGGTTATTGCCGACCAAAGGTTCAAAAACAGTAAGCAATGTTCCTGCTATGGTTATAAATACCCCGTATTTAATAAAGTTATTCATTTTCTCCCCATACAATTTGTGTCCCAGATAGATAATCATTGCCCCTCCGATAATACTGATGATTGTTGCGTCCATTGAAGTAGTGTATTTAAGTGCTAAAAATATTATTGCTATAGAGCTTTGGGATAACAACCCCAGCAGAATAAAATTAGGATAGTCTTTTTTATTTATATTATTTTTAAGAAGAAGCGCAGATACGTAGGGTAGAAGTATAATACAGACTATTAGTAATCTTAGGAATAAGAAAGTGAAAGGAGGTATGTATTCTAGGGTGTATTTAATAATGGGATTTGCCGCTCCCCAGATGAGATTTACAAAGAGAAAAGCAGCTGGTGCGGCAAGATTGTTCTGAAGTAGCTTTTTTCTTTTCATCGGCAGTAAGTAATATTGCTACATGGGAACTAAATAATGTTAATAAATTCACTTATACTGAGATTTTTCTGTTTCATTTCTTTCATGTCTTTAAGTGTAATTTTTTTATTATTGATCTCATCATCTCCGATAATTACTGCATACGGAATGTTCTTTTTATCAGCAAATTTAAGCTGTTTTTCAATCTTTGTATTTGCATCAAGCCATAGGATGACATTTCTACCTTTTTTTCTAAGAATATCAGCCGTTTCTAAAGATGCGTTAAAATATTTGTCTGATTTTGTACCATCTTCTTTAGGCCATACGGTAATGAGAAATTCAGTTGTCTGAGGAATTTGAGGAAGAAGATGCCAGTTTTCAAGAAAATTTCTAAATGTTACGTCTCCCATACCAAAGCCAACTCCGCTTATTCTTTTTCCGATAAATCCTTCAACAAGGTTATTGTATCTTCCTCCTCCGGCCATAGCTCTTGAGTTGTTAGGTGATAAATCGAATAACTCAAATACGTTACCGGTGTAGTAATCCAATCCACGAACTACAGAGGGATCGTATTTAACATAACTTTCTATACCGGACAATCTAAGTAATTTCATCGTTTTCAGAATTTCTTCTGCTCCCGGGGATTTTTCCTTCATTTTTAAAATATATTCATTGGATGATTGAAGAAAACTGAGGATAGAATCTATTTCTTTAGGTTTGAGATCTGCTTTTTCTTTCAGAATATATTTAAAATCATCTACAGATATCTTTTTTAGTTTATCTATTGCCTTCATTATATCTTTAAACTTCGAAGAGGGTATATTTGCATCCTTTAATACATCTTCCAGGAGTATTCTGTTTCCCATCCTAATTTCAAACATGTTCTTGTCTGCTCCGAATTCTTTAAGAAGATTGACAATAATCTGAATTATCTCAATATCTGCTTCCACACCGTCTATACCGAATATATCTACGTTTAACTGAAAATGTTCTCTAAGTCTGCCTTTCTGAGGTTTTTCATAACGCCATAGATTAGGTATTGAGAACCATCTTATAGGATAATTCAGTTCACTGTATCTTTGGGATACCATTCTAGCTATAGTTGGGGTCATTTCCGGTCTTATTGCCACTTTTCTATCCCCTCTGTCTATGAAGGAATATATTTGCTCATTAACAAGTTCCTCCCCTGATTTAGCCGCATATATTTCAAAAGGTTCGATAAAAGGACCATCGTATTCTTCATATCCGAATCTTTTGCATACTTCTTTCCATTTCAGAAATATATAGTTTCTGATCCTCATATCTTCGGGATAGAAATCCCTGGCTCCTTTATAAGGTTGCGTAGGAAGTGATGTATTATCCATAGTTATGATCATATCAAAGGAGATGCTTAAGGTCTATGAATATTATCTCTTCTAATTGATATATCTTTTTGTTAACATACAGAACATGGAGATAACATACATAGGACATTCATGTTTTAAGATAAAAGGAAAAGATGTAACTTTAGTCATCGATCCTTATGATCCCAAGATAGGATATAAACTTCCAAAGTTAGAGTGTGACATTCTTCTTTCTACACATAATCATTTTGATCATCATTATATTGAAGGTGTATCGGGATATAAACTTTTGGTTGATACCCCTGGAGAATACGAAACTGAGGGAGTGTTTATCTACGGTATTCCTGTATATCATGATGATAAAGACGGAAAAGAGAGAGGCCAAATGACAGTATTTCTTATAGATATTGATGGACTAACACTTCTTCATCTAGGAGATTTAGGCCATAGTTTATCAAAAGAAACACTTGAAAAGATATCAGATGTGGATGTATTGATGGTTCCTGTAGGAGGGAAATACACTATAGATGCAGAAACAGCCGCTGAGGTAATTTCTGAAATTGAACCGGGATATGTTATACCAATGCATTATAAAACTAATGATTTAGCCGGTATCAAAGATATTGATGGTGTGGATAAATTTCTGGATGAGATGGGAGTAGAGGATAATATAAAAAAAGACGATAAACTAAAAATATCGGGTAAATCCGATGTACCGGATGATACTCAAGTTGTTATACTAAACCCTGCCCACTAAAATAAATGCCCAGACAAAGAAAATCTGAAATGAATATTAATGCTTATGTACCTCCTCATGACTTAGAGGCGGAAAAGTCAGTTTTAGGGTCTTTACTTATAGATAAGGATTCTATAGTAAAGGTAGTTGAGTTTCTCAGACCGCGCCATTTTTATAGACAGGCTCATGAAAGTATATTCCAGGCAATAATGAATCTTTTTGAGAAAAGAGAACCTGCTGATTTAATAACTGTTCCTGCCGAACTAAAAAAGATGGGGGAATTGGAAAATATTGGGGGTGTTTCATACCTTACAGAGTTGGTAAACTCAGTTCCTACAGCATCTAACATTGAAGCATATGCCAGGCTGATAAGAGACTCTTCAACACGAAGAACACTGATATCCGCATCATCTGAGATAGGAAAAATCGCACTAGATGAGGGTGATATTGAGGACTTATTAGACAAATCCGAGCAATTGTTATACTCAGTATCTCAAAATATTGTCTATCAGGATTTTATACCCGTAAAAGATACTTTAGAAATTACATTTGAGCGTTTGGATGAACTAAGTAAAAATAGAGGATCTTTAAGGGGAGTACCAACGGGTTTAAAAACATTGGATCGTATGCTGTCGGGACTTCAGAAAGAAAATCTAATTATATTAGCTGCACGTCCATCAGTTGGAAAAACATCTTTAGCCTTAAATTTTGCACAATTTGCTGCAGTTGAAAAGAAAAAGGGAATAGCCATATTTTCATTAGAGATGGGAAGAGAAATGTTAGTGGATAGAATGATATCTGCACAAGCAGGTATTGACGGATGGAAGATATCAACAGGCAACCTTGAAGAAGAGGATTTTGAAAAATACGGAGAGGCAGCAGGGGAATTGGCCGAAGCAACAATATTTATTGATGATACACCCGGTATCAGTGTTTTAGAAATGAGAACTAAAGCCCGAAGATTAATGCTGGAAAATAAGATTGATTTGATTATTGTAGATTATCTTCAGCTGATAAGAGCACCTGAGGCAGAAAGCAGGGTACAGGAAGTATCAAAAATATCCCAATCTTTAAAAAATTTAGCCAGAGAGCTTAAAGTACCCGTACTGGCAGTTTCTCAGTTGTCCAGGGCGGTTGAACAGAGGGGAGGGGATAAGAAACCTCAGCTTTCAGATTTGAGAGATTCAGGATCAATAGAACAGGATGCAGATGTTGTTATGTTTTTATGGAGGCCTAATGATGATGACAGACAAAGTGCAAAATTAAATATTGCTAAACACAGAAACGGTCCTACAGGAGATATTGATTTATTCTTTAAAACTGAATTCACAAAATTTTATGAAGTGGATACTACAAGAGGTTTTAATCCCTGATTTTCTAAAGTATATAATATGCTAAGATATCTTCTATCTACGGGTAAAAGATATAAAGAAGCCGTGGTGGCGGAATGGTATACGCGGTGGTCTCAAAAACCACTGGGATTTAATCCCGTGTGGGTTCGACTCCCACCCACGGCACCATTAAATTAACGTATATTATTAAATTATAGTGATATAATCACCACTATGCTTGCTACAGAATTAAAAACAGGAACAGTATTCAAAATGAACGGCTTTCCCTACCTGGTAATTAAATATGAACACATAAAGGTGGGAAGGGGAAGTGCTAATGTTAAATTAAGAATAAGAAATATAATTACGGGGCAGGTTATGGATAAAGGATGTGTTTCTACTGAGAAATTTGAAGATGCCGATGTGTTTAGAAAGAACGCCCAATATCTATATAAAGATAATAATTATATATTTATGGATCCTGATTCTTTTGAACAGTTTAATATATCAGACCAATTACTGGGGGACAGTGCAAAGTTCTTGCAGGAGGGCCAAAATGTTCAAGTCCAATATTTTGAAGGTTCTCCGATATCTATTGATCTGCCAATTACAATGGTGTTTGAGATAACATATACGGAGCCGGGATATAAGGGAAATACCGTAACAAATACATTCAAAGATGCAACAATAAATACCGGGGCTGTAGTAAAAGTACCTACATTTATTAAGATTGGGGATAAAGTTAAAATTGATACTAGAGACGGTAGTTATATTTCAAAGGCCTAAATACTTTAATGCTTATTCCTGGAGAAATAACAATCGGATTTTATAAAATACCAACCTTATTTTTAGCATCCGTACTGGGTGTACTGTATTGGGTATTTGTAGTGTGGTATGAGGGAAGAAAAGATGGTTTCTCCAGCGACAGTATATTGGATTTAGCATTTTCTTCAGTAACACTATCAGCAGTTTCTTTTTATCTTTATTCACTTTTATACAGAAACATAAAGCTATATCATCCTAACAGCATCGTCTTATCTTTAGACTATGAATTAACAGTATCGTTATTATGTTTTTTATCTTCTCTGATACCTGTTTTATACTTCTCAAAGAGATGGAAATGGTCAAAATACAGGGTTTTAGATATTTACTCTATGGCATTTTCCCTATTTATTTTTTTATTCTATGTAGCAAGAACATTGGTACTAGGAGATGTTAATTCACTTGCCTTATCAGGTTTAATATTTGTCTTTTATCTAGAAATTCTTAGATTTAGGGGATATAGATTTTCATCCGGCACAATATTTTCATTATTCTGTTTTTTCCTTGCATTTAGCGGAATTCTTGTTCTTAAGAGAGACGGCTATTTACTAATATATGGTATTTTAGTTATAATAGGTACAGTATCAATTATTCTCAGGAGAAATATTAGCGTGTATAAAAGAAATTTACCTTCTGAATTTATAGAAAGAATTAAGGGCAAACTGATTAAAAAAGACAGATCCCTGAAGAAATCGCAGCAGTTACTGATAAATGAGGATCCTTATCTTCAGACAGACAGAGCTACAGGTAATTCCGAATCTATGGATGAGGCAATATTGGAGGATTATCAAAAAAATGTAAATGATGCAAATAAAAATATAGTTAAAGGCTTAAGAATTCAGGTTAGAAAGGCATTGGCATCAATTAAAATAGGGAAATATGGAATATGCGAAAGGTGCGGAGCGCCTATAGATAAAGCAAGATTGAAAGCATACCCCGAGGCAACAACATGCATAGAATGTGCACCCGATTCAGATAATAGTAATGAGTAAATACAACTGTTCTTATGTATTATCCGGGATATTAAATCCTCAACAATTCTCTCTTCTTTCATTGTTTGTACTTATTCTCTTTTCCTTTATCTTTTTAAAATATGTCAAAAAGACAAGAATAGGGCATTTGGGGTTGTTAATTATGATTTTCGGATCATTATTTAATATTTATGAACGTTATACTACCGGTTGTATTAAAGACTACATATCTTTTTTCAATCTTTTTTATTTTAATATTCGGGATGCAGCAATAACTTTGGGTATTATGTTAATATCAATATCTATATGGAAAGAAAAATAGATATTATTTATGAAGATGACAGTATATTGGTTTTGGATAAGCCGTCTGGGTTAGTAGTAAATAGATCGCACACAAATAAAACCGAAACACTGCAGGATATATTGGAAGAAAGTTCTCCGGGTATTGTGGAAAATGAGGATACCGAGGAGGATGATTTCATTCAAAGAACGGGTATTGTACACCGTTTGGACAAAGATACATCGGGTTTGTTGATTGTGGCAAAGAACAGAGACACCTTCAATAAAATGCTAAGTCAGTTTAAAGATAGGAAGACACAGAAAGAATATTTAGGAATATTATGCGGAAAGATAGACGATCCCATTATTGAGATTAATGCTCCGATTAAAAGAAATCCGAAAAGCCCTCTCAGATATGCAGTTGTAGAAGGAGGGAAAGAGGCCTTTACTAGATTTGAAAATATTAAAAACATACAAAAAGAAGAATATTGGTACACATTAATGAAAATACTTCCTAAGACAGGCAGAACACATCAGATTAGAGTTCATTCATTAGCAATAGGAAATCCTATCGCAGGAGATCAGATATATTGTTCAAAGATATTACTCGAAAGATCACTAATACACTTCGGAAGAATGATGTTGCATGCATCTAAGATAGGTATATTTCATCCTAAGACAGATAAGTTCATAGAATTTACATCAAAAATACCCAAAGAATTCTCTTTATAAAAGATAAATTTCATGTATATAATCGTCTTGAAAATATATGAGACGATATTCTGCCCAAAAATCCAAAAAGAAAAATAAAGTAATCGGGAGAAATATTAAGAAAACGATTACACGTGTGTTATTAATTCCTATCTTGTTTTTAGTATCCCTTGGGTTTTTTGGTGTTTATTTCACATTAAAGTATGTTAATAAATCATTTGCTATGGCATCCTTTTCACAGGGAGAAGTACCATATGACATAAAAGGAGACACTTTTCCCACACTGCTTTATGTAGTAGTAGAGGATATAGACAAAGAACCGATAAATATAAAGACAATTAAATTTATTGTTTTTGATCGTATTAATGACAATATATCAACTTACATAATACCTGCAGAAATTAAATACGACATAGCAGGTAGGTATGGAGAAGAGGAGTTAAGTAAGACAATAGCTTTGGGGGGTATGAATTCAGATGATTATTTGAATGATGGAATAAAGGTATTAAAAAATACAACGTTTAAAATATTTGGTTTTAACACAGATAAATTTTTAGTTGTATCCGAAGAACAGAAAAATATATTTGATGAGATGCTTTCAAACGGAACTTTCTTGGACATAGTAAAAATAAAAGATATTATTGAAGTAAGCGGGGAATTTAAAACCGATATGACATTTAGCGAATTCTATAACCTTTTCTCTTATATAAAGTCGCTTCCCAATGAAAGATTAAATAAAGAGGTACTAAACGAGGAAAGATTGCTAAATCCCGGATCCATTGATCAGGATTTCTCAGACTATGCTTTGGAATCACCTATATCTCAGGAAAATAAAAGCATATCTATACTAAATGGATCAAATTATCCCGGAGTAGCAACATTAGTATCCAGATTAGTTAAGAATAACGGGGGTAGGGTAGTGGCCATAGGAAACTCTGACCAGCCCTATAGTAATAGTATCATAATAGCCGAAAATACAGATTCCTTAACATGCAGATATCTATCAAAGGCATTGGGTATACCCAATATAGTTGATAAAAACGGTACAAACCTAGGGGAGCATGAAATAGACAGATCAGATATTGTTGTAATTTTAGGATTTGACACCTCAGAACAACTGTACTAGTATTACCCCAGTACTCTCTCCTTTCTACCCCCGCCCCAAATTAGGGTGGGGGGAAGTTTATCTAGAGATGGGTATTTCTTATATTTTTATATTTATAGCAGTATTTATTATCATCCTTTTTGTAGTATATCTACGTATTAAAACCCCGGAGTCTATTGAGTTGGTAAAAGAAGAAAGAAGCTTGCAACTCCTTCAAGTTACACTTAGCAAAAGTGACGAAGAATCCCCCAATGTACAAGCATCTTCTCTATATGCAGAGAACATGTTTTCAACATTGCACGGTTTGCTGAAAGAAGATCCTTCTTCCCAAGAACATATTTCATTTGAAATGGCTGCCTCCGGTACAGAAGGAATAAAGTTTTTTGTTTACTGTCCAAAGAATATTAGAAAATTTGTTGAAGGGCAGATATACGCACAATACCCCACTTGTCAGATAAGAGTTGTTGAAGACTATGTAAAAAAATATGATACTAAGTCAAACAAATACGGAGCGGTTTCAGTAACTTTTTCTAAACCTGACTATTTTCCTATAAAGATTTTTAGGGATTTTGAGATTGATCCCATCTCTTCAATAACATCCGCTGTATCTTCCATTGGAGTAGGGGAGGAGGTGTGGTTTCAGATATTGGTAAGACCCGTTGCTGACACATGGCAAAAAGAGGGATTTAATTATGTGAAATCAATTCGTGAAGGTAAACCGGAGGGAAATCCATCATTCTTTAAGACCTTTTTTGATGCTTTAGGCAGAGAGACAGTTGGAATAGCCAAGGGTACGGCAATAGGTGCTTTTACGCTTCCCATGAGCCCTGAAGATGCAAAGAAAGCAGCAGCTGCAGCAGATAAACAAATTGCAGTAAAAGTACCCGCCGGACAGGAAACCGAATTACGATCAATAGAGAATAAATTATCCCGTATGGGCTACCAGACAGTTATTAGAATAATTGCATCAGCAGAGAGTGAAGAAAAAGTAGAATCTAATTTAAGGTCAGTATTCGCATCTTTTAAACAATTTTCTGCGGTTAACCTCAATTCCTTCTCCTCTCATTTTGAAAGCAATGTGGGAAGAATAGTGAGTGATTATCAGAATAGGTTATTTGATAAAGATAAATCAGTGATTTTAACAACTGAAGAATTGGCTACTTTTTTTCATTTCCCCCTTTCAAATATTGATACTCCAAATATATCATGGGTGTATTCCAGAAAATCCGAACCACCTCCTAATCTTCCCATACAAGATGCAAGTCTTATAGGGGAAACAGTATTTAGGAATGAAAGAATAAAATTTGGGCTAAAAAATGATGAAGACAGGCTAAGACATTTGTATGTTATTGGTAAGTCAGGAACAGGAAAATCCACATTGTTTGAATCAATGATATCCCAGGATATTATGAGAGGAGCAGGAGTGGGTGTTTTAGACCCACACGGAGAGACTATAGAAAGAGTATTGAACCGCATCCCCGATAATAGAATTAACGACATCATTTATTTTGATCCGTCTGATACGGAAAGACCAATCGGTTTAAATTTAATGCAGCTGGATGATCCGTCCCAAAAAAACCTCTTAGCGTCGGGGTTGGTATCTGCAATTAAACAGCATTTTGATTATTCATGGGGTCCTAGACTGGAGTATTTACTTAATTATGCAATATTAACGCTTCTGGAAGTACCGGGAACCACTATGCTTGGTATTACAAGATTAATGGAGGATATTAATTACCAAAAGTATATTCTTCATCAAGTTAAGGATCCTTTAGTAATAAAATTTTGGGAGCAGGAATTCAGGGATATGAAAGGGAATCAAAAACTGGTTACTGAATCAATATCTCCCATACAGAATAAAGTAAATAGATTTTTAGCATCCACTACGATTAGAAACATATTAGGACAAAGAGAATCAACTTTAGATTTATGGGATGCTATGAATAATGGAAAAATAATTCTGATGAATCTATCAAAGGGGAAGATAGGTACAGATAATGCCAACCTTCTAGGGGCTCTCTTAGTTTCCAGGCTGCAGTTTTATGCACTTCAGAGAGCTAAGATACCCTATGAGGATAGAAAGCCCTTCTATCTGTATGTAGACGAGTTCCAGAATTTTGCTACAGGTAGTTTTGAAGAAATATTATCGGAGTCAAGAAAATACAAGCTGGGATTATATCTTACGCATCAATTTACAGCACAACTGCCCGAATCACTACTAAAAGCAGTATATGGAAATGTGGGGACAATAATAACATTTTCTTTAGGGGCGCCAGATGCAAAGGAATTAGCCCATGAATTTGCCCCTTACTTTAATGAAGAAGACATCATCTCACTGGAGAGATTCCAAATATATATTAAGCTGATGATGAACGGTATGACATCCCATCCTTTTTCAGCTAGAATATTAATTCCTTGGGAGGATGGATTTTTAGTACCTAAAACAAATAATAAAGAGAAAGTTATAAATCTAAGCAGAGAGAAGTACGGAGTCCCCAGGGAGTTTGTTGAGAGTAAAATATTTAAGTGGGTGGAAACTAAATTTGACAAGGGTATGGCTATTGCTCAAGAATATAAGAATAAGATGGGAGAGAATAAGACGGTAGGGGAATCTAATACCGTTGATATAAATTTAAATAGAAAGGAATAAGATAAATGCCCGAAGAAAATAACGATAATTATTCTAGTGACGATATATCACAAGGAAGGTTGTTTCAGCTAAAAGAAGCGACGCTTTCATTAAGAAGAAATATAGATAAAATCTCCCAAATTATTGAAAAGATAGAACATGAGCAAAAGAAAGAGATGTATAAAAAAATGCCCGGTGTTGAGGGCACGTTTGACGGCTTATATCTAATAGCAGACAGCGGGGAAAAACACGAAGTACCGGCTAATTACGCAGCTAAATCAAGATTGGTGTATGGGGATCGTTTAAAAATTGTTGAGGAGGATGGAAAAAAAGTATTTAAACAGATTACAAAGGAAGAAAGGTTGGAGATAAAAGGTGTATTGTCCAAGAAAGAAGGGAAGTGGTACCTGTTGTCTGACAGCGGTACTTATAGAATATCCGATACTTCTGCAGAATTTAATCAGGCTTCTTTAAATGAAGAAGCTGTAGGATTTATACCTCTGAATAATAAAAACGCACCATATGCGGCACTGGACAGAATTATAAGGAAGGAAGAGACTAAGAAGGATATAAAAATGAAAGAGCATGGGAAAAAGGAAGTTTCAAATAATGAGAAAATAAATAGTGACAATAGTAAAAAGAGTAAGGAGAGGAATAAAGATAATATTCAAAATATAAGAAAGAAAGATGAAGGAAGAGTTCATATTCCTCAGAATAAGTTCAAGCCCGCTCCTAAAAAGGAAGATAAGAGGGTAGAGAAGGCCTCTGAGGTTAAAAATGATAAAAAAGAATATGTTGCTAATATATTAACCGATGATGATTTGAGGTAATATATTACTCAGTTATTTCTTCTTCTTGTTCAGCCTCAGGTTCTTCGAGAGTTCCTTTCTTAAAGTATGGTCTCACATCTTGTTTATCTGCTTTAAATACCGGAATGGATGATTTAATAAGAATGGTAACGTGTTTATCAGAACCCTTGAGAAATCCTGCATGAATTCTGGCTTCTCTTTCCTGGGCTATGTTCATTTTTTGTACGATTATGGGATCTTGGATCTCTCCAATATAGGTTTTTTTGCAGTCTTTTATCTTAAATACCTCAATAGATCTTTTCTTTATTTTCAATGACAAACCTTCTCCGGAAATAAAATCTTTTGATGTTATTCCTTTAGCACTTATATCAAAATAAGCTTCGGATGTTGTTCCCGGTTCTTTAAGAAGTGATTTAGTATCTATCTGCACCTGTCCTTTTGTTTCTGCTTTGCACTTTTTTGCCAGTTCGAGATTTTTTAAAGCTACCGGGTTTATCGGATCTGTTTTTAATACATCCCTAAATATCTTTTTGGCCTTATCAAATTTTCTGGTCTGAATGAAAGCTCTTCCCAAACGTATTTTAGCATCAATATTAAGGGGATTTTTCTCCAGTATTAGGGTATTAATATCTATAGCTTCGGCCCAATTTGCCTTTAGTGCCGCGTCAATTGCCTTTTTAGACAGTACAGCTATGCTTGAATGCATGCGTACAAGAATAATAAATATAAAATTTTTGTCAATTAGATAAAAGATGGTAAGATAGAATTTATGTCCGGACATTCAAAATGGGCCAATATCAAAAGGAAAAAGGAAGTCACCGATGCTAAGAAAAGCAAGATATTCTCTAAAGTAAGCCGTTTAATCATTGTTGCAGCAAAAAACGGAGCTGATCCCGATTCCAATCCATCTTTAAGGCTGGCAGTGGAGAAAGCAAGGGAAGCCAGAATGCCCAGGGAGAATATCGAGAAGGCTATACAGAAAGGAAGCGGGCAGGGAGGGGACGGTGTCTTCTATGAAGCAGTTTATGAAGCCTTTGGACCTAACGGAGAAGCATTTTATATAAAAGCATTAACTGACAATAAGAACAGAACGGTAGCTGAGATAAGAAATATACTTAATAAATTCGGTGGATCCATGGGGGGAGCGGGAAGCACGTCATACATATTTAGTCCTAATCCGGATACCCCTTCCTTCACTATACAAATTGATGATACGAATTTAGCAAAAAAAATGATCTCGCTTCTAGAAGAGTTGGATGACCATGACGATGTACAGGATGTTTTTGTTAACTTTATTCTGCCGGATGAGTTGTCATGATAGTAATCGGAATAGACCCGGGAACCGCGAGGATGGGTTATGGAATATTAGAATATAGTAAGAAATCACCGCATAAGATTAAATTAATAAAATCGGGCGTTTTTATTACTAAACCTGATCAAGATCAACAGAATCGTCTTCTCCAGCTGTATAGGAATATAAATGAACTTATTGATTCACATAAACCTGATTCTATCGTAATTGAGAAATTATTTTTTAATACTAATGCTAAAACTGCAATGATAGTAGGTCAGGCAAGGGGGATAGTAATGCTGTCGGCAGCAGATAATAATCTGAAAATGTTTGAATATACTGCTTTACAGGCAAAGTTAGTATTGACAGGATACGGGAGATCAGACAAAAAAGAAATGCAGGAAGCCGTAAGAAAGACACTATCTCTGAAAGAAGTGATAAAATCAGATGATGCAAATGATGCTGTGGCAATGGCCCTTTGCTATCTAAAAAAAGAATATGATATTGCCATCTAAATTAAAAATCCAAAAGAAACATAAATATTTTCTTCAATCTCTTTTTGTTGCGATATTTCTTTATCTATTTACAGCAGGTAGACTTCATCTTGATGTATATACTGCAGGAGGATTGGTGGTATTTATAGTATTATTTGGAACATTTATTACTCAGTACCCTAACATAGATTTAAAAAATATTTTTTACACAATAATAAACCCGTTGTCATTGTTGTCAGGTTCATTGTTATTCTTTCATTTTTTTCCTAATTTAAGCTTTATCATAAAAATGACAGCTTTAATATTCTTTGCCGGGTTCTATTACCTCGTATCCCTTGTTGATAATATATTTCTGGTAGTTGAAGATAGGGAGGAATCCATACCCTTATACAGGGCAGCTACAGCATGGGCGCAGATAATTCAAGTAGTTGTTGCCATACCTTTGTTTTCCGGAATATTTAAAATAGATACAAATTGTTTGGTACAAAATACTATGATTGGGATTATCTCATCACTATATGTTGTGTATCAATTGTGGGTATCAAGATTTGACAGCGACTCAAAGAAATCAGGAATAGGGGAGTCATTTTTATTAAGTTCTATGACTTTCTTTCTTACCTTTTCTATCGGTACAGCTATATCATTTATACCTACTGAGGCATTTCTAAGGGCTTTGCTCATATCATTGGTTCTGATGTTCTCATTAACCTACATATCTTCATATCTCAAAAATGATATTAATAATAAAATGATGACCCAATTTACTTTTATATTTTTATTATTTTTAGGAATAGTAATTTTCTTTACCCCATAAATATACAGGGACATAGAGTGGGTAGGTGAGTGGTATATTTTTGTAAATCTCATTGCACCGGATAAATACCGTAACCATTAACATACTATAGGGTAGGGTGCTAATTCATAATGTACGATTGTCATATATATTTAGTTGTACGAATGTCATACATAATTCTGTAGAAGTGTCATATATCTCCGGGGGAGGGTTGTGGATAACTTTAGCCCTTGAAAGGCACCTCTCAGCCCAGGAAATATAACGAACAAAGAAGCGAATCTTAGTGAATAATCATAATATTTATTTTTATTTATATACATTTAAAAAAGAATAAAGTAATTAGGATAATTAAATATTGCGTTAATTATATTTGTTATTCTCTACTAATTAAATGTCCCTATATTAGTTATTTTGAGTATCTGGGTTTATACCACCCATAAAGTCGTTAAACATACATTATACGACATGTCGTGTATATGAGTTTTTGATCCTCTACTTCAAAAATATAAAGAACAAAATAAAAAACAGATCTTGAATATTTTTAATTATTAAATAATCACTATAGTAAATAAAAAATTATTTATCCCCTATTCTATTTCTCTATTTTAATATTTCTAATTACCCTAGTATTTCCTTCATCAGACTTATTTATATTTAAATTTCCAATGTCTCCCTACCCGTACACATATACTTCATTATTATTGTATAAATAGAGGGATAAAGTGCCATATACGCTGTTATAGCAATATAATCTCAGGACGCTCTAGAATCAATTCTAACGGGCTTTTTCTTTAAAGAGGTGTAAATCTACCTCAAAATATATTTAAAAGTATGGGGATATAGCTAAGAACTAAAAATAACATAAATAATTTCCATATCTATGTCGTATAATTAATAAACAATGTCAAAGATGAGCCTTAATACAAAATTTAATGAAGCTGTACCCCAATATTTAGAATTCTGCGAAATTGAGAGAAACTTATCCAAGAATACATTGAAAATGTATCATTTTTATTTAAATGATTTTGCAGATTGGTCTAAAGAGTATCTAAAAAAAGAATATTTAATGTTGTCTGATCTTGATCAGGATCTGATTAAGAAATACAGGATAAATCTTAACCGTCGTATAAGTTCTAAAAGTAATGAAGAGTTTAAGAGATCTACCCAAAAGACCTTCTTAGTTGCTCTTAGGGCTTTTCTGAAATATTTAGTAGTTGAAGAAGGATTGGAAATTATGTCTCCTGAACAGATTATATTAGGAAAGGCTGAAGATCGTGTACCTAAAGTGTTAAATGATGAACAAATGAATATGCTTTTTAGCGTACAGGATTTAAACAGACGTTCGGGTATCAGGGATAGAGCAATATTGGATACATTATTCAGTACAGGTCTTAGAGTATCAGAACTTGTTAGTTTAGATAGAGATGCAGTAAATCTGGACAGTGGAGAGTTTACTGTAATTGGTAAAGGCAGAAAAGCAAGAACGGTATACCTCTCCCCTTCTGCAATAACATGGATAAAAAAATACCTGGCATTAAGAAGTGATTCTTTTAAACCATTATTTATTAGATATTCGGGAAAAAAGATGGAACCGGGGGATTTTGATGGAGAATCACTAAGATTAACTGTAAGAAGCGTAGAAAGACTGGTAAAAAAATATATCTGGAAAGCAGGAATATCAGTAGATGCTACACCACATACATTAAGACATACATTTGCTACCGGACTTCTTAGTGAAGGAGCCGATCTAAGGAGTGTACAGGAGCTTTTGGGTCACTCAAATGTATCCACAACGCAGATTTATACCCATGTAACTAATGCAAGATTAAAAGATGTACATAGAAAGTACCATAAAGATATTGAAGGTAAAAAGAACGAAGGATCCAATAAAATAAGTACATTAAACTAATATATCCTTGTTATATCAATATAAATACCCTATTCTATTTACCCTATAGCAATATTAATGAAAATATGTTAAGTTACGAAAAATCACAATCAGAAAGAGGAGGAAGAGATGGAAATTGTTTGGCAGGGTAACGTCTATAGATTCAGTTGCCATTCTGAAGAGAATGGAGTACTGACTCTGCATTTAATTTTTGTAGGTTCTGCGCAACGTCGTCAGTCCGACTCTTCAACAAAGGACTACGAGAAACTGGCCAGGAAGGTAAAAAAAGAAGGGGAGTGGAAGCTTCTGAAAACCGTAGAATTTTTTCCAGCATCATCGGATCCCCAGGCTGTTTTTTACAGGAGATAAGGCCAGCCCGCACCTTTTTTCTTCTAAAGGTGCGGGATTTTTTCACTTCTTTTTGTTAATATTCTTTAATATTCCTTTTGCTGCCATTATTCCTGTTGCTGCTGCTCCTGTTATTGTTCCTGACATACCGCTTGCATCCCCTGCTACATATACTCCCTTTACTGATGTTTCCATATCTTGTGTAGTTTTTACCTTGGATGATCTGAATTTAACTTCGGGGGCATAAAGAAGGGTTGAACCTGAGTTTATTCCCGGCATTACTTTATCTAGTTTTTCCAATCCTTCCAGAATATCAGTAACTATTCTATGAGGTAAAGCCATAGATATATCTCCCGGAGTTACATCTTTTAATGAAGGAACAACCATAGATTTTGATAACCTACTCCAGGTGCTTCTCCTCCCCTTTCTTAGATCAGCCAGTCTTTGGAGTATGGGTTTTCCTCCCCCGATAGTTGATGCTAATTGAGCTATTGATTGAGCATATTGAATTGAATTCTCTACGGGTTCTGTTAGATTTACTTCTACCAGGAATGCAAAGTTTGAGTTCTCAGAATTATGATCACTGTTTGAATGCCCGTTTACACATACATGATCTTCATATTTCTCTGTTGCTACCATACCGTTTGGGCATGAACAGAATGTTCTGATTACATCATCAAATGTTGAGGTTCTGATCTTAAATACTATCTCATATAGCGTATCAGCTAGGTATTTCATGATGCTGGAGGGAAATTCTACTCTTACACCTACTTCGACCATATCAAACATATACTGTATCTCATGTTTTTTACCCAGATCCTGCAGCCATTTAGCCTTCACTCTTCCCGGACAAAGAATAACATAATTACTCATAATGTCTCCTTTGTTTGTTATTACAGCAGTATATTTATTATTCTTTACTTTTATATCTTTTACCTCTACTTTATCCAGTATATCTACCCCTCTTTTTTCCAGATAGTTCTGAAAGTTAACCATTACCTTTTTTAGACTGTCTGTACCCACATGCTTTGCTTTTCTGACTATTAGTTCAATATCTTTCTTTTGTGCATCATCCGATATTTGTTTCACAACATCGGGATTTTTAGGATATGTCTCCGCATCTACTCCGAATTCAGTGAATATTTCTTCAATCCTGTCTAACAACTTTTGGTAGTCGGAGGGGGATATAAGATGGAATACTCTTTCATGTGACAGTTTGGGGGTAAAATGAAGTTTTCCATCTGAATATGTCCCCGCTCCCCCGAATCCTGACATAACCTCATTTGTTTTTCTCTTCTCTATTCTATTACCCATGTCTATTAAACCTATCTTTATCTTCGGATTTTTATTTAACAATTCATAACAGGAAAATATTCCGGCTGGACCCGCTCCCACTATCAGTACATCGTACTTTGTTTTTTTCATATTTATACCGGGCAGATATTTGAAACTATTTACATAGATAAAAAACTATCCGTACAAACATTGTTAAGTATATCACGAGGTAATTACATGCAGTTTAGTTCATGAAGATAAGAACTGATAGGATGGAAACTTTTTCTGTGTACAGGACATATCCCATACTTTTTTATGCAGTCTAAGTGTTTCTTTGTCCCATACCCTTTATTTGAAGAAAAATTATATTGAGGATATATATTATCCATATTTTTCATTAACCTGTCTCTGTATACCTTTGCAATAATTGAAGCTGAGGCAATACTAAGTGATTTATTATCTCCTCCCGATATATTAGTCTGCATTTCTCTAACAATTTTCTTTATCTCAAAGTTATCGGTTAAGACATGCTGAGGTTTTACTGATAACCTTTCTATACATTGATAAAAAGCTTTTTGTGTAGTTTCAGATATACCTATATCATCAAGTTCCTCTACGGATATTTCTATTATAGAATAGCTGACTACTGAATTAATTAAGAATTCACTGAGTTTTTCTCTTTTATTAGGTGTTAATTTCTTTGAATCTTTTATACAGTTATACCCGTTTTTCCTATCCGAATATATTTCAGATATGATGTCGTTATTCCTAAGTATTTTACTCCAGTCTAAAACTACAGCTCCTGCTACAAAAGGACCGGCCAAGGGTCCCCTGCCCACCTCATCTATTCCCGCAATAAGTTCAATTCCTTTGGATAGAAGGGCTTTTTCATATTGAATAAGATCGGAGATCATTGTTATATTATTCTTCTATTTCTTCTAATTCTTCTTCCAGAACAGCCATTGAGATTACTTTATCCTTTTCATCGGTCTTCATTAAACGAACACCCTGAGTTGCTCTTCCCAGCGATGGTATTTGTTTAGAAGACAGTCTTAATACCATCCCATATGATGTAGCTATTAGAATATCCGAGTTTATCTTCCTGCTAAGTGATCTGGCAGACACCAATTTCCCTGTTTTATCTGTTACTTTGTAGGTTAAGATACCTGACCCCGCTCTATTTTGTATTTTATACTCTTCTGTAGGTGTCTTCTTTCCATATCCATACTCTGATACAGTAAGCAAATCTACTTCGCCTGTCTCTTTTGATATTATTACTGTTCCAACTACCCTATCCCCTTTCTTTCCCAATTTAATTCCCGTAACTCCTCCGGATACCCTTCCCATTGGTCTTACATCAGTTTCTTTAAACCTAATGGATTGTCCTAAAGAAGTAGTAATTAATATTTCATCAGACCCGTGGGTAAAACCGGCAAATACCAATGAATCTTCCAGAGCTAATTTAATAGCCAGAATTCCGGATGATCTGATATTAGAAAATTCCTCTATGGGAGTCTTTTTTACTGTTCCCCATTCCGTAACAAATATAATTGAACCTGTCTTTTGTTCAAAATCCTGACTTGTCAGGGTAAGAAAGGCTTCCACTCTTTCATCTTGAGACATGCTTAGGAAATTCACTAGAGGAGTTCCCTTGGCAGCTTTCTGGGCTTCAGGAATATCCCATACTCTCATACGATATACCTTTCCTTTATTAGTAAAGAACAAACCCCAATCATGGGTATCGCATACTTTTAATCCCGCAATACTATCCTCCTCTTTTAACTGCTGCCCGCTCACTCCCTTTCCCCCTCTTCCCTGTTTTCTGTAGGAATCCTCTTTTAGTCTTTTGATGTATCCATTCTGGGATATGGAGACAATCACGGGTTCGCTTACTATCACATCCTCATCACTTAATTCTCCAACAGATCCTTTTGTTACCCTTGTAGTACGAGGTCCGGCAAATTTATCTTTAACTTCATTTAAGTCTTTCCTTACTGTATCAATAATTCTTCGGGGTGAAGCTACTAAACCTTCATAATCTTTTATAGTAGTAAGGATTTGTTTAAGTTCATCTTCAATCTTCTGTCTTTCCAGTGCAGCTAATCTTCTTAACTGCATGTCAAGTATAGCTTGAGCTTGTATATCCGTAAGTCCAAATTTTTTAATTAAACCTTGTTTAGCTGTATCGGCATCTTTACTGGATCTAATTAGTTTTATAACCTCATCAAGGTTATCCAAAGCAATTTTTAACCCCCTTAGTATATGTTCTCTTTCTCTAGCTTTTATGAGTAAATATATTGTTCTTCTTATAGTAATTTGTTGTCTATGCTTAATGAACTCCTCAAGCATAGTTTTAAGAGGCATTAATTTGGGCTCGTTGTTTAGAAGCGCGACAAAATTTGAATTATATGTACTCTGAAGCTGAGTATATTTATATAATTGGTTTTGTATTTTATTTACTACCCCGTCTCTTTTTAACTCTATCACTATTCTTATACCCTCTTTATTTGATTCATCTCTTAAATCTGATATTCCCTCTATACGTCTATCTTTGACTAGATCAGCAATTTTAGCTATTAGAGTAGCTTTGTTAACCATATAAGGTATTTCAGTTACAATTAAAGCAACTTTACCCCCTTTGTTCTCCTCTATATCCATTTTAGCTCTGGTTACTACCCTTCCCTTTCCTGTTGCATACATTTGTATCATTTCCTTCTGATCATATATCGTCCCTCCTGTAGGAAAATCAGGGCCTTTGATGTATTGAACCAGTTCTTCTACAGTAGCAGAAGAGGAAAAATCAATGGAGGCTATCTGTTCCTTGCTGTTTTTATCCGGGGAAGTACCTATACTGTCAGCTTTATCAATTAAAAAATTAATTCCGTCAATTAGCTCACCCAGATTATGAGGAGGTATATTAGTAGCCATTCCTACAGCGATGCCAGTAGCTCCATTTAGAAGAAGATTAGGTATCACAGAAGGAAGGTAAATTGGCTCCATATTTTGAAGATCATTCATGGCAAAATCTACAGTATCTTTATCAATATCTGCAAAGAGAAATTCAGATATCTTGTCTAATTTGCACTCCGTATATCTCATAGCAGCAGGAGGATCCCCATCTATACTTCCAAAGTTACCCTGGGGAACAATAAGAGGGTATCTAAGAGAGAAATCCTGCCCCATTCTAACCAAAGCATCGTAAACAGAAACATCTCCGTGAGGGTGGTATTTTTTAAGAACTTCTCCTACCACAGCAGCACATTTATGAAACTTACTTGAATAATCCATACCCTGATCCTGCATAGCGTATATAATTCTTCTTTGTACGGGTTTTAAACCATCTCTAACATCAGGAAGAGCTCTGGAGACGATAACACTCATAGCATAATCTAAGTATGCAGACTGCATTTCTTCCGATATATCCGTGGGTAGAATATTAGGATCAATATCTTCTTTACCTTTAATTTCTTGAACTTCCTCAATTCCATTTGTATTATTTTCCGTCTCGTTATCTTTCTTCTGTTTGTTATTTTTATTGTCTTTATAGGGCATAACCTAGTAATATTAACAGGTTTAAGGAGTATTTTGAAGAGTATTAATCTCCTCTCCATATCCTGATAATATTTTTACTAAATCCTTTCTTTCAATAAGATGCTGGGTATCCCCTACCCCGTCATTAAACCTACAGTGAAATTTATCAGAAAGTATATTTTTAATCTCTTTATTTTCTGTATAGATATAGCTCTTACCCTTTGCTATGCAGGGAGCATTGAAAAACCAATTTTCACCCCCTATTTCCTCCAATACAGATCTTATCTGAGGGCGGAAATCCATTATGAACTTTCTGCTGTCCCATAATTCCACTTGACCTATAGCAATCTTTTTGCCTAAATTAGGAAAATCTATTAATTTAATGTCATTAAATACAGTATCTTTGGGATGGCTGTATATAAAAGATTCCTGATCAAGAAAATACTTTTCTACCCATTTCCTGGTTAATCCTGCAATAGGAAATAATTCCTTGTATGCCCTCTCATCTCTAATGGAAGTAATCTTGGCTCTAAAATGAAGGGTATTTGATAATATTGCAGCTAAAAGAAGGCGCGCACTTAGCTGGGATATTTTACCTGCCTTTCCTCTTTTTTTAAATTCTTCCCAGATCAATGTAGCGCAGGCACCCACCATTTCAATTCTGGCATTCATACCTATCTTATTTCTCCAATAATCTGTGTGACCTATGTGGTGGTCAAATATCTCAATAACTTTATCCTTATCGACAAACTTAGGAAAGACATTTATATCCGATGTATCAACTATAACAAAAGACATATTCTTTAAATCACTTGCTTTAGGTTTTTTCTCGTACACTAGATCCCACTTCTGTATTTCTTCGGTTACTGTACTATTGGGGATACCCGGTATATAGGCGCAGGAATCTCTATTTTCCAGTTTTAACAGTTCTGTATAAGCCAGGGTACAGGCAAGAGAATCCATATCTACTGTGTATATTGTTTGTGTTACTCCAATGTTAGGCATATTTAAGAAATAATTTTCTTATGTAATATCAATATTAGCGTCTTTAGCGTGTGTTTGTATAAATCTTTTCCTCGGAGCTACTTCTTCCCCCATCAACATAGTAAATACTTCATCTGCTTGAGCAGCATCTTCAACAGTGACTAATTTAAGTCTTCTCGTTTCAGGATTCATTGTTGTTTCCCAAAGTTCATCCGCATTCATCTCACCCAAACCTTTGAACCTCTGAATTATTGCTTTCTGACCCTCCGGGGTTTTAAGAAACTTTTCCCTGTCTTTATCATCAAATAAATATCTTTTTTCTTTTCCCCACGTTGCTTTAAAAAGAGGAGGGACGGCAACATGTATATGGCCTCCCTGTATTAGTTCAGGCATGTGTCTATAAAAAAATGTTAAGTATAAAGAAATTATGTGCATACCGTCAACATCAGCATCAGCCATAACAATAATTTTGTTATATCTTAATTTATCGGGGTTATACTGCTCCCCTATCCCTGCCCCAATTGCAATAATTAGAGCCTTAAACTTGTCAGAATCTACTATTTTATCTAAACGTGCTCTTTCTGTGTTCAATGGTTTACCAAACAGCGGTAATATAGCTTGATACCTTCTATTTCTTCCTTGTTTAGCGGAACCCCCTGCAGAATCTCCTTCTACGATGAATATTTCAGTTTTTTTAGGATCTTTCTCCGAACAATCAGCTAATTTTCCGGGAAGAACACCGCTTCCTTCCAGAGCAGTTTTTCTAATAACAGTATCTCTTGCAGCCTTTGCAGCCATCCTTGCTTTAAAGGCAAGTATATTTTTTTCTATTATTGATTGCGCATCTCTTGGATTCTCTTGAAGAAAAGACTCTAAAGCCTCTTTTACTACTGTTTCAACTGCCTGTCTTACATTAGTATTTCCAAGTTTAGCCTTTGTTTGCCCTTCAAACTGAAGAGATGATGAATCAAGAGCTACCGAAATAACAGCAGTAAGACCTTCTCTTAAATCTTCTCCTGATAGATTAGTATCTTTCTCTTTTAGATAGCTGTTTGCCCTGGCATAATCATTTACACATTTTGTTAGAGCAGCCCTAAAACCTGTTAAGTGAGTGCCTCCCTCAATATTTTTTAGATGGTTGGCAAAACATAATACATTTTCGGTAAAGGAATCGTTATATTGCATAGCTACTTCTACATCAACATTATCATTGGTTTTTTTGCAGTAAAATATATTGTTATTAAGAACCCCTTTATTTCTATTTAGTGATTTAAGATATGCTTTAATACCACCTTCAAAATAGAATTTAAATCTACGTTCTGTTTTATCATCTACCAGTTCAAATGTAATACCCGCTGTTAGATAAGCATATTCTCTGAGCTGATTTAGAAAAAATTTAGTGTCAAAATCCTTCGTTTCAAATATAGAATCATCCGGAAGAAATTCCACGATAGTGCCGTTTTCGTATTTCCATCCTTCAACATCTAAATCCCAGGGGCTTTTTTTAATCTTGGTGGGATTTTTAAAATCAAAATCTTCAACTTTTCTTATCGGTTTGCCTCCGTTTTCATATTCTTGTATTACTATTTTGTTTCCTCTTTTAACTATAACTCTGCACCATTTGGATAAAGCATTAACAACAGAAGAACCGACACCATGTAAACCACTTGAAACTTTATAACCACCGCCGCCGAACTTTCCTCCGGCATGGAGTTTAGTAAAAGCCAACTCTAAAGCAGATACCCCGTACCCTTTCTTAATATCAAAGGGAATTCCCCTACCGTTATCATATATTGCAACAGATCCGTCTTTATGAAATTCAACCTTAATATGATCCGCATAACCCCCTATAGCCTCGTCCATTGAATTATTTACTATCTCAGTAACAAGGTGATGAAGACCTTCTTGGCCCGTAGATCCGATATACATGCCCGGTCTTTTTCTTACAGGTTCCAACCCCTCCAATACTTGTATTTGTTCTGCACCGTAATTATCAGTATTATTTTTTACCATATCATTTAATATTTTAATTTTATATATTTAACATCAATGATTCTAGTGCCAGCCTTGTATTTAAATTTGTTCTTTCCAGATCGTTCTTAGTTCTTAGTATTTTTTTTATATTTTGCGCCGTACTAAAAGTTGAAGAATAACCTTGTGAGTTTAGCATAAAATTCCTAGCTTCAACAAGCCATCTCTCCAAATATTCTATTATATCCTCCTTCTCTTCTTTAGAAATCTCTCCCGCAAAATCAAGTAGCTCTCCTTTGTTCATGTTTAATATCTCATTATAGGAGAGCTTTTTATTTACCTCTTTTTTATCCTGGTATGTATATTCTTTGGCTGATATTTTTCTACATCTTGAAGTTACTGTATCCAATAAATCGTTAATGGTTTTAACAAGTATGATAGTGACCGCATGTTTTGGCGACTCCTCCAACGTTTTTAACAATGCTCCCTGAGCATCCCTTGTTAACAAATATCCTTTGGGAATAATCATGAATTTAATTTTTTCTAAGAACGGTTTTTCTTGGAGATATTTAATACCCTCTTTAACATCGGAGATACCTATAGATTTTTTATCCTTCTGCTGTTCAATTAATTTTACATCGGGGTGCTTCTCTAAATCCTCCCACTCCCCTACCCTTTTCTTAAATTGATCAGTAAATTCATTTTGTATAACATATAATGCTTTCTTTTGTCTTTCCTCCTGATTTGAACCAAATATCATTATTGAGTTAAACATAAGTTGATTATATAACTTGGACTATAATCTATTGAAG
This sequence comes from candidate division WWE3 bacterium UBA1397, assembly GCA_002305205.1. GTDB lineage: Bacteria > Patescibacteriota > WWE3 > UBA101185 > UBA10185 > UBA1397. Next base: position 36,873 of record DBQJ01000009.1, on the reverse strand, counting down.
TCTTACTATGAAGTTGTTAACATAATAAGGAAGTGTTTATACCTGCCCTATGTTTAAAATAGATACAATTAAAACAGTAGCAGACGTACTATATGAAAATAAGCTGATAAGTTCTGATCAGCTTTCAGCTATAAAGTTTGAAAATGTAAATACCGGAAAGAGTATTGAACAGATTATTAAAGAAAGAGGGTATGTTAACTCTGAGGATTTTGCCCAAGCCTTCGGCACTGTATACGGTATAGAGTATGTATCATTATCTCCCGACCAGGTTGAACAGAAACTTCTTGAAATAATCCCATCAACTTTATCTAAGAAATACAAAGTGGTTCCTTTTGAGCTAGAGGAAAATAGATTATCGGTGGCTATGGTGGATCCTTTGGATCTTCAGACCATAGACTTTATTGAAAGAAAGACCGGTCATAAAGTTATACCCTTTATTACAACTGAAAAGAATATAGATAAAGTATTAGAAGAGCAAAGAGGAAAGGAAATGGGGGAAGAAATACATGCTGCTTTAGAAGAAATTAGTCAAACGACATTAAAGATAGAAGAAGGTTTTTCTGATTTAAATGATCAAACTATTAGGGATGCCCCTATTGCGAGAATAGTGGGAATGATACTGGAAACTGCCGTGAAAATAGGAGCTTCTGATGTACATATTGAACCCGAAGATACGGGATCCCGTCTGAGATATAGAATTGACGGTATTCTTCAAGAGAAAAGAACTCTCCCCAAGGAAATGCACGATTCAGTAATAGCAAGAATAAAGATATTAGCAAAGATGAAGATAGACGAGAAAAGAATACCTCAGGATGGGAGATTTAAAATCCAGGTGGGAAAGACAGAAACGGATTTAAGAATATCTACTCTTCCCACGATATATGGGGAAAAGGTTGTAATCCGTCTTTTGAAAGAAGAAGGAGTTATTTATTCATTCAGGGATTTAGGTATGAGGGGGCTGACACTAAAAAGATTTGAGGAAGCGTCTCTTCAACCTAACGGTATGATTCTTGTTACAGGACCTACAGGATCAGGAAAGACTGTTACCTTGGCGTCGGCATTAAGCAAATTGAATACAGCTAGAGTAAATATTGTAACGTTGGAAGATCCTGTTGAAATTAGAGTAAATGGAGTTAATCAGGTGCAGGTAAACCCTCAGGCAGGGCTAACCTTCTCCAGCGGATTAAGATCTTTTTTAAGACAGGATCCCAATATAATTATGGTGGGTGAGATAAGAGACAGTGAGACGGCGGAATTAGCAGTGCACGCTGCTTTAACAGGACATTTAGTTCTATCTACACTTCACACTAATTCTGCTTCAGGTGCTATTCCAAGACTTTTAGATATGAATGTAGAAAGTTTTTTATTAGCCTCAACCTTAAACGCAGTATTAGCCCAAAGGTTAATCAGAAGAATATGCAAGGATTGTATTGAAGAATATGAACCTCCGCAGGAGATGAAAGATACTATATCAAAGACTGTTAAGGAGATATCCGAGAATAAAGCGTTGATGCTTAAAGATCCCGAAATAGCAAAGGTAGTTAAGAAGTTTATGTCAGATAAGACTATAAAGATATCAAGAGGCAAGGGATGCCCCAAGTGCGGAAACAGCGGTTATAGAGGAAGACTGGGAATATTTGAACTTCTTCCAATGAGTGATTCCGTAGCACATCATACTTTGGAAAGAAGTCCGGCAAGTAAGATGGAAGCTACTGCAATATCGGAAGGGATGCTTACTCTACTGCAGGATGGGTATCTCAGAGTAGTTGAAGGAGTAACTACTATAGAGGAAGTAATGAGAGTTGCTAAACAATAATGATAATTAGGTTTAATATTAATATTACTTATTTAATTAAAGAATATATTTATGAAAATTAATGCAACACAGATATTAGAAAAAGTTATTGCATCCAATGCTTCGGATTTGCATATTACAGTAGGATGCTCTCCCTTTATTAGAGTTAATATGCAGCTTCATTTATTAAATGAATTCCCTCCCCTGTCAGTAGATGATGTGGAGTATTTTCTATCGCAGATTCTTGATACTCAGCAGAGAGAATTACTAGAAGTGAATAAAGAACTGGATTTTTCCGTTGCATTAGGTACTAAAGCAAGGTTTAGAGTTAATGCTTTTTTTCAAAAAGGATATTTATCTGCAGCATTAAGATACATACCTATATCCGTACCTCCGATAGAATCACTAAATCTTCCTACCTATTTTGGCAATCTGTGCAATTTAAAACAAGGCCTTATCCTGGTTGTAGGCCCCACCGGACATGGAAAATCTACAACAATAGCGGCCATGCTGGATAGAATTAATGAAACAAGAGCAGAGCATATAGTAACTATAGAAGATCCTATAGAATATGTATTTACAAATAAAAAATCACTGGTGGAGCAAAGAGAATTGTTCCTGGATACGCATGCCTGGAATATTGCTCTTAAATCGATATTAAGACAAGATCCTAATGTAGTTTTGATCGGTGAGATGAGAGATGCTGAAACTATGTCCAGCGCCCTGCAAATATCTGAAACAGGACATTTGGTATTTGCTACACTTCATACCAACTCGGCATCCCAGACAGTAGAAAGAATAATATCTTCTTTCCCTGCTGAAAAACAGAATGAGATAAGACTGCAGTTGTCTCAGGTTATAGAGGTAGTAATATCCCAGAGATTGATTCCTTCGGAAAAGAAGAAGGTTGTACCTGCAATAGAAATAATGCTGGGAAGCGATGCAGTAAAAACCTTGATTAGAGAAGGAAGAACTCACATGCTTGATAATGTTATTAAAACCAGTTCTCAAGTGGGGATGGTTTCTTTAGAGAAAAGCTTGGCTGAACTTATAAAAGATGGTTCAATTACTTGGGATGATGGAGTTAAATATACATCAAGACCGGAAGAACTAAGGCGCTTAGTAAAAATGTAATAAAATATGTCCTTATACTACTACACTGCCAAAAACCAAAAAGGATTAACCCAAAGGGGAACAGTAGACTCCAGATCTAAAGAGGTTGCGGTAAGTCTTTTAAAAAACCAGGGCCTTTATGTTATAGAAATTGAAGAGAAGAGAGACTCTGTCTTTGACAAGTTCTTAAATTTTAGAGGAGTTCCTCAGACAGACTTAGTGGCTTTTACCAGACAGTTCTCTACCATGATTTCAGCAGGTCTTCCCATAGCAAGAGCATTAGAGGTTTTAGCAAACCAGAGTGAGAATAAAATATTAAAAAGAATAATTTTGGATTTACTTAGATCTATTGAGGGGGGATCGTCATTATCCAACGCTATCAGCAGGTACCCCGATGTATTTTCCAAGACATACCAAGCATTGGTTGGTGCAGGAGAATCTTCAGGAAAATTGGATGTAATTCTAAAAAGATTGGCGGAGACTCTTGAAGCTCAAAGAGAATTGAATTCTAAATTAAAAGCAGCAATGGTTTATCCTACAATCGTTGTTGTAGCTATGATTATTGTATTTATTATCTTAATGGTAGTAGTTATTCCTAAATTAGCCGGTATGTATGAGAGTATGAATGTTCCTCTTCCTGCTATAACCCAAGCAATGATAAAGGTATCTTCATTCATGGCGAAAAATATTCTTATAATAGGAATAATAACTATCGGGGGTATCTTAGTATTAAGATCTTTTGCTAAATCGGAAGAAGGAAAGAGAATAACCTCGGATTTAATATTCAGAATGCCGGTTTTTGGAAAGATAAACAAACAAAAGGATTATGCTCAGTTTTCCCGTACACTTTCTCTTTTAATCAATTCCGCAGTTCCTATAGTAGATTCCTTAAATATTGTATCTACTGTTATGTCCAGCTCTCAATTCAGATCAGCTGTTTTAGAAGCATCAAAGCAGGTTGAAAAAGGAACTTCTCTTTCCAGTTTCTTTCGTTCGGGAAAATTATTCCCCCCTCTTCTTTCTCAAATGGCAGGTGTAGGAGAAGAAACAGGGAAAATGGATGAAGTATTGGAAAGAGTGGCAGTATATTACGAAGGTGAGGTTGATAATTTAGTTAAGGGGTTGTCTGCGGCATTGGAACCCATAATACTGGTTATGCTTGGAGCAGGTGTAGGTTTTCTAATTGTTTCGATTATTACTCCTATTTATAAGATTACAAGTTCTATTTAATTAATGTCTGAGGGGAGGTGAAATAATAAAAAATACTATGAATAAAAGAAAAGGTTTTACGTTAGTTGAGTTATTGGTAGTTATAGCAATAATTGCAGTTCTTGCAGGAGCATTGCTTATCGGTATTAATCCTCAGGCATTAATACAAAAAAGCCGTGATTCAAAGAGACTTCAGGATTTAGATTCCTTGAATAAGGCATTAACTATAGCTATTGTTGAGGGCGAAATGCTTTTAGCAGATGCTACGGGAGACAGCTCAGGATCCCAGGCAGTAAATGGAACCGGTTATGTATCCTATACAGTACCTGTAGGTAAAACAGGTCTTTCAAGGTACATCTCTACTCTTCCAATAGATCCTCTTAACACAGCTCCGAATCTGTACTACTATGCTTCTTCGGTTGCCGGTAACTATGAACTTAATACAATTCTTGAACACCCGGACAACTTAGTTAAGATGCAGGTAGATGGAGGAAACGATCCGGCCAGATTTGAGGTTGGAACAGCTCTTACATTAATGAGCCCGTAAAGCGGGAGATTAGTTGTTCTTTGAATTTAAGTCTATTGGTAATACGTACGTTTGGCTAATGAGAAACCCCTGTGAAAAACAGGGGTTTTCTTGTACACTCCATTTCATATGGATGTAATTCCTCACTATGTTTACTATATATTGATATTTATATCGGGGACATTCTTTGGTTCATTTCTAAATCTTGTTTCAGATAGATTGATTAACGGAGGATCCATATTTTTTGGCAGATCTCAATGTGATTTTTGTAAAAAACCTTTGGGGGTAAAAAATCTAATACCCGTTTTTTCATATATTCTACAGAGAGGAAAATGTTCTTTTTGTAAAGAAAAATTATCCATGTACTACCCTATCTCGGAAATATCATCCGGTTTTTTTATAACCTTAGCCGC
>DBQJ01000009.1:20113-31712 GCA_002305205.1 candidate division WWE3 bacterium UBA1397 | reverse complement strand
GAATTCGGAGTATATCTAATTAAAGCAGGGTATCTTGATAATTTTCTTAAGTCGGCGTTAGAGGTATTAGGAATAACTATTATTAGTGCATTGTGTATTGCACTATTCTTTTGGTTTCTTGTATGGATAACTAAAGAAAGAGGAATGGGTGCCGGAGATATTAAACTGGGATTATTAATAGGACTGTTCAATGGGTTTCCCGGAAATGTAATTGCTATATTCCTGGGATTTATGATAGGAGCTATAGCAAGTGTTTATATGATTTTGATAAAGAAAAAAACAATGAAAGATACAGTACCCTTTGGCCCCTTCTTAATTATAGGATCCTTAATATCATTACTTTATAGTCCCTACATCTTGAACTGGTATATCAATCTGCTTTAGTGTTCTAACCCCAAACTTCTTTATCTTGTTCTTAGGAAGAGTAAACCAGAAAGTACTTCCCTTGCCTAAACCTTCGGAGTAAGCCCCCACCCTTCCCCCCATTCCCTCTATATATAATTTAACTATATATAGACCAAGACCTGTTCCCCCCACATCACTTGCTATTGTGTATGAATTATCAATCCTGGCAAATTTATGAAATAGTTTATCCAGATCTTTGGGATCTATTCCCGATCCCGTATCTCTTATATATATCTTTACAAATTCGTCTTCATCCTCTACCCCCAGTGATATACCGCCTTCTTTAGTAAACTTAATGGCATTGGAAAATATATTAGTAATCACATCTCTTAATTTTATTTCATCTGCATCTACATATATTTCCTGGCATGATTTCTCAAACTCAACCTTTAATCCTTTCTGTTTGCTTTCGATCTCAAAATTACTTATTGATTCTTTAATAATGTCGCATACATTTATTTGTCTTAGATCAAAAGTAACTTTCTTTTGTTCAAATCTAGATATATCCAGCATGTCATTTATTAATGCAATCATTCTCTGTGTACCTTCTAGTGCTTTTCCCAGGTATTCCTGTTGTTTGGCATTTAGCCTGCCTGCTTTTTGTTTTTCAAGCATCCATAGGTAACTTTTAACTATAGTCATGGGAGTTCTAAGTTCATGGGAGGCAACTGTAAGAAACTCATCCTTTAGTTTATTTAATACTTGGAGATTTTCATATGCTTTATTTAGATCATCCTTGGTCATTTTCAGATTTGCATATAGTTTTGAATTTTCAACAGCTATACCAACGTTGTCTGAAAATTTAGTTAGCATGATTTTCTCAAAATCGGATATCTCTTTTGAATCCTTAGCCATACTAACCAGGACTACTCCAATAGCCCTCCCTCTTGCTGTGAGAGGTGTAGCTATGCTTCCATTGGTTCCCAGTATATTTTGTACAACCTTTGACTCCTGCCATGTTAAAGACGGAGACAAGAAGTCATAAAGATTATCAGATACAGTTTGTGTTTTTGTATTTAAACATCTTATTAATAAATTATCTGCATATCCAAAGGGTATGCCTATATCCCTGCTTTCATCATTAATAATATGATTAATGGCATCTTCCGAGATTGAATTAGATATTCCTATTTTATTTAACTTAGCATTGGGATAATCAGCAAGAAATAAAATAGCCAGATGATATCCCATGGCTGCCGGAATTATATTAGCTATATTTTGAGTAAGTTCTTTAAATTCAAATGATTGAAGAACTATATCAATAAGTTTATAAGTAGCATCCAATGCTCTTGTTTTATCAATAAGAGCTAGTAATTCACTTTCTTTTATTTGGGCAGTAGCTTCCATACATACTAATATTACTTTTTTTTATGTTATTTCAAAAGTATCTTCTTGACACTTGCAATATGTGGTATAAATAATATATGCCTAATAACAGAGTTCTCATTATTGAGGACGAACATGATTTAAGAGCACTTTATTCCGAGATACTTACTAATTCAGGATATACAGTAGATCAGGCTCCTGATGGAGAGATTGGTTTAGAGAAGACTAAAAATACCCCGTGGAATTTAATGCTTTTGGATATAATGCTTCCGGGAAAAGACGGATTAAGATTATTAAAAGAAGTAAAAGACAATCCCGCATTAAAAAAAGGACCTGTAATAATAATTACTAATTTAAACAGTGAACATATTATTCAGGAAGCGTTTAATCTTGGAGCGGATGGTTATCTCATTAAGTCAGAGATAACACCTGATAAGATTATTGATGAAGTAAAAGAATTTCTTAAATAGATGTGAATACAAAATCTTATATTCAAAAAGACAGAGTACTAAAATATATTCCACATACTCTTTTCCTAATAACTATTATATTTATATCATCCCAGGATAGAAATATATCTTATGCGGCTTATAGCTGCGGCCCCGAAAATTTATGCACATGTTATGAACCAGATATTCAATGTGGTGATGTGGGGGCTCATTGTAATGAGTCTGCGGGCAAGTTAGTATGCCCTAACTCCCCATATGTCGATAGCGAATGTCGTAATACTTCCTCATCTTCTTGTACCGGCGAAGCTGTCTATGAGAATGCCAACGGTACTTGCTATTGGCATTCGTTCTACTGCCCTAATTTTGATTGTGATATTTGGAATGGCGGGGGAGGCGGTTCCAATCAGCCCCCTAATTGTAGTGGGATTACTGGCCCCAATGAGGTATATACACTTTCTGTTTCTCAATACACAGCTAATGCGTCGGATCCTGATGGGAATTCTTTGTCCTATTCTTGGAATGCACCATCGGGTTCATTTGCGCCAAATAATACAAGGTCCGTGAACTGGACAGCCCCGGCTAATGTTGGTAGTGTAGAACTTACATCTACTGTATCTGATGGAAACGGTGGTACTGTTGTTTGCAGAAAAACAGTAAATGTTATAACTAATAATAATTCACCTATATGTACTAGTATCAGTGGACCGGGTACCGTACACATAGGATCTGTTTCTCAATACACGGCTAATGCATCTGATCCTGATGGGGATAATTTAACTTATTCATGGAGTGCCCCAAGCGGTACCTTTGATCCAAATAACCAAAGAATAGTAAATTGGACTGCACCTATTACTACCGGTACTGTAGTATTAACAGCTAATATATCTGATGGAAGAGGAGGTACGACTAGTTGCACCCGATCGGTAAATGTTAGAAACCTCCTTCCTTCTTGTAGCATATCTGGTCCTAGTTCAGTGGACGAAAGATCAGTAACTAACTTCACAGCTTCAGGCAGTGATCCTACAGGGGGCACTCTATCATTTACATGGTCTGCATCTCCTTTAGCAGGTCTTTTTTATCCTTATCAAGGACAAAGTGTAAATTGGACAGCACCCAATGTTACATCAAATCAAAGTAATACAATTAATGTAGATGTATCCAGCACCAGCGGATTTCAGAACAATTGTACAAAGCCAATTACAATAATTGAAGTAAACAGACCCCCCGAGTGTGGTCAGATTGGTGGTCCTACAGAAGTTTATGCACCTGGGGATGGAGAAGAAAATAGAGTATCATATTTCGTTAAAAATCCTATAGATGAAAGCCAAAAAGGATGCACGGATCCTGATGGGGATACTTTAACATATTCTTGGAATCTAAATCCCCCTGATACCGGGGGCATCTTCAGTGGGTCGGGTTTTACAGCTGACTGGAGTGTAAGTAGCACAGTTTCTGCTGACCAGAGAACCGTAAGAGTTACAGTAAGTGATGGAAAAGGAGGCTCGGTATCCAGGTCACTTTTAGTAACTGTTATTCCCTCATTTTCCGTTACAGCCAATGTTAGTCTGAGTGATGAATCATGCGACTTTGATGTTACAGATCCTGCAGAGAACGCCCAAATACAAGTGTATAGAATACAGAATGGGGCATCCACACTTATTACAGAAGGGAATACTGACGGACAGGGAAGATGGGTATCAGGTCGTATATCAAGAGTTGCAGATAAAGAAATATCTGTTTGTGCAAGCTACACACATGAGGATTTAAGCGAATGTAATTCATATAGTGTTACTTGTCATAGGATAGGAAGTACAGTTGGTAACGGTAATTGTACTCTTCCTCAAACTGTCCCGGGATCAGGTGGAATGGAAGTAGATTTTTCTGCTTCACCAAATGATGAAGAGTCGTGGTATACATCAATCGACGGAGGAATAGTTGTTCCACAGATGATAACTTCTCTTCCCTGCACTGGCGCAGATATTCCCGTCTCAAATGGTTTTACAAGCAATATGATTAATAATCAAAGTAATGTGTTTGATCCTCTTCACAAATATTATTTATTTACTTCAGCCCAAAGATTTAGATCAGCAGACGATCCTCCTGTAGTAGAAGGTGATAATGGAGGATACGCACAAAATCTTAATCATACGTATGAATATCTTATGTCAAAATATTCATTCAGGCCTGATTTTGGAGGAGGCAGGGAAGTTACTGAAATAACCGATTTTTCTAAAGAATTTGATCCCAAGAATGTCGGTGTTTATAAAATGAGCATAGAGAATTTTAATAGTTTAGTTTCCAAGAGCAGTATAAGCTACGATTTAACAGAAAATGGTACGGCTATTCTTTATGTATATGGACCCGACAACATGGTGGAACCTACCACAATGGATATTAGAAATGCTATTCAGCACACAGGAACTCCTGACAATAACGAAAAGCTTATTATTGTTACCGATGCTCCTGTACAAGTATCAAGTGCTGTTGGATATAATGTTATGTTTGGCCCTTCTTATTCAGTAACCGGTAGTCCTAACATTTCTACTCCAATACTGTCCACAAAGGACATTACTATTATAGGAGGAGTAGACAGCCCGGTTTATCAACAACAGCTTGGTATTATTCTCCAGGGCCCCCTAGTAACCCGAAAAGAAATATTTTTCCAAAGGGATCTGGGAGCATTATTTAACGGAAGACTTCCTTCTGAGGCTATTAGATACTTTCCTTCAATAGTCTATGAATTAACTCAGATGGAAAGATCTCATTCTGATATAAAAGCATTTACCGGATTTGGAATATATGATTTACAATGGCAGGTTGAGGATTAAAAATATGAACATGGGTAATAAAAAAGGACAAGCTATATTATTTGCTATAGTAGGAGTAACTATCGCTCTTGCTATTGGAGTTACAGTTGCTTCAAGAAATTTAAGTTCTATATCAAGAGTAACCAGATCTGATTCAGCAGCAAGAGCTTATGCTGCAGCAGAAGGAGGTATAGAAAGGCTTCTCGCTTTATCTGATGCGGTTTTAACTTCTTTAGTTGTTGATACATCAGGTGAGCAATGCGAACCCGCAGGTTTTTCTAAAAGTGTCAGAGAAGGAGGTTTCTGCAGTATTATCTATACTCCCACTGCAGGAGACATGGCCGGTTCCATGGCTGATGTTAAGGTGGAGAATTTTTCTGCCAATGAAGGTGAGTTTTATGCATTTTCAATACCTTCAGGATATACAAAAGAAGTAAATATGGAGGGATACAGCACAAACGATAGTCCCCGTGTAAATATTTGCTGGTCAAGAGATGGTGTTGAACCTTCAGCAATAGCTTACCTCAGTTATGATGCCAATGGAAATGTTTCAAGGAATTCGCTGGTTCCCTCAGGAGAATATTCAGGAGATATATCCGATTATGGATTTACATCCGTAGATAGAAGAACTCCAAGTGCAACTAATCCCTACAATTATTGCAGTGAAGTAACTTTAGTAAAAAATCCTTACGGATTAAGAATACAACCGTTATTTAAAGATGAGGATATTGGAGTTTCTGCAGTAGGAGAATCCTCTCTTCCTAATCAGGGTTTTAAATTTATATCCATAGGTTCAGTAAATGAACAAAGTGAAGTTAAATCCAAGGCAGTTACGGTGTTTAGATCTCTTCCCTATATGCCAGGATTCTTTGATTATTCTATTTTCTCTGCTGCCCTGCCCTAACCAATATATATCTGTTGACTACATATAATTAATCGTTCATAATTTTAATATGGGAATTATTTAATAAATAAATCCTATGCTGTCTATGTTTTATTTCGTATTTAATAAAACATCATGGAGGGGGGTGAGAAGCAGATGATTAATTTAAAAAAGAGTAAAGCTGCTTCGGGTTTCACCCTAATAGAATTACTTATAGTTATTGTTATTATTGGTATATTAGCAGGAGTATTGATTACAGTTATTAATCCCGCAAGGCAACAGACTAGAGCAAGAGAGACAGTATTGCGATCTACAGTTGAAAAAGGATGCCTAGCCTTGCATGCTTGTGGTAGTACTAGTGCAGATGCAAATACATGTGATACTAAAGACGAAATAGGAGTGTTAGGGGTTGATGGAACACCGACAGGAGCAACATACTATCTTACAGACTCAGCGACCCCGGGAGATGCAGATTCTTCAGCAAATACAGCCGCTACCGCTAATGTGGTTTATAGAGGTTTACTTGGTACTTGTAGATTTCAGTGCAACTATGATTTTAACGCCGCTACCGCAGGGAATATCGTTATACCAACGGGTAGCACTTGTATGATAGGTGTTCAATAAGAATTTTATACGAGGGACATGTATATGTCCCTCGTGTGTTTATGATTAAGATAAATAAAGGATTCACAATAATAGAATTGCTTCTAGTTGTTTCAATATTAGGGATATTAGCAGGAGTGATGACATCGGTTATTAATCCCAATGTTCAAAGAAATAAAGCACAAGATGCTATAAAAAGATCCAATATTGAAAAATTAGCTCAGTCTATTGAGGCATATTGTGCAGGTGAGGGTGTATGTCCTTCTGTGAATACTGACACAGTATTGAGAAATACATATGTAAAACAGTGGCCTGCTGATATTTCATATTATTGGGGTAATTCTTATAGAGATTTTGAAATAAACGTAGCCCTATCTTCTAATAGCTCTAAGTTCTATAGATATAATTCTGTATGGGGAAGTATTAAGGAATGTATAGAAAGAATTGATCGTTCAAATTGGAGCAGCACTAATCCTACATGTACCCCATGAGGGATATTAATATTATGAAAAAAAGAAATGGATTTACATTAATAGAGTTACTACTTGTTATTCTTCTTATAGGGATATTAAGTGGTGTTTTATTAGGTGTTGTGGATGTTAGAGGATTAAGAGCTAAATCAAGAGATTCCCAAAGAATTTCTGATTTAAAGAAAGTACAAACAGCTTTAGAACTATACTTTGCCGATCATAGATCATACGTTACTGCAGAAAATTGGATTGAAGTGCGAGATATTCCGGGTCTATCCCCTAATTATATTAACGTTCTTCCTATTGACCCTATGAGAACATCGGAAGCTATTGCAAGTCCATGCAGTGTTGCAGCACAAAGAAATTACTGGTACAAAAGTCCCGCTTCCTCCCCCGGTAAATATATACTAGCAACTCATATGGAGGTGTCTTCATCAGACGATGCCAGCCTCTGCAGCTCTCTGACTAATTGGAGTTCTATTGCAGGTTGTAATATCTCTGATGCTACTTTATTCTGCTACGGTGTAGAAAATCCCCTTTAGCATCATATGAAAAAAGGAGTCACATTAGTAGAGTTGATAGCTGTAATGGCTGTATTGGGATTACTATTCTCTGCTTCATACTTGGTTATGAATGTTTATACAAATAAACAAAATGCCAGAGATGTTAAAAGATTATCCGATATATCTACTATAGATGAAGCAGTCAATGAATACCTTCTAACTAATTCGGATTATCCTGATTTGGAAAATACTCTTAGGATAAGTACAGTAATTCCCGAAGGGAGTATATCCTTGGATAATGCATCGGGAAGCTGGATTGCTGAAAACTTATCCCCTTTTCTATCACGTATGCCTATAGACCCTCTTAATGATTCAGAACATTTCTATTCATATATAAACAATGGTAATTCTTATGAACTGAATGTATTTTTAGAATCAATGGAAGATAAGATGACTGAAGACGGGGGAAACGATCCTCATATGTATGAAATTGGGAATAATCTTAATCTTATCTCCCCTTAAAAGTAATATTGCGCAGTTTTAACCATCTGGTAGTATTAACATATATGATTCTGCCCTCAGAGAATAATAAGAAAGCATTTACACTCATTGAACTTCTTATTGTCGTGTCAATAATAATAATAATAACAGGAGCAGCCCTGCCTGCTTTTTCTTCATATTTAAGAAATCAAACACTATTTCAAGCTAAAGAACAACTTAAAAATGATTTAAGATCAATACAAAATAAATCCCTAACAGGAGAGAAATCAGAAACGGTAATTTCAGCTGGTGGTAATGCAACATCGGATCTTACAGGAAGATTTTGGGTTGTAAAGATTACACCGGATATAGGAACTTATCACGTATATTCTGATCTTGAATTTATTAACTACGATAACCCTACAGGAAGAAGTACCAGATGTAATGGATATAATCCTTCCGATTCAAGATACGAAGGTAAGTTTGATCTTCCTGAAGGAGCTGTGTTAAATCCTGCTGGTAATCTACAATGTTTATTTTTTGATATGGACACAGGGAAAATATTATCTAGCAGTAATGTTTATACCGGGTCTATTCAAGTTTTTTACAACAACCAGATAAAAAATGTTAGTTGGAATTATACAGGGATGATAGGAAACGGATCTGATTAATAATATGGGAATAAATAAAATATATAAAAATAGAAGAGGTATAGCTCTCGTAGAAGTTATAGCTGCTTTGGGAATATCGGTTGTGGTGATTACATCACTTGTTTCCCTATCCCTCTACTCTCTTAGATCCTCTCTTCAGAGTAAATTACAGCTTCAGGGAACACAATTAGCTAAAAGAGAGATGGAATTGCTCAGAGCATATAGAGAAAGAAGTGATTCTAGCTGGCAGATATTTATTAATAGTATCAGAGGTTGCTATGGCAGCAGCCCATGTTGTATTAATACACAAACACTTACAGTACAAAACGGACAATGTTCAGAAGGAATTGGAGCCGAGGTAATAAACAGATATTTTACAATATCAAAAATATCAGGGGGGCAAGCGGAAGAAACTGATGATATGGTGAGAGCAACAGTTACAGCTTCCTGGACAATAGGCGGGGAGCCTAAGAATACTTATTTATATACCGATTTTACTAACTGGAATTTAGGCAATTAAATATGAAGAATACAGGTATAAAAAATAAAGCAGGATTTACCTTAGTCGAAATGGTATTAGTAGTAGGATTATTAGCAATATCATTTGGAGTAACCAGCGACATTCTGATTTCTTTAGTCAGAAGTCAGACAAAAAGCAGAGTTATGAACGGTATTGAACAACAGGCAAATTTTGTATCATTGTCTATAGAGAAGGAGCTTAGAAATGCGGTATCAGTAAGAAGACCCCATACATCAATAGGAGGATCTACCATAATTATTGAAAGAAGAAATGGGGAGGAGGTAGAAATATCAGTTAATGAAAGTGGTTTAATAACATTCTCTGATCCGCTACACGGAGGTTCCTATAATCTTACGGATAATACATCTCCCGGAGGGGTAAATGTAACGGGGAGTTTCTCCCTGTCTGATACCGGAGTATTTCCCGTTGTTGTGGGATATAATCTTGTTTTTACCTCTTCTGATATGACAGGAAACGTACCCAGCTCTGAAACATACACCATATCCAATACAGTAGTTGTTAGAAGTACATATTAGTTCATTTGAATATACGTAGTATCTAAGTATGAAGACTATACTAAGAAAAGGACAGATTCTGGTTGCCGCGGTGGTATTGGCAGTACTATCTCTTACCCTTGGGGTAGTTGCTTCTTCCTCTTTAATTAAAAGAGTGAGTATGCGTACACAAGCGGATGATCTTTCAAAAGCTTTAGCCGCAGCAGAAGGTGCTGCGGAGAGAATGTTAGTTGAAAATACAAGTGTATTAGAAGAGTATATAAACTACGGAAATTGCGGTTCAGCGTGTACCTGGCAGGTTCAGGATTTAAACGGACAAATTATATCTGCTCAGGTATCCTTGTCTTATGCCGGTGAAACAACAGATATGTTTGATACAGAAGTTGAAACTGATGAGGTATTTCAATTAAATCTTAACGGATATACCTCAGGAGCTTCTATTGATGTATGTTGGAACACCCCCTCCTCTATTTATGCTTCCTATATTAAGAATGAATCCGGAACTATAGTATCTACACCTTATGCACATAACGCAGTGAATACATCTGTACCCGAGAATAATTTTGATTCTTCATTCGCCAGTCATGGATTCTCCAATTGTTTTACAGTAACTGCAGATGGCACACCTGTTATGCTAAGAGTCAGGCCAATGTACTTGAACGCAAGAATATATTTTGTTCCCCAGAGTGGGCAATCCATACCTAAACAGGGTATTTTAATTACATCTGTAGGTACTGCAGGAGATGCAGTAAAAAAGGTAAAGGTATTGAAATCAACAGCCATTGCCCCTATTATTTTTGATTACTCTATCTTTCAGAAATCCCCTGAATATTCGTTGTCTAACAGTATTATGTAATGTAGAATTTAATTATGACTATTGTCGGTTTAAATCTAGGTAAAAGCAGTGTTAGAGCTATAGAGCTTGAGAAAAAGAAAGATGATATTGTTGTGACTAACTTTGGTTCTTATGATAATCCGCGTTTGAATCTGGAAAGCAGAGAAAAAGAAGATATTAATTCATTTTCTAATACCCTAAAACATTTTTTTACCGAGGCAGGATTTAGCACACCAAACGTAGTTTCCGGTCTTCATGAATCTAATCTTTTTATGAGAGTAGTTAAATTTCCGGTTATGAACGATAAAGAATTAAAAACTTCAGTTAAATATGAAGCAGATCAATATATTCCCCTGCCTAGAGATCAGTATGTTCTCTCATATCAGAAAATGGACCCTGATTTTACGGAGAAAGATAAAGTCAATGTACAGATAGTAGCTGCAAAAAAAGACGCTTTAGATAATTATGTATCAATAATTAAAAAAGCAGGTTTAGTTCCCAGAGCAATAGAACCGGAGACAGTCGCATTAGGCAGGGCACTGGGAGATAAACAAGATTCTCCTTTGGGGACAATGGTTCTAAAAATGGGGTATTCAGGAACATTGGTTATTGTATGCTATGGAGGTTATGTCAGGTTTACCAGAGCTCTTCCTGTTGGAGGGGAAATGTTTACTAAGATTATCCAGCAGGAATTAAACTTAGAAAGAGAACAGGCTGAGGAATACAAGAAAGTATATGGGGCGGATAAATTCCAAGCTGAAGGAAAAGTATTTGAAGTTATAAAGCCCTCACTGGATAATTTAATACTTGAAGTTAAAAGAGCAAGTGTATTCTTCACAAAGCATAATCCATCTGCTAATATTAAGAGGATAATTTTATCAGGTGGGACTGCCCTAATGCCCGGACTAATTACATACATAGCGAATAATATAGACAATGAAGTACAAGTAGCTAATCCTTTGGCAGGACTAACTATCTCCCCAAAAATGGAAAAACAGAAGAATGTTCTTATTGAAAATTCAGCTAGCTATTCTACTGCTGTTGGTTTAGCATTAAGGGGGTTGCAGTAAATTATGCAGGAATTAAACTTTTTACCTCAATCAGAAATACAGGAGCAGTATAAAGAAAAAGCTGTAAAATTCAGTTCTATTCT
>DBQJ01000009.1:13786-20028 GCA_002305205.1 candidate division WWE3 bacterium UBA1397 | reverse complement strand
AGTTAGAAATTTAGACAAGAAATACAAGGCACTAACGAATATATTTATGAATCAGAAAAAGTATTCCCTTCTTATGCAGGAAATTAGAACACGAAAACCATCCAGTTTGGACATTGATAATTTGGATATGAGAGGAGAATCCCTTAATATAAACGGATCTGCCCAGAACTATTTATCCATAGCTGAATTCATAAATAATCTTCTAAATACTGAATTTACAGGAGGGATTTCAGGATTAGAAACTGTATTTACAAAAGTTTCCCTAAATTCTGTAAATACCGATAGTTCTAAAGATACTATCGGGTTTTTTATTGTAGTTAATTTTGATTCATCAAAGCTGAAATAATATGGAAGAAGAGAAAAAGGGATTAAAAATAAATACTGCTCAAATAAAATCCACGATCCTAAACTTTATAGTACCGTTATTATGCTTGGCTTTAAGTGTTATTCTTGCTTTAACAATAATAATCCCCTACTTCAAGCAGAAAGATATAATAGCGCAGGAAATATCATCAAAAGAAGTATTAAAATCAACTTTATCTTCTAAAGTATTGTTACTTAATAAATTAACTGATTTTCAATCCATGCTTGATGAGAATTCAATGCTTGTAGATAAAGTATTAGTTTCAGAAGATAACGTACCTCTTCTTTTAGATCAGATATATCAAATAGCTACAAATACCGGACTTAAAGTAACAAGATTGAACTATTCCTATGGCAATCCTTCAACCACTCCGGCCGGAAGTGCCCCCGCTTCCCTTTTTAATGAAGTTGATGTATCTCTTTCTACAGATGGAAATTACGATCAGGTAATTAATGTATTAAAAGATACTGAAACAGCAGCAAGAATATTGTATGTATCATCCATAAGATATACAAAAGATAAAGAAGGTGTAATTAATACTAATTATTCAATTCTCTCACCCTATCTTTTTGTTCAATCCGATGCAGTTACTGATGATCCGATAGAACTTGATGTTTCCGGTCAGGCATTTGTTGATTTTATAAACAGAATAAAAGCATTGAGAATATATGAGGTGGTAAATCCTAACATGCAGGTAATTGATGATGAACAAGAGGAAAAAGAAAGTACTGAAACACCCGCACCGGCTGTACCCGTCCCGGAGGAAGCGCCAAAACCACTGCCTTTGGATTAATTACCACTTCTCCATTTCTCAATTTCTTTGTGGTTTCCTGATAGAAGTACTTTCGGTACTTTCATATTCATAAATATTTCAGGTCTGGTATATTGGGGATATTCCACCGTATATTGATTATTATTTAAGTTGGTTATATTTGAAAATGACTCATTTTTCGAAGCATCTTCTTTTTCCAATATACCGGGTATCAATCTGGTTATGGATTCCATAATTACCAGTGCAGGTAATTCTCCTCCGGATACTACGTAGTTTCCTATTGAAATTACATCAGTACATAGATATTCTTCTACTCTTGAATCTACCCCCTCATATCTACCGCATATAAAGGTTAAGTTAGAACATTCAGAAAGTTCCTCAGCCTTTCTTTGATTATATGTTTCTCCTCTGGGTGAGAGAAGAATGATTCTTTTATCGTTTTTTCTTTGTTTTAGGAATTTATTTAGATTATCCTTATCATGCTTAAATATATCTTCCAGTGCATTATATATTGGTTCAATCATTAAGATCATTCCCGTACCTCCACCATATGGCTTGTCATCAACTGTTCCCCTTTTATCCAAGGCATAGCCTCTTAAATTATAAAGAGTATATTCAGCCTTTTTCCTTTCTACGGCCTTTTTATATGGAAGTTCTTCAAAGTGAGATGTAAATAACTGGGGAAAAAGTGTTAATATGTTGAACTTAATCATTGATTTTCTTCAACTATTAAACGTACTCTAACATTATCCTTTATTGCCTTAGCTCTAACCAGATCTCTAAGAGCTTTTATTGTATGCCCTTCTTTGCCTATTACAGTACCCATATCTTCTTTTGATACATGAATTTTATAAAGAAGTACGCCCTCTTCATTAGATTCTATTATTTCTACTTCCTCGGATTTGCTTGTTATTTGTTTTATTAAATATTCAATGAATTCTCTCATAAGTTTATTTATAAATATTACTCAGTCTTTTCTTCTGATTCTTTTACACTATCACTTTCTTTCTTATTCTTTGAAGGATTGTAGGGTTTAAATGTATATTTTCCTTCAATTAACTCCATCACCGATTTACTGATTAAAGCACCGTTCTTCTTCCAATATTCAAATCTTTCCTTATCATATTCAAATTTACCCCCCTTTTCTGAAGGGTTGTAATGACCAAGTATTTCTAAGGATCTCCCGTTTCTTTTATCTTTGGTATTTGCGGCTACCATCCTAAAAGAAGGTAGATTTTTTCTTCCTATTCTGGCTAATCTAATAGTTATAGACATAGTTTTAAGATTCTAGCACAACTTCCTTATCTTCCAAAATACCCTTTATAGCATCCTCCGCTGCATTCTGTTCGGCTTTTTGTTTACTTCTGCCCTCACCCACACCCATTTGTTTTGCACCTAAGAAAACCCCTACTTTAAAGGTTTTATCGTGATCAGGACCCCATGAATCAAGTACTTTATATTCGGGGGTTATACCAAATTTTTCCTGTGCTGTCTCCTGGAATTTTGATTTTGCATCCTTATATTCTTGATTTCTAACAATCTCATCTACTTTATAGAAAAGTACTTTATTTAAAAAGCTTCTGCAAAAATCTATACCCTTTTCCAGATATAGTGCACCAAGAACAGCTTCAAAGGTATTAGCCAGAATATATTCCCTATCCCTTCCTCCTGTAGACTCCTCTCCATTGGACAACATTAAGAAGTGTCCGTATCCGAGGTTTCTGGACTCAGAAGCCAGTGACGGTGTACATACTATCGCAGATCTATAGTTAGTTAATTCACCTTCGGGCTGGGTAGGATACTTTAGATATAAATATTCTGATGACAGGTGTTGCAGTACAGCATCTCCAAGAAATTCCAACCTTTCATTTGAAGGATTAGTATAATTTGTATGTTCATTCAGATATGATCTATGTGTAAATGCAGTTTGGAATAACTCTCTGTTAGTTAGTGTAGTATCTAAGTTTTTTTGCAGTTGTTCAAAATCAAAAGACATCATATTTATTATTCAATCTGTTCTGACAATATATCAATAAGATCTTCTATTGTTTCCATATCATCTTTCTTATTTACCAGCTCAGTGTGGTATTTCTCTTCAAGTTCATTGAGTATTTCAAGTAATTCCATTTCTCCAAGATTTAGATCATCTTCAAAGTAAGATTCAGGAGTTATCTCGGATGGTTCTAATCCTGTCTTTTCTTCAATTATTTTTTTAACTTCTTTTAAATAATCAGATATCATATTATGTAATGCTTTCTTTTAGGTATTTCTCTACTACAGTGCCTAAAACACCATTAATAAACTTGTGAGATGTTTCATTTCCGAAGTCTTTAGCCAGTTCAACAGCTTCATCGATAGCTACTTTAACGGGGATTTTTTTACCGAAAAGGACTTCAAAAATAGCCAGACGAAGAACTACAAGATCTACTTTGGATATTTTATCAATAGGCCACTCGGGAGCACATTCCTCTATGATTTTATCAATTTCCTGATTATGTGTTTTAACACCTTCTACCAGAAAATTAACTAAATCATGATCAAACTCATTAGGTTCTGTTTCCAGGACTTCCTTAGAAAGTACCATGCTTTCTTCTGTATTTATTTCGTTGAACAGCCAGCAGAATATTGATGCTAAAGCTATTCTTCTAGAGGTATGTCTTGGGTCAGTAGTATTCTTCATCTTATATTATTTATTTAATGTACTATAACTCAATATATTCATCTATATGAGGTCTTTTATAACCCCTGCCATCTTTAGTTTTAACTACTGTAACAGATGGTCTTTTATAATGAGCATCTCTCTTTTTTCTAGTTCTTGATTTAGAATGTTTTCTTTTAGGTACTGCCATATAGTTATTTTAATGCTTAATAAAGAACTTATGCAATATATATGTTAAGAATATGGTTGTCAAATTTAAAAACCCCCCGAATATATTTAATATATTATTCGAGAGGTTTAATAACGTTATCTTATCGTTCTTTTCCTGGTTTTGCGAGGCTCGTTTTCCAGTCCTCGAAAGCCTCAAGGGCAAGCCCCCGCCACTTGGTTACATCAATGTTGTTGCTTTCAAGGATTCTCCTCAGCCCCTCGTTGAATTGGATCAGGATCTGATCCACTTCTTGGCGAGTGGAATATACCACTTTTCCTTTGATAAGGATCTCCAGCGTGTTTTGGAAGATCCCACCTTCCGGGGCAATCCTTGTTTCCGAATTGCCCAATAAAAAAACATATCTTTTTTTCATTACTTCATCTCCTTTTTTTCAGATTTGTGGGATTTATAGCAGATTTTTAAGGAATTATCAATACTATAAGGTATATATGTTTATGTTATTACTTCAAAAATACTCTCTCCAAATCTTCTTTTATCTATTGATTTAAGTTTAGTATCTTCTAGTATTTTAGATATTTCTTCGTCTGTTAAATTTAGAGAATGGAAATAATATATATAACCATCAGGAGATAATATATTTCTAATTATTTTAAATAAATGTCTGTGAGCTTTATCTTTGTAATATGGATCCATGAATATAAAATCATACTGTTTAGTACATGAATCAATATATTTTATAGAGTTCTTTCTAAATACTTGGGATTTTTCTAGGAAACCGCAGTTAAATAGATTTTTTTCTATAACCTTTGTGCATTCATATTCCTCATCTACAAAATCACACCATTCTGCCCCCCTGCTTAATGATTCTATACCAAGATTACCGCTTCCTGAGAAAAGATCTAAACATATAGAATCCTCTATCTTGTTTCCAATCATAGAAAACATAGATAATTTAGCCTTTTCCTGCACTCCTCTAAAACTATCTATATTAGGTATTTCCAATATTTTATTCTTGGCGCTTCCTGTAGTTATTCTAATCATATTAATTGCTAGGTATATATTTTCCCATCCTATCTGTCAATTTTAACTTAAGAAGAGGGTATTTATCTAACTTGGGAAAATACTCCTCGGCACATTTCTTAACATTGTTGAGCATTTCCAGATCATACAGATTAGCTATCTTTAATCTTTTAAAACCGTGCTGCATGGTGCCAAATACATCTCCCTGTCCTCTGATCTTTAAATCTATCTCCGCCAATTCCAATCCATTATCTATGTTTTCAAAATAGCTTAATCTGGAATAGGAGCTTTTTGAATCATTGCTCATAACTGCAAAACAATACCCCTCTCTGCTTCCCCTTCCCACCCTTCCTCTTAATTGATGTAATGCGGATAAGCCGTACCTTTCAGCACTTTCAATAATCATGATGGAGGCATCGGGTATATCCATACCTACTTCTATTACAGGAGTAGATACAAGTACCATTATTTTTCCTTTTCTAAAATTATTAATTACATCCTGTTTATCCTTTGATGACATTCTTCCGTGTAATATTCCCATGTTCATGTTTTTAAATACATTCTTTTTTAGAAATGTGTATTCAGCTTCGGCTGCCTTTATGTTTTCCATTCCCGCAGTGGAAGAATCTTCTATCAGAGGACACACAACAAAAACAGGTTCTTTTCTTTTCTTAACCCATTCATATACTTCCATACGTTTTTTTTCAGGTATTACTTTAGTGTATATTTTTCTTTCTGGATTAGGGTGTTCTTTTAGAATAGAAATTGATAAATCTCCATACAATGTTAGAGCCAGAGTTCTTGGTATCGGAGTGGCTGTCATGGATAGAAGATGAGGTACTTTTTCCTTTCCCGATAGTTCAATAATCTTTCCTCTCTGCTCTACTCCGAAACGATGCTGTTCATCAATAATAACCAATCCTATATCTGAATATTTTTCCTTGTTGTATAAAAGTGCATGTGTGCCTATAAGTATGTCGTATTTCCCTCCCCTATCTGATTTATTCATGGATCCTATTTCTAAGTTAATATTTAATTCCGGCAGTATTTTTTTAAACGTATCATAGTGCTGTACCGCTAATATCTCCGTTGGAGCCATGTATAGCGTTTTTAGTCCATTTAAGTAGCAGACATATGAAGACAGAAGAGCAACTATCGTTTTTCCTGTACCTACATCTCCTTCCAATAGTCTATTCATTGGAGATAGTTTATTCATATCTTTTAGTGTTTCTTCCAGTGCTGTTTTTTGATCTGT
>DBQJ01000009.1:0-13645 GCA_002305205.1 candidate division WWE3 bacterium UBA1397 | reverse complement strand
ATGTCGTTAATCCTATTTCTTAACCACTTTGAACTAACACCCGATGTCTCAGGATATATAGATACAAATCTTCCTGTATTTATATTTTTTTTGTGATCTAATACTAATTCAATCTCCGGGGATAAAAATGATAGTTTTCCTGAAAAAGAACTTACCTTGCCGCTTACGTAATATTCTTTGTTTACACTAAGTGTTTTTTTAAGATAATGCATGTTAAACCATATGATGTTAGTTTCTCCCGTATTGTCTCTAATCTTTCCCTTGGTTAATCTTTTTCCATATTTAGTATATATATTCTCTAATGAGTAGAGCTCTCCCTTAACTGTTATCGTATCCCCTTCTTTAATATCCTTTATCATTACTATCTTAGAATAATCATCATATCTAAAGGGGAAATGATATAAAAGATCTTCTACAGTAAATATTCCTAGGTTTTTAAGTAACTCCTTGTATTTATAACCAATTTTAGAAACAGATCCAATAGGAGAATTCACTGAAATCATAGATGCATTTTAACAAAGGCAGACTACCTTCTAAATGATATATGGCAAAACAGATGTGGCTATAAGAGCTAAGGTACTTATAACAATCAATGCTTTAAATAAATTGTCTTTTTTTGTTACTTTTCTTATAGCTTTCTTTATTTTCATATTACTTTATATAATGTCCTTTTACCGTATTTAATAATATCGCCTGATTTAAAGTCATACACAGTATACGGATCTGTTGCTTTATCTTTATTTATATACACACCTCCCTGTTCAATTACTCTTTTGATCTGACTCGATGACTCTTTTCCCTCTGAAGAATTTTTAATAAAATCAAGAATAGTCATATTTCCAATTAAAGAAACCGGTTTTGCTTTTTCTTCATCTATTTCTTTGTTTTGTACTGTTTTCTCAAAATATTCTTGTGATTTATCAGCCTCTCGTTTTCCTTTTATTGTTTTTACTACTTCATAGGCCATCATCTTCTTATATTTCATAGGATTTTCTCCCCCCTCTATATCTTTCTGTATATCCAATATTTCATCCAAATCAACATCTGTAAGCAATCTAAAACATTTGTATATCATCTCATCGGGATATGACATTGCTTTTCCATATATATCTTCCGATGTATCTCCAAGGTTGATTCCGTTTCCTCTGGTTTTAGACATAGTTCCTGAATCGGGTGCTTCCATCATTTCATGTGTTCTGACGTATTTTTCTTTATTTAGGTATTTTCTTACTAAGTTTCTACCCATAAGCATATTAAATACCTGATCATTTCCCCCAATTTCCATATCTACTTTCATGGCTACACTGTCATACCCCTGCATTAATGGATATATAAATTCCTGTAGCCCTATGGGATTATTGTTTTGTATTCTTTTTTGAAATAAATCTCTTTCCATCATCTGCTGTACAGTTGTTGAGGACATTAAATTAATTAGTTCTGCAAGATTTAATTTAGACAGCCATTCGTAATTATGTTTAAAATGAACAGGATTCTCACCCTCAAAATCTATTAACTGGGATGCTTGTTCTTTCCAACCTTCCATGTTTTTTCTTATCTGTTCATCACTTAATATCTTTCTTCCCGTATCTTTATCCGGATCTCCTACTTTAGCAGTATAGTCTCCAACTAAAAATATTACCTCATGACCCAACTGCTGGAGTATTCTAAGGGATCTAATTCCCATGGCATGTCCTATATGAAGATAGGGGCCGCTTGGATCAAATCCTTGATAAACTCTTAACCTATCACCTGACAACAGTTTCTTTCTTAATTCCTCCTTAGAAGGAAATATATTAACTACACCTCTGTGTAAGAATTTATCAATTAAATTGATATCTTGAATAACCTTAAACATACATAAATAGTATATCAAATAGATAATATTAGAAAAAACCTCCTTAGTCTTTAGACCTCGGAGGTTTTTGAATCAACGGTTTCGTACTCAAAAGTTAATGAATTATCACCGAAAATAATCGCGGTGATAATTATCAGCTTATCAGAATTCTGCAAAATCGATCCTATGTAGTAGTAGTGAGATAAATGGATAGGGTCACCGACCTTCTTTGTGGTGGTGAAACACCCATTTTGTACCTCAATTACACATAACTTTTTCCCCTTTGTAACGTAAACTTTTTCCCCAAAATCTCGTGTTGTTACAACCCCATAGTATAGTGTCTTTTTCATCTTTCCTCCATTTAGGACCCATATCTGAAGGAATATGTATAACCATCCTCATCCGTTTTTTCTTCTTTCAAGATGGTTATGATCATACCTCCAAGATAGTATGTTCCATCTTCAAGTTGTGTATCAGTTTTCAACATATGCTTATTATTTCTATTAAGCAGCTCCACCGGTCCTACTTCGTCCCCCCTGATCAGATAATTTCTTCTCCACGGAGGTTTGTAAAGACACTTGAATAATTTCATCTTCTTTCTCCTTTCTCCTTTCTATCGCAGTAAAAGAAAAGCCCTGTGAAAAATAACGTTCACAGGGCATGGCTATTTTATGATATGTCTCGTAGGGAATATTGTTTCTCCTTCCCTACTTCCTTATATCCTGTGACGATTGCGATTTTACCCCCTACTTCAATGAGATCGCCTGTCGTCAAGACGCACTTCGTACAAATCTTTGTTCCCCCGTTGACAAAATGGCCGCTTCCGACCATTTTCCGAGTTTTTAACTCCCCATCCTCATATTTTACTTTGTAAATTCTCATTTCCTTCTCCTTTTACTTAGAATATTGGAATAGGAATATACTCAATATTTAATATTTAATCAAATCCATGTATTTAGGTAATTTGATCATTTACGTTAATATAAATATAATATGAAAGTGATTTCTACCCCATCAAATTTCTATAAACCGAAGAGAAGATTAAAGGTTATATTCAATATTAAAAACCATATTAATATTCTAAGTGGTAAGATAAGTGAATATTTTAATAAACTATTTATGAAACATAAGAAAAAGCAAATTAATACTAAACAGAAGAAGAAAAAATTAATATTTGTTACTTATCTTGCTTCAATAATATTCGGACTTAGTGTTATATGCTTCTTTGCTGTAATTATTATATTTGCTTATTTCTCCAGAGAACTTCCAAGCCCAAACCAGCTTCTTGAAAGAAGTTTTGAGTTATCAACCAGATTTTATGACAGGGAAGATTCTCTCATATACGAAGTATACGGAGAAAAGAATAGAACATTGGTTGAACTTGATGAAATATCACCTGACGTAATTCATGCAACACTAGCTACAGAAGATTCAGAGTTCTATAAACATCAGGGATATTCTCTCAGAGGGATGGCAAGAGCATTAAAGAATACTTTTACAGGTGAGGGTTTGCAGGGGGGATCTACACTTACTCAACAAGTTATTAAAAATACACTATTAAGCCAGGAAAGGACTGTAGTGAGGAAAATAAAAGAATTTATCCTGTCTCTTCAGCTTGAAAACAGATATACCAAAGATGAAATAATACAAATGTACCTTAATGAAACTCCCTACGGGGGTCAAAACTATGGAATATATAGTGCTGCAAAAGCTTATTTTAACAAACTGCCTAAAGACCTAACTCTAGCAGAATCTGCCTATCTTGCTGGGTTGCCACAAAGCCCGACATATTACTCGCAGTTTGGACCTAATCCGGAAGCAGGTATAGAAAGAAAAAACTATGTACTCTATTTAATGAAAGAAAGAGGCTGGTCTGATTCCTCAGGTAGAAAATATTTCTTAAGTGATGAAGATTATCAAAAAGCAAGAGATGAAGAATTAAACTTTGAAACTGCCAGAGTTCCTCTTGAAGCCCCCCATTTTGTTTTTTATACCAAGCAATATTTGATAGACATACTAGGGGAAGAGATGGTTGAAAAGGGCGGTTTAAAGATTAAAACATCCCTTGATCCTAAAGCCCAGAAATTAGCCCAAGATACAGTATTCTCCGTAGTGGAAGATTCTAAAGGTCTTAACGTATGGAATGGCGCTATGGTTGTTCTAGACCCTAAAACAGGCCAAATATTAGCTATGGTAGGCTCTAAAGGCTATAACATTGATCCCCAGCCTGAAAACTGTATATCCGGAGGTACAGG
This sequence comes from candidate division WWE3 bacterium UBA1397, assembly GCA_002305205.1. Taxonomy (GTDB): domain Bacteria; phylum Patescibacteriota; class WWE3; order UBA101185; family UBA10185; genus UBA1397. The sequence continues at coordinate 9,556 of DBQJ01000009.1, read as the reverse complement.
AGAAAACAGCTGTAAATTTGACCCTTATGTTAACGTTGCTATATCAAACAGACAGCCGGGATCTGCAATTAAACCAATAACATACGCTACTCTTCTATCCCAAGGTTATACAGCTGCACAGCCATTTTTAGATGTACCTACATCTTTTGAAGGATCTTCCCCCGATAAACCTTATGTGCCTGAAAATTATGATGGCATATTCAGAGGTATTGTTTCTTTAAGAAAATCATTGGCTAATTCTTTGAATATTCCTGCTGTAAAGGCATTAAAGATAGCAGGTATAGATAATATGATAAATCTAGCGGAGAAGATGGGTATATCTACGTTTACAGATAGAACCAGATATGGTTTAGCATTAACTTTGGGAGGAGGGGAAACTAAATTATTAGAATTAACTGCAGCTTATTCAGTATTCGCAGCTAAGGGTATTTATAGGGAACCTACCCCAATTATTGAGGTTTTGGATTCTGAAGGAAATGTCGTTTGGAAACCGGCATCACTAGAAACAAGAGCATTGGATGAAAAAGTTGCATTTTTAATTTCAGATATATTATCTGATGATGGGGCGAGAAGTGATGTATTTGGTGCAGGTAGTTTATTAAACATATCAGGGCATACAGTTGCTGCAAAAACCGGTACAACAGATGATAAAAGAGATAATTATGCAATGGGTTTTACTCCTTCTGTAGTTGTTGGTGTGTGGGTAGGAAATAATAATAATGAAAGAATGGATCCCTATATTGCATCGGGTATTACAGGGGCCTCACCCATATGGCATAAATATTTAACGGAATATTTAAAAGATAAAAAAGATGAGAAATTCGAGGCTCCAAAAGATGTAGAGAAGATTGAGGTAGATTCTCTCACAGGAGGTCTTCCTTACGAAGATAGAAAGAAAAGAAATGAATGGTTTATTAAATCTACCTCACCTACAGCAAAGAGTGATTGGTATATAAAGATAGAGATCTGCAAGATTGATGGAAGAATCACAAACGAAGACTGCAAGAAAGCTAAAGAAACATCAGTTAAGAATTTTATAAAAATACAAGATGTTCTTCCTGAATGGCAGCCGGCAGTAGATGCTTGGATTAAAGAAGAATATAAGGGAGAGGATGAATATTTTCCTCCACAGATGGTATCTAGATTAGAGTTTGATGATGATGAAGTAAGCAATAAAGATGAGGTATTTGTTGAGATAGTAGGACTAGATGATGGGGATACTGTGCCAATGGAATTTAGGCTAAATATAGAAACATCTTCATATTATGATATAGAGAAAGTAAGAATATACATGGATGATGACAAGAAAGCTGAAGACAGCAACGAACCATTTGGATACAATTTTAAACTTACACCAAAAGATTTCGGAGAGCATGAATTCAAAGTAGTAGCTGAGGATGAGAAAGGGAACAAGGGAGATACCGATATAAAGTTAATAATTGGAGGTTATTAATTATCAGGATCTTACTTCGATATTGAATTTATCTTTTAATTCTGCGAGCATTCTTTCCTTAACTTCTTTAAACTCACCTTCATAGTATATTTTTATTAATACCAGCTTGGCGTCTTTTTTTATATTTTCATCTATTGTTACTTCCCTAACCTCTACTTCTAAGATATTTTTATCGTAATTTTTAATTAGCTGATATATAGGTCCTATCTCCTGCCTTAGTTTAACAATCAAAGATATATCTTCTGTCCTTTTAGAAATTATCCTGGTGCATATATGCGATACTCTTGGGTAATTGGCCATATCCATCAATTTTTCTAAGTGTAATGAAAATGAATTATATTCAATTTCCCCTACTCTTTCTTTATCCATATTATTATTTACATAAATAACAGTATTTTTACCTTCTCTAACATATACATAGTCCTTAATATCAAGAGATGAAAATATACCCGACAGTATGCTTTTAAGCTTATTTGATATTTCATATTCATTTAATTCAGTATTGTCATATATAGCTGTTAACACACTTGTTTCTTTAAGACTATCTATATTTTTAATTTCCTTCTCTTTAGTATATATATTGCCTACTTCAAATATTCCAATATCTTTTACTTTATTCTTTCTATATACATCTATTACAGATTCTAATGTATCCTTTATATTTGTTCTAAGAGCAGATCTATCTGACGAGAAGGAATTTTCCAATGCTATCTGCTTTATATCATTGTTATTTTTGGGCAGAAGAGGATTTGTTATGTGCTCGTTCATACCCAGATTTAATAATATATCCCTCAATTTTTCCTGAAATTTGTAGATTGGAGGAGTTATTTCTTTTGGAGGAGCATTATGTATTGGTGTAGAAGGTATGTTTGAATAATTGCCTATTCTTAAAATATCAGCTACAAGATCATCTTCAACTTCTACATCTGTTCTAAAATATGGTACTTCCAAAGAAATATCTTTATCAGTAGTATTTAAAATTTTATAACCCAGGGTTCTTAATATCATTTCCACCCTACTCTGCCCTATTTCTATACCCGATACCATTTTAATTCTTGAATATCTTAAACTCAGTTTTTTTAATGGAATTATTTTAGGATAATAATCTATGTTATTAAAATATTCTCCTCCCGCCAATTCTAATATTAGCTTTGTAGCTCTTTCCATAGCCATTTCAGCTAAATGAGGATGTAAATATTTATCATATCTTAATACTGTTTCGTTTTGAATTTTTAATTCTCTGGAGTTTTTTCTTATACTTACTTGATCATAATTACCTGCATCTAAAACAATATTTTTAGTATTCAAATCAACTGATGTTAAATGTGTACCTACTATACCTCCTAGAACTGTAGGTATATTGTTTTGCGTTAGTACAAATTGATTGTTGTTTAGTGATAGTTTTTGACCTAATAATGTCGTTATTTCTTCCCCTTCTTTGGCTCTTCTTATTACTATTTCCTTCTTTTGCATTTTATCTATATCTTGAGCATGCATTGGCTGCCCCATCTCTACCATTACAAAGTTTGTTATATCAACAATATTATTTATTGAAGGAATTCCGTAAAGTTCTAATCTTTCTTTAAGCCATTGGGGAGAATCAGATACTTTTATACCTTTAAATACTCTTGTGTTAAATCTATTAACTAACTCCGGGCATTGAATTTTTACATCTATTCTACTTTCTTCATTCATTGGTTTTCCATCGGGATGTTCTATACTAGGATTAATAAATTCCTTACCTTCAAATGCAGCTAAATCTCTCGCACAGCCTGTTATAGATAGCCAGTCTGATCTATCCATTCTATGCTCTAAATCTAATACTTTATCATCTATAATTTTATCAAGCATTAAACCTAAATATGTAAATGATTCAGCTATCTCTCTTGGATTTTTATTTATTTTTATATAATCCTTAAGCCAGATTAAAGGTACTTTCATAGATAAATCATTCCTCCTTCATATAAATCCCTAATATCTTTAATCCCGTATTTTTGCATTACTAATCTATCAACACCTATTCCAAACGCAAAACCGGTATAAATCTCCGGATCTATCCCGCAGGATTTTAGCGTATTGTAATGTATCATTCCTGAACCTAATACCTCTACCCAACCCCTATATTTACATATGGAGCACCCTTTTCCTTTACAAAATGAACATTGAATATCAGTTCCCATACCCGGGGATACTTCGGGATAATATTTATATCTAAATCTTAAAATTACATCATTTCCAAATAAAAACTTATGAAAATTCTCTAACGTAGATTTTAAATTCTGTATATTAATCCCTTTATCAACTACAACACCCTGGTATTGATAAAAGAAAGCTCCGTTAGTTGAATTTGTTGTTTCATTCCTATAACATCTTCCCGGCGTTACTGCCCTTATGGGTGGTTTATATTGAGTAAGAAGTCTGGATTCTACAGAAGATGTGTGTGTTCTAAGAAGAATCCCGTTCTTTTGTGAAATATAGAGAGTATCCTGTAAATCGGTAGCAGGGTGCCCTTCAGGTAAGTTTAATTTTCTAAAGTTATATTCCTCTGTTTCTATTTCCTGCCCTTCAATTATTGAAAATCCATAATATCTAAAGAAGTCATTCATTTTTCTAATTGTTTCTGTGGTAGGATGTAAATTACCTATCTTTTTAGCAGGAAGAGGGTAAGTTAAATCAACCATAGGGTTATTCTTAATACTGTTTTCTATCTCCTCTCTTTTTTTATCTATCCTGTCTTTAATCTCCTTAGATAGATTGTTGTATAAAGGACCAAGTTTCTTTTTATCCTCTATATTTAGTGAAGACAATTCTTTTATGAGATTTGTAATTATTCCGTTTGATTTAGAAAAGTATTTTAGATATATCTCATCAACAGCTTTTTTATTTACAGCTGATGATATATCAGAATTAAATTTTTGTAATAAATCGTCTGTATTCATAGAATATTTAATTGATTTTATCACTAAATAATGGAGCTATGAATGATTATGTTAGTCTGTGTATCCCTTAGCTTGTAAACTAAATGATTCATAGTATTTTCCTTTCTTTTCCATTAGTTCTTTATGCGTTCCATCTTCTACAATATCGCCGTTATCTAGAACAATAATCCTATCTGCGTTTCTTACAGTTGAAAATCTATGAGAGATAATTATTACCGTTTTTTTCTCAAAGAAGTCATATATTGAGTTAAATATCTTATATTCTGATGATGCATCTATAGAAGCTGTAGGTTCATCAAATATTACTAAGGGAGCGTTCCTGTATAAAAATCTGGCTATAGCTAATTTCTGCCACTGTCCCGTACTTGGTTTTATCCCTCCTTTATACCTTGGATCTAGTATCTGTTTAAATTTATTGGGGTATTCATTTATAAAATCCATTGCATCCGCTGTTTGTACTGAAACCCTCATTTTAAAATCATCAAAAGGCTCATAAGATTTACCTATGTATATGTTTTCTTCTGCAGTCAGAAAGTTATAGTTATTATAATCTTGGAATAATACTCCCATATTTTTATACAAAGACTCTGATTTTATATCCAATATATTTATTCCATTGATGTAGATATTTCCTTCAGTAACAGGATAAAATCGGGATATTAATTTCACCAGGGTGGTTTTTCCGGCGCCATTTACCCCAACAATAGCTATTTCTTCTCCTGACTTAATCTTAAGATTAAGATTTTTTAATACATATCTTTCCGTATTTGGATATTTAAATGATACGTTCTCAAATATTATCTCTGGACCTTTATCTAATTTTTGAAGGTCTGTAAGCCCATCTTTAAAGGATGGTTTTGTCATAAACAACTCGTAAGTATCTTTTAATTGTATTGATGATTCGAACTGATCATTGAAGGTAGTAGATAAACTTTCAAGCGACCCTTTAAACATATCCAACGATCTAATCCAGAATAATGTATTTCCCACGGTTATAGTTTTAAATAACAGCTTTTTAAAAACATGAAAATAACCGTAAAGTACTAATATTTGGGCGATTAAAGATAGAATATTGGTTCCCACCCTAGCTTTATTCTGTAATTTAACAAATATGTTATTAATCCAATTCTGAAATGACATATATTTATCATCAAGAAATGATATAGCATTAGTAATTATTATTTCCTGGAGAGTCGAGATATTGGATAAATTATGGGCCCCATTTGACGCTATTCTTCTCTTCTCAGTATTTTCGTAATCCACTTTGTATATCTTCATTCTCATATTTTTGTCGTATAAGATATAAGGTATCGTAATTAATATTATGAGGGGGGCAAACCATGGAAGTATTGAAAATAACAGAGAGCCTATGGTTATAGTATTAATAAATTTTGATACTAAGGTAATTGATCCTGAGAGATAATATAAAACATTTCCAAGATTTCCATCTGCTCTTGTTATTTTATCGTTAACACCCGGTTGTTCCAGTGTTTGGATACCGAGTGAGTGTATTTTGGTATAAAATTTCCTTCTAATCTCCGCCGGGCTTTTCAACCTTATATACGAATGGGACGTATTTTTAATCAACCTTACAGCTAGTGTAAATATACTATAGAGTAATAAAATTAAGATATAGGGATAGAGTGAATTTATTACTGCGTTATCCTGTTGCGCGGTATTCACTAATGCATCTACTGTCTTAGCAAATATATAGGTATACAGAATTGATTCTAATTCTAATATAATTGTTGCCACTAACCATACAATAGTTCTTAAGGGAAATATGTTATAAACAAGATTGAATGTCCACCAAGTTATTTTGAAGAATTGATTAAATCTAATTCTTTTATAACTATCCTCTTTGTTTTCTATTGTATTATTGGGCACTATATATTATTTTATAGCTTCTTTTGCTTTATTTACTATTTCAGAAAAGGAAGATGGATTGTTAATTGCCATTTCCGACAATGTTTTTCTATCTAAGTTAATATTTGCTTTTCTGAGTCCTTCTATAAATCTGCTGTATTGTATATTTTCACCGGATAGAGCTGAGTTTATTCTGGCAATCCATAATCTTCTGAAATCTCTTTTTCTTTGTTTTCTGCCTTCAAAAGCATGCTCCCCTGCCCTTACAACTGCTTCATTTGCTCTTTTAAAGAGCCTATTTCTTGATCCCCTGTATCCTTTAGCCAGAGCCAACACTTTCTTATGTATTCTTCTTGTTCTGAATCCTCCTTTTACTCTTGGCATATTACTTTTTACCTAAACCCTTTCCGTGTTTTCCCACTAATTTTCTAATTACTTTTATATGTCCTTTATTATCCTGCGATACTATATTGGACTTTCTGCTTTTTCTAGAAGCATCAAACTTTATTTTTAAATGACCCATTCTGGTATTTTTTTTCAATATCTTACCTTTTCGGGTTATTCTTATTCTTTTTAATATTGTTTTTTTGGTTTTTATTTTTGGCATTTTTTCCTGCTAATAATAATTACTTACTTTGATAAAAATACAACCCAAAGAAGACTCCCGACTAGTTTTGGTTCTCCTTCAGTTTTTGCTTTATCAGATAACTCCTCGATCATCCTATTTATTTTCTCTCTTGCTACTTCAGGATGAGCCATCTGTCTTCCTTTCATCTTTACGCTTACTTTTACTTTATTCCCATCTTCCATAAACTGTACAGCTCTTTTAGAAAGACGAACTATATCCCCATTGCTTGTCATAGGTGTCATTCTCAGCTCCTTTATTTCTGTTTTTTTTATCTTTGATTTATTTGCTCTTTCTTTTCTGTTTTCATCGTAAAGATATTTGTTAAAGTTCACTATCCTGGCTACCGGAGGATTTGCATTTGGTGCTATTAGAAGAAGATCTAACTGTTTCTCCTTGGCTATTTCCAACGCTTTTTCAGTTGGAATGACACCTAAATTGCCACCTTTATCATCTACTACTCTAAGTTCTTTACATCTAATTGATTGGTTTACTATGTATTTGTTTTGTATACTATTTACCTCCTAGGACTTGGATAAATTACCACAATTGAAGGCCTTTGGTCAAATAAATGTCCTTTGCTTTAGTATAAAAGTCATTTTTATTCATCTTACCTACGTTTTCCCCCGTTCTTAACCTAAGACTTATTTTATTCTCTGCTACTTCTTTATCTCCCAGTATAAGCATATAAGGAACTTTTCTCATCTGTGCATCTCTTATCTTGGACTGCATAGTGTCATTTCTTCTATCTACTTCCACTCTTAATCCCAAATCTCTTATTTCATTTTCAATAGTATCTGCATATTCCATATGCTTTTCTCCTAAAGGTATTATCGATACCTGAAGAGGAGACAGCCATAAAGGATAATTTCCGGCAAAGTGTTCCGTTAAAAAGCCTACGAATCTTTCCGATGAACCTAAGGGCGCCCTATGCTGGACTATGACATATTTTTCCTTACCGTCTTTATCTATATATGTGAGATTGAATTTCATAGGCATAAACAAATCGATTTGGTTTGTAGATATAGCGTATTCATTTCCGATAGCCGATTTAATTTTAAGATCCATTTTAGGTCCGTAATGAGCTGCACCTTCATTTTCTACCAAATATTCAATACCTGCTTTATCCATTGCCTGTCTGGAAAGTTTTTCTGCCTTTTGCCACATTCCTTCATCTCCGTGGTATTTACCCATATTGTTTGGGTCTCTTAATCCTAATATTATTCTATAATCTTTTAATCCCAGTTTATCGTAATAATATTTATGTAAATCTATTATCTCTACAAATACATCTATGGCTTGTTCTTCTGTACAATAAACATGAGCATCATTTTGTACAAATATTCTTGGTCTTAATATTCCATTCAAAGACCCCCTGTCTTCATACCGGGCAACGGTACCGTATTCAGCTAATCTTAGAGGAAGTTCTTTGTAACTTCTGGGTTTAGACTTAAATATCATGTGATGAAAAGGACAATTCATTGGTTTTATATAGTAATCTTCTTTATCTTCACCGGGCACTTGTACTTTATACATATCATTCTCAAAGTATGGAATATGGCCTGATATCTCAAATAAAGTCTTTTTAGTCATAAAGGGAGACGAAACTCTTTTATATCCCCATTTTTCCTCTGTATCCTTACCCCATTTTTCCAATTCCTCTCTTATTATCATTCCATTGGGAAGCCACATAGGAAGACCGGGACCTACTTCTTCTGAGATAAGGAATAGTTCTAAAGTTTTGTTAAGATTTCTATGGTCTCTTTTTTTTATTTCTTCTAATTTATTAAGATGTTCTTCCAAATCCTTCTGATTAGCAAATGCCGTGGCATAAAGTCTTACCAACTGTTTATTCTTCTCATTTCCTCTCCAGTATGCTCCTGCAATATTTAATATCTTAAATGCTCCAACTTTGCTCGTATTGTCTAAATGTGGTCCTGCGCATAGATCAATATCATGATATTTTTCTCCCTTTTTTCCTAATTCGCACACACTAAGCTTTTTCCCATCTTTTAAAAATCCATCTATTAATTCAAGTTTATATGGATTACCGGAAAATATTTCTTTAGCTTCCTTTTCTGTTATTTCTTTCATTTTCATCGGAATCCCTGCTTTAATTATTTCCCTCATCTTATCTTCTATCTTTTTTAGATCTTCTTCATTTATCTGCTGATTAATATCAAAATCTCCATAAAATCCATCTTCTATAGGGGGTCCCATGACTTTCTTAGCACCGGGAAACAATGCTTCAACCGCAGTATGCATTATATGTTCTGCTGTATGTCTGAGAGGCATTAAAGGATCGTTTTTTAACTTTTCAATTACTTTTATCTTTTTATTCATATTTTTCTCCTAAACTTAATTTTACCTGAAAATTGACGATATTAAAGTGTAATTAATTATTTACCCCTTTTAGGGGTTGTTGTACGAGTATTGAATGTTTGTTTCTGGCAATGAATTACCATGAGTCTATTTTTACACTTATTACTTTTTTGTGTCAATAACAGGGTATAATGCTTTAGTGATTTTAAATATATATAAAAAAAGAGGTAGAACGAGCTATAGCATTGTTTCTGAAGTTAAAAGAAAACTTGTTATAAAGAAGGTTGGGCATGCAGGAACATTAGATCCCCTTGCTGAGGGCGTGCTGATAATATTAACCGATAAAGATAC